>DASZSK010000218.1:0-13155 GCA_035548735.1 Caulobacterales bacterium | reverse complement strand
AGCCGGGGCGTTGCCTCGGCATGAAACCGGAAACCGCTGTCGCCATCGCCGATCAGGTCGACCCGCCGGGTCAGACCGCCCTGCCGCTCGCGCTCGCCGTGGCGGCGATGCTGCTCCAGGGCTTTTTCACGATCGTGTTCTGCTACGGCATCGTCAGCGATCTGGCGCCGTAAGGCGTCAGAAGCCGCCGCGCAGACGACGGATCACGTCATCGAGCTGTTCGAGCGTGCGGTAAGAGATTTTCACCTCGCCGCCCTGCCCCGCTTTGTCGGTGATGCTGACGACGAGGCCGAGCGCTTCCGACAAGCTCCGTTCCAGCGCCAGCGTGTCGGCGTCCTTCGCCGGCGCCGAGGTGACGCGCGGGCCGTGCCGCTCGTCCTTCGCCTGTTGCGCCAAGCGCTCCACTTCGCGGACGTTCAGCCCTTCGCTCACCACTTTGAGCGCGAGCACGCGCGGGTCGGGCGCGGTGAGGATGGCGCGGGCGTGACCGGCCGAGAGCCGCCCGTCGCGCACCATTTCCATGATCTCGTCCGGCAGCGCCAACAGGCGCAGCATGTTGGCGATGTGCGGCCGGCTCTTGCCGACGGCGTCGGCGATGTCCTGCTGGGTGCGGCCGAAGCGATCGATCAGCGCCTGATAGCCTTGCGCTTCTTCGATCGGGTTGAGGTCGGTGCGCTGGACGTTTTCGATGATGCCGATCTCGAGGATTTCGACTTCATCGAGTTCGCGCACCACCGCCGGAATCGAATGCAGGCCCGCACGCTGCGCGGCGCGCCAGCGGCGTTCGCCGGCGACGATCTCGAAGCGCCCATCGGCGATCGGGCGGACCAGGATCGGCTGCAGCACGCCGTGCGTGCGGATCGAATCTGCGAGCTCAGAAAGCTCGGCCTCGTCGAAATGCTTGCGCGGCTGGTTCGGGTTGCGCTGCACCAGGTCGATCGGCAGCCCGCGCGGGCCGCCTTCGGCTGGCGCTTGCGGCGGCTGCTGCGCTTGCGGTTGGACCGCAGGGGTGACGGGCGGTTGGACCACGGGTTGGACCGGTGTGACCGGCGGTATGACCGCCGGCGCTTCGCTGCGCAACTCCACCACATTGTGGGGCTGCGGCTGCGGCGCCGATTGGGCCGCCGGCGCCACCGGGGTTTCCGGCGGGATCCAGGCCGGGGCGTTCGCGGGTTGCGGCGTCGGCTTTTGGGCCGGCGCGCCGAAGTCCGCCTTCACCGGTTCGCCCAGCAAAGCCGACAATCCGCGCCCCAAACCACGCCGTGCGAAATCGCTCATCAAGCCCGCTCCTGCCCTTCCCGACTCGGTATGTTTAATTTCTGGTGGGAAGAAATTACCGGGGTCTTACCAAATCTTCCGGGTTCGGCCTTTCGACGGCGCTCAGGCCGCTAAAAGCGCGCGTTCGCGTTCGATCAGCTCGCGCGCAAGCTCGATGTAGGCTTTCGAGCCGGCCGCGTTCTGATCATAGACGATGGCGGGCAGACCGTGCGACGGCGCTTCGGAGATGCGAACGTTGCGCGGTATGACCGTGTTGTAGACCTTGGTCGGAAAGTGCTCCCGCACTTCCGAGGCGACCTGATCCGACAGCACCGTGCGCTTGTCGAACATGGTGAGCACGATGCCTTGAATCTCGAGCGCGGGATTCAGATTCTCCTTCACCGCCATGATGGTCGCGTGCAATTGCGCGAGCCCTTCAAGGGCGAAGAATTCCGTCTGCAGCGGCACCAGCACCGAGTCCGACGCGGTGAGCGCGTTGACCGTCAAGATGTTCAGCGACGGCGGGCAATCGATCAGAATGTAATCGTAGCCCGCGCCCTTCTCTTCCGCGCGGAACGCGGCGACCGCATCGCGCAGGCGATGTTGCGGACGCAAGCCCGACATGAGTTCGGTCTCGACGCCGGAGAGGTTCGCATCACCCGGCACGATGAAGAGGTTGGGGACTTTCGTCGGCATCACCGCGCCCGACAGCGAGCGCTGACCGACCAGCACGTGATAAGAAGTGACGCGGCGATCTTCCGGCTGGATATCGAGGCCCGTCGACGCATTGCCCTGCGGATCGGTGTCGAACACCAGCACGCGCTTGCCGGTCGCGGCGAGCGCGGTGCCGAGATTGATCGCCGTGGTGGTCTTGCCCACACCGCCCTTTTGGTTGGCGATCGCCAATACGCGCATAGTCTTCGTCTCCTCAAAGAGAAGCGAGTGACTCACGCGGCCTTCGTGATGCGAATGATGCGGCCGCGCGGATCGCTCCTGCTCTCCAGCACGTCTGCCCTGAAAGCCCCACCCTTTAGAGCTTCGGATGCGTCGGCCAGCTCGGCTTCGAAACTCGAGCCTTTTAGAAAGAGCCCTTGCGCGCCGCGATCCAGAATCGGCTTCGCATGTTCGATGAGTCGCTTCAAGGGCGCGAGGGCGCGCGCGGTCACCACATCGTATCGGCTGCGATCCGCTTTGGTGAAATCCTCGATCCGCAGGGCGAACACCTTGGCCGGAACGCCGGTCGCTTCGATCACGGCGCGGAGGAAGCCGGCTTTCTTGGTGCTCGATTCGACGAGGCTGATGTCGGCGCCCGGCGTCTCCGCCAGCATGCAGGCGATGACAAGCCCTGGGAACCCTGCCCCGGTTCCGAGATCGACCCAGCGCTTTGCGTTGGGCGCAAGCGCCACAAGCTGCGCGCTGTCGAGCGCATGCCGTCGCCAGAAGCGATCGAGTTCGTTCGGGCCGATTAGATCGAAGCGCCGCGACCACTCGGCGAGCAGCGCGCGATAGGTTTCCAGACGTTCAGCTGTTTCGCGTGAAACCGCGGCGTCGCGTTCGAAATCGGCGCGTCCGTAATTCACGCGCCCGCTCCCTGCGCGCGTTGGAACGAGAGCTGATCCCAATAACCGCGCTGAAAAACGATGTGCTTGTCGACGATGTGGAAGAAGCCGCAGCCGCGCAGACCGTTCGGATCGCGCCATTCCAGAATGGCCCATTCGCCGTCGAAAAACATGTTCTCCGGAATGCAGTGCATTTCGGCCTTCGCGAATTCGCGCTCGAACATCGCGCGGATGGCTTCGCGCCCGACGACCGGCTCAAACACGACCTGATGGTTCACCGCATCTTCCGCGTACATCGCCGCAAGGCGATCGGCGTCTGCGTGATTGAACGCATCGATCCACGCCGTCAGCACGATGCGCGGGCTGGTCATGGATGCTGGCCGACGCCGCCATAGCTCTTCCAAAGGTGATTCAGGATCGCCTTCGGCTCGGTCAGAAATGCGCGTCCTTCATGGGTTTTCGCGCCTTCCGGCGCCGCGCTCGGATCGGCGATGACGAGCACAGGGCAGCTCTGATTGTCGACGCCGAGCAATGCGATCACCTCTTCGCGCGGCTTCTGATAGCGCACGTGATGAATGTCGACGCATTCGCGCCAATGCGGGTTGAGCGCAAGCGCGCCGTCCAGCGTCATGCAATCGCGGCAGAACCATTTTTGGCCCGGATATTTCACATCCTCGAACGGCGCTTCGATCATGAACAGCACGTCGCGCTGCATCAGGCCCTCTTCTTTTCATTGCGCTTCACATGCGTCAGCAATGCGGTGAGCGCGCCCGGCGTCACGCCTTCGATGCGGCCGGCTTGGCCGAGCGTCACCGGACGCGCGGCGGCGAGCTTCAAACGCACTTCCGTCGAAAGCCCGCCGACGCTCGCATAATCGAGATTGGGATCGAGCTTCAGATCTTCGTCGCGGCGGAACGCTTCGACGTCGGCCGCCTGGCGCTCAAGATAGCCGGAATAGAGCGCATCGATTTCGATCTGCTCGCGGGCCTGCGCCGACATGACTCCGAGTTGCGGCCAGATCGAAGCGAGGTCTTCGAACGCGATTGAGGGATAAGAGAGCAGCATCATCGCATCGCGCCGCGCGCCGTCCTGATTGACTTTGAGGCCGCGCGTGTTGGCTTCGTTCGGCGTCAGCGAGAGCGTACGCATCAGTGCGCGCGCCTCATCGATTTCCCGCATCTTTTCGCTGAATCTGAGCGTGCGCTCGCCGCCGACGCAGCCGAGTTCGATTCCCTTTGGCGTGAGCCTTTGATCGGCATTATCGGCGCGCAGCGTGAGGCGATACTCAGCGCGCGAGGTAAACATGCGATAGGGCTCGGTGACGCCACGCGTCACCAGATCGTCGATCAGCACGCCTATATAGCCTTCGGCGCGCGTGACTTCGAACGGCGCGGAATCACCGGCCGCACGCGCGGCGTTCAAGCCGGCGATAAGCCCTTGTGCGGCGGCTTCTTCATAGCCGGTCGTGCCATTGATCTGACCGGCGAGATAAAGCCCCTTGAGACGCTTCGTCTCCAAAGTCGGCAGCAACTCGCGCGGATCAACGTAGTCGTATTCGATCGCATAGGCGTGGCGCTTGATGCGCACGTTCTCCAAGCCGGCGATGGAGCGGATGAAGCGCTCCTGCACATCTTCCGGCAGCGATGTCGAGATGCCGTTCGGATAGACGGTGTCGTCATCCAATCCTTCTGGCTCAAGGAAAATCTGATGCGCGTCCCGTTCGGCGAAGCGCACGACCTTGTCTTCGATCGAGGGGCAATAGCGCGGCCCTCTTCCGCTGATCGCGCCAGAATAGACGGCGCTCTTGGAGAGCGATTCTTCGATGATGCGATGCGTCTCCGCGTTCGTGTACGTGACGCCGCACGGCACTTGGCGCGTCGTGATCGCATCGGTGAGAAACGAGAACGGCGTCGGCTTTTCATCGCCGTGCTGCAATTCGAGCGACGCCCAATCGATCGTGTTGGCGTCAAGGCGCGCCGGCGTGCCGGTCTTGAGGCGCCCCATGGCGAAGCCAAGCGCATAGAGCCGATCCGACAAGCCGATCGCCGGCGCTTCGCCGTGCCGACCCGCAGGCGTGCGCTTGTCGCCGATATGGATGACGCCCTTCAGGAACGTGCCGGTGGTGAGCACCACGCGTTCGGCGCTGAACCGGCGGCCATCCGCACAAACGACTCCGACCACCCGCTCCGTCATCCCGGACGGCCGGAGGGTCTCGCTTCGCGAGCCCGGGATGACGGCGGTGATCAAATCCTCCACGGCCGCCTCGATGACCGTGAGGTTGGGCTGGGCGGCGAGGGCGGCCTGCATGGCGTACCGGTAGAGCTTGCGGTCGGATTGGGCGCGAGGGCCGCGGACGGCGGGACCCTTGGAGCGGTTGAGCAGGCGGAACTGGATGCCGGCAGCGTCGGCCACCCGGCCCATCACGCCGTCCAGCGCGTCGATCTCCCGAACCAGGTGCCCCTTGCCCAGTCCGCCAATGGCCGGGTTACAGCTCATCTCGCCGATGGTGGCGGCCTTGTGGGTGAGGAGCGCCGTCCGGGCGCCCAGGCGCGCTGCGGCGGCCGCGGCTTCGCAGCCGGCGTGCCCGCCACCGATCACGATGACGTCGAAGGAGAGATCGCTCGCCATGAGGAGGCGCTTACATAGCGAAAGCGGGGGGAAACGTCACCCTCCACCATCCCTTGTGTTTAGCCGGATCGCGCGGCCCCGTTCCACGTGGAACGGGCTAATTTAGCTTAGGAATTTCAAGGCGCGAATCGTGGTTTACGGCCGTAAACGCGTTACACGTGAAACCGGCCTATTTGCCGATGCAGAAGCTGGAAAACACCTCGTCCAGCAGGTCCTCGACATCGATCCGGCCGGTCAGCCGCCCCAACGCCCGGGCGGCGAGGCGGAGGTCCTCCGCCCAAAGCTCCGCCTGCTCCGGCCGTGGCCGGCGGAGCGCCGCCAAAGCCTCCTCGACCAGCCTCCGGTGCCGAGCGCGGGTTAGAGCCGGCGCCTCCTGATGACCCAGGGCGGCGACTACGCGCTCGGCCAGCGCATCCTCCAGCTCCGATAGCCCCTGGCCCGTCTTGGCGGAGGCCAGCAGCCCCTCCGCCGGCGAGGACGCCGGCGGTCCCAGATCGGCCTTAGAGCGAACCACCAGGTCATCGGGCCTCAGGGCGGCCCGCAGCGCCGGATCGATGTCAGCCCCCTGGTCCACCACCCCGATCCGTAGATCCGCCTCTTCGGCCCGGGCCAGCGCGCGGCGGACGCCCTCCGCCTCAATGGCGTCGGCGGCTTCCCGGAGGCCAGCCGTGTCCGCAATCCAGACCGGATAACCGCCCAGGACGAGCCGCACCTCCACCACGTCGCGGGTCGTGCCAGGGATGTCGGAGACGATCGCCGCTTCGCGCCGCGCCAGTGCATTCAGCAGCGAAGACTTGCCCGCGTTGGGCGCGCCGATGATGGCGACGCGATAGCCGTCGCGCACGCGCTCGCCGCGATGCGCATCGTCCAAATGCCGCGCCAAATCAGCAGAAATCGCATCGACGAGCGGACCGACCTTGCGCTCGAGATCGGCCGGCAGGTCTTCGTCGGGAAAGTCGATCGCCGCTTCGAGGAGCGCCATCGCCTCGATGAGCTGGGCGCGCCAGCGCTCGTAGATCGCCGAGAGCCCGCCCTGCATTTGCCGGAGCGCCTGCCGGCGCTGGCCCTCGGTCTCGGCGTCCACCAGGTCGGCGAGGCCCTCCGCCTCCGCGAGGTCCAGCTTGCCGTTCTCGAAGGCGCGGCGCGTGAACTCGCCGGGCTCGGCCGGTCTCACCCCCGGTAGGACCAGGCACGCCTCGGTCAGACCGAGTAGGACCGCGGGGCCGCCATGGACGTGCAGCTCGACCACGTGCTCGCCGGTGAAGCTGGCGGGCTTGGGAAACCAGAGCGCCAGGCCATCATCCAGAGCTTCGCCAGCGGCGTCGCGGAAGACCCGGCGCTCCGCCCGCCGGGGCGGTGGCAGATCGGCCCCTGTGAGCGCCTGGAGCGCGTCAGCGGCCTGCGGGCCCGACAGGCGGATCACGGCGACGCCGGCCCGGCCCGAACCGGAGGCGAGCGCCACGATCGTGTCCTGCTTCACGTGAAAAACTCTAAGCGAAATTCACGACTTGTCGCCGGCGCCGCGCAGGGCCGCCGTCGTTCCGGAGGTCATCAGCTTCAGGAAGGCGTCTTGCGCCTGGGTGCCGACCGACATCCACGAACTCAGCATGGTGTCCGGACTCAACAGAGCCAGGTTCTTCTCCATGCGCGTGGTCATTTCCTCGACCAGCTTTTCGTTCAGCGGGGTGACGTCCGGCAGGCCGATGAAGCGGCGCGCTTCCTCCGGCGAGCATTCGACATTGACCGTGAATTTCATCGGATCAGTTCCTAGAGGCGTCGGGGCCTCGCGGGGTCTATAACGCCGCCCGACCGGAAGCGACAGCCAAGGAGAGCGCGATGGGCGATTGGACCAACATCAAAGGCAAGGATGGCGAGTTTCGCGCCTATGTGGCGCGCCCGTCCGGTCAATCCAAAGGCGCCGTGGTGGTGATCCAGGAGATTTTCGGCGTGAACGCCGTGATGCGCCACAAGTGCGACTGGCTGGCCGGCGAGGGCTTCTGGGCGCTGGCCCCCGATCTGTTCTGGCGGCTTGAGCCCGGCGTCGACATCACCGATCAGAGCGAAGCCGAATGGGCCAAAGCGATGGACTTGATGAAGCGCTTCGATGCGAAGGCCGGCGTCGAGGATATCCAGGCGACCATCAGCGCGGCGCGTAGCTATGGCCCGGCGAAAGTGGGCGCGGTGGGCTATTGCCTCGGCGGCCTGCTTGCGTATCTCACCGCGTGCCGCACCGATTGCGATGCAAGCGTCGGCTATTACGGCGTCAGCATCGAGAAGCATCTCGACGAAGCGAAGAGCATCAAGAAGCCGCTCCTGCTGCACATCGCCGACAGGGACTCGTTTTCGACGACCGACGCTTTGATCCAGATCGACTCCACGCTGACCCGCAATCCGCTGGTGACGATCCATCACTACGCCGAACAAGATCACGCGTTCAGCCGCGAAGGCGGCAAGAATTACGATGCGGGCGCGGCGGCCGAAGCGAACAAGCGCACGGTGGCGTTCTTCAATCGACATCTCGCTTAGCGCGATGAAAGCGATCCGCATCGATACGCATGGCGGGCCGGAGGTGATGCGACTCGCCGACGTCGAAACGCCTGCGCCGCGCGCGCATGAGGTGCGTGTGCGCAATCACGCATGCGGCGTGAATTTCATCGACACGTATCATCGCGACGGCCTCTACAAAATGCCGATGCCAAGCGGATTGGGGCAGGAAGGCGCAGGCGTCGTCGAAGCGATCGGCGACGGCGTAACGCGCTTCAGAATCGGCGATCGCATCGTCTATTGCAGCGGACCGATCGGCGCCTATGCGGAAGCGCATGTGGTGCGCGAAGATCGCGCCGTGCATCTGCCCGATGCGATCTCATTCGACGTCGGCGCAGCGTCGCTGCTCAAGGGCATGACCGCTCGTTATCTCCTGCGTAAGACGTTTCCCGTGCAACACGGGCAAAGCGTGCTGATCCATGCGGCCGCCGGCGGCGTGGGGCAGATCCTCACGCAGTGGGCCGTGCATCTTGGCGCGATGGTGATCGCGACCGTCGGCAATGATGCGAAGGCGGAGATCGCGCGATCGCTCGGCGCGCAGCACGTGCTGATCCTGGGTCGCGACGATGTCGCCAAGCGCGTGCGCGAGATCACCAATGGCGAGGGTGTTCCCGTCGTCTATGACGGCGTCGGCAAGGACACATGGGACGCGTCGCTCGATAGCCTGCGCGTGCGCGGCACGATGGTGAGCTTCGGCAATGCGTCCGGCGCCGTGCCGCCGTTCAGCCCGCTCGTGCTTTCACAGAAGGGCTCGCTTTTCCTCACGCGACCGACGCTCGGACACTACACGGCCACGGCGACCGAACTCGACGAGACGGCGGACGATTTGTTCGCGGTGATCGAGCAGGGTGCGGTGAAAATCGCCCCGCCCACACGTTACGCGCTGGCCGACGCCGCCCAGGCGCACCGGGATTTGGAGGGGCGGAAGACGACGGGGAGCCTCGTCCTGATTCCCTGACAACGGCCGACGCCTGCCCGGTTTACGCTTCTCTCGGGAACTTCCACGTCGCATAATACCGCACGTGGAGGGCGGGATATGAGAAACTTGCTGAATATCGTCCAACAGCTGGCGCTGGTGTTCGCCGTGCTGATGCTGACGCCTGCGGCGGCGCACGCGCAGAAGGCTGATCTGACCGGAACCTGGGTCATGCAGGGCTGCTGGGACAGCAATTGCAGCACCTTCACCGAGACGTTCGACCTCGCCGGCGACGGCACCTTTCAGGCGCAGGGCTACGCCGACAGCGGCCCTTGGACGGTCACGGGATCCCAGTTCACGATGACGGTGACGTCCAACAACAACAACACGGTCTACCGGGGGACGATCGCGGGGCCGATCATCAGCGGCACCATGCGCGATCAGGGCGGGGCGACCGGCACCTTCTCCCTGCAGCGTGCGACCGGACCGGTGGCGGAGCAGGCGCGCCTGCTGCGGGGCTCGTGGACGGGCACCGCGCACTGGAACTCGGGCGACGCTCCCTTCGTCTTGGTGTTCAACGCCGACGGCACGTTCCATGTCGATAACGGCAAGAACGGCCAATGGGGCAATGGCAGCTGGCTTCTGAGCGGCTCCGATATCGTGATCCGCTACACTGGCTCCGACAACACCGTGTTCAGCGGCACGATCTCCGGCGACACGATCTCCGGCGTCACGGCCGATAGCCATGGCAACAGCGGCACGTTCACAGCATCGCGGCAGTGAGCCGGGCGCGCATCAGCTTGCCCTGCTGGCTTTCTGAAATGCCGGCCGCTCGTTGACGCGCTTCAGGTAGTCTCGCACGGCGGGGTCGTAGCGCTCTTCGTAGCCGAGGAGCTTCGCCCCGCCGCCGAGCATCAGCGCGCAGGAGATGTCCGCCGCGGTGAAGGCGTCACCGGCGAGATAGGGCTGCTTGCGGACTTGCGCGGCGATCATCTCGTTGGCCGCGGTGATGAAGCCCTGCTCGGAATCCTGCGTCGCCCAATTGCCTTCGAGATTGAAGAGCTTGGCGACGACGAGATTGCGGAAGCGGGCGCCCAGCGTGCACTCGCCCATGTGGAAGAATTGGATGTAGGCGGGATAGGCGGCGTCGGCGGACTTCGGCTTGAGCGGCGAAGGGCCGTAGCGGTCGAGCATGTAATCCATGATGGCGAGCGACTCGACGATGCGCACGTCGCCGTCTTCCAGCACCGGCACTGCGTTCATCGCGTTGGCGTTCGTCAGCAGCGGATCGCGGAAACCTGCACAGGGAATGATCTCGTAGGGCAGGCCCATCTCTTCGGCCAGCCAGACGACGCGCAGCGCGCGCGTTCCGGGGATGTGATAGATTTTGAGCATGGGCTTCCTCCCGCACTTTGTACGCGGGCGGAAGCGCGGCGGATCAGGCCGAGGCGAGGGCGCGCTGGTAGGCCGGGCGCGCTTGCAGCCTGTCGACATAGGCCTGCAGCTTGGGCGACAGCGCCATGTCGGCCGCAAAGCCGACCATGCCGAGCGAATAGCCGACGGAAATGTCGGCGGCGGTGAAGCGTCCGCCGGCGATGAATTCGCGATCGCCCAGGGCGTCCTCGACGAAGGCCGTGCGCTTGACCATCGCACCTTTGAGATAATCGACGGTCCAATTGTCCCGCTTGTCGTCCGGAGCAAAGAACTTCGTCGCCACCAGCGGATTGCCGTACATGGCCATCCCCGCTTCGCCGAAGATGAGGAATTGCAGATAGCGCGGGTAGTCCGGCTCGCCCGGCTTCAGCTCGAACGTCGTCGGTCCATACTTGCTCATGATGTAGATCATCATGGCGACGGACTCGATCATGCAGACATCGCCATCGACCAGCGCGGGCAGGGCCTTGAGCGGATTGGCGGCGAGGAAGTCCGGCGAGGGATTGCCGAACTTCTCGATCTGAACCTGGTAGGGCGCGCCCATCTCCTCGCAGAGCCAAACGATGCGGATCGAGCGCGCCTTCGGCGCGTGAAAGATTTTCAGCATCGTCGCGTGTCTCCCCTTTGGTCTAAGATCAGACCCGACCTCGCGCGCGCTGTAAATCCGCAATCGCTGCGCTCTTCTCGTTCGCAGCGAGAAGGACCGCGCTTACCCGTTCATGCTCTGGAAGAAGTCGTCGTTGTTCTTGGCCGAGCGCAGCTTGTCCAACAGGAACTCGATCGCATCCTGCGTGCCCATCGGCGAGAGAATGCGCCGCAGCACATACGTCTTTTGCAGGTGTTCGCGCGGCGTGATGAGTTCGTCTTTCCGCGTGCCGGACTTCAGGATGTCGATGGCCGGGAAGATGCGGCGGTCGGCGACCTTGCGGTCGAGCACGATTTCCGAATTACCGGTGCCCTTGAATTCTTCGAAGATGACTTCGTCCATGCGCGAGCCGGTGTCGATCAGCGCCGTGGCGATGATGGTGAGCGAGCCGCCTTCTTCGAGATTGCGCGCCGCGCCGAAAAAGCGCTTGGGGCGCTGCAAGGCGTTGGCGTCGACGCCGCCCGTCAGCACCTTGCCGGAAGAGGGCACGACCGTGTTGTAGGCGCGGCCGAGGCGCGTGATGGAGTCGAGCAGGATCACCACGTCCTTGCCGTGTTCGGCGAGACGCTTGGCTTTCTCGATCACCATTTCCGCCACCGCGACGTGGCGCGTCGCCGGTTCGTCGAAGGTCGAGGAGACGACCTCGCCCTTCACGCTGCGCTGCATGTCGGTGACTTCTTCCGGGCGTTCGTCGATCAGGAGAACGATCAGGAACACTTCCGGATGATTGCCCTCGATCGCCTTGGCGATGTTCTGCAGAATGACCGTCTTGCCGGTGCGGGGCTGCGCGACGATGAGCTGGCGCTGGCCCTTGCCGACCGGCGAAACGATGTCGATGACGCGGCCGGTCTTGTCTTTGATGGTCGGATCGTCGAGCTCCATCTTCAGCCGCTCGGTCGGGTAGAGCGGCGTCAGATTGTCGAAATGCACCTTGTGGCGGACGCGGTCGGGGTCTTCGAAATTGATCGAATTCACCTTCACCAACGCGAAATAACGCTCGCCGTCTTTCGGCGCACGGATCTGGCCGTCAACCGTGTCGCCGGTGCGCAGGCCGAATTTTCGGATCTGTGACGGCGAGACGTAGATGTCGTCCGGGCCGGGCAGGTAATTGCTTTGCGGCGAACGCAGGAAGGCGAAGCCGTCGGAAAGGATTTCCACGACGCCGCCGCCGCCGATCTCAACGCCGCGATCCGCCATCGCTTTGAGGATCGCGAACAGCATGTCCTGCGTCCTGAGCGTGTTGGCGCCCTCGATCTCCAGCGATTCCGCGAGCGCGAGGATTTCAGTGGGGTGTTTGCGCTTGAGCTCTTGCAGCGTCATCTGCGTGAGCCCTTCGAGCACTTGTTCGTCAGTCATGTGAATCTTCTTGGGAAACTTTGGGTTTGGCTCGGATCGGACCCATGGCGTCGAGCCGAGGCGAACCGAGATCAGGTTGGATGTGTTTCAGCGGTTGGGAAACGGCGCCGCTGGCGCAAGGCGCGCGTGGGGAACGCGCGGACGGGCACATGGACACCATAACGGCGCGAAGCCGTCAAGCATTCTAGAACGGCTCCACCGTCGCCAGCAGCACGACGGCGATGGCGATGATGAAGGGGACTTCGCTCATCAGCCGCCAGAACTTCTCCGAGTGCTTCCGCTCGCCGCGGGCGAGCTTGCGGCCCGCGCCGATGAGGAAGCCATGATAGGCGGAGAGGATGAGAACCAGGACCAGCTTGGCCCAGAACCAGTGCGGCACGCCGGCCAGCACCTCCGGCAGCGGCCGGTCCCAGTCGGAGACTAGATAGGTAGAGAAGAGGAAAAGTCCAAACGCCCAGGCCAGGATCATGCTGGGCATGACGATGATGAACCTGAGCGAGCGGGCCGCCTTGATCATCTTGGCTTCGAGTTCGCCGCCGGGCTGGGACCCGGTCTGATAGGCGTAGAAGCGCGGTAGCATCAGCATGCCGGCGACCCAGGCGATCACCGAGATGATGTGCAGGCCCCGGGCCAGGTCGTAGCTGATCACGTGCTCCATGGAGCCGCCTCTAGCTTGAGCGGTTCGGGCAGAGCCCAAACGCCGCCGGACATAAACGAGCGCCCGACTCGGACTGAATCCGGCCGGGCGCGGCGCGGGCAAGCTCCACGAGATCGGCCAGGGCGTCAATGAAGCGCTCGGCCGCGCCCAGAGCCTT
>DASZSK010000217.1:0-12359 GCA_035548735.1 Caulobacterales bacterium | reverse complement strand
TGTCGCCGCCAGCCTGCACATGCGTCACCTGGGGATCGGGCGTAAATCCCGTCGCGAGATTCACGGAGCCATAGGTCGGCGGCATGCCGAACTCCGGCGCACCAGCGGGCGGCGGTGGCGAGGGCGGCGCGACAGCTTCTTCGCCACTGTCGCGCCGACCATCCACATCTTGGCTGCGCGCCTCATTCCCGCCCGCCGCCGCCGGCGGCGCGGCGGGCGCCGTGGACGCAATATAGCGACCGGATGGAGGCGGCGCCGCTTCCTGCGACGCCGCGAGTTCGATGCTGCGGCGCACCGCCGAAAGGCCGACGCTGCCCATCAGCGCGCCAGACATCACCAGGGCGACGGCGACGAGGCGGCGCCTCGTCTGCGAGCGCGCTCCCGGAGGCGGCGCTTGATCCATCGCATCAGCCGCCATGCACCGAAGCCCACACGCTTGAGAGAAACTGATAGACGCCATCCAACGCGAACACCGCGCCGATCAACAGGGCGAGTTGAACAAAGGGCAGCGCCGATCGCCAGGCGATCAGCCCAATCAGCGCGAGCAAGGCGAGCACCATGGCGTCAGGCTTGGTGAGCGGTCCGAAGCCGCTGGGCGGCATGATCAGCGCCGCCGCGACGAATGCGGCCGATGCAATCCACAGCACGATGGCGATGACGAAGAGATCGCGCTGTTCGGTCGGCGACAGCGGCGCGTCCTCCAGTTTGGGCCCAATCACGAAGAACTCGATCGACAGGAACGCGCCGCCAAGCGCCGTCAGTAGAATCGAGAACCACACGCCCTCGCCGGCGAGCCAAGCGGAAAGCGAGCCCCCAGAGATCAGTTGCGAACCTTGCAGCGCGACAAGCAGCGGCGGTTGATCCGGCGCGGATGTCGCCGCGAAGGGCATGCCGACGACCAGTATCGATAGCGCGATCAGGACGAAGGCGGCTAGGCGCGCAACCGGGCGCGGCAGCTTGAAGGTCTGCGCGATCGCCGCGACCGTGGTCGTGACGCGGCCGTCATTGCGCGGCGTCGTCAACGGGAAAAGCCACAGCGCAAACGAAGCCGTGACCCAGAGCGTCAGCAGATCACGCACCGCGCCGTCGGCTTGGAGATGCGCGCCCGGCGCGAGAGCAAACAGGCGCGCCCACAATTCACGACAGAAGGCGAGCCAGACGCCGCACAAATCGACGATCAGATGCCCAAATTCAAAGATGCTCTGGTAGAACGCGACGAAGGTCATCGCGCTCGGAAACAGCCACAGCGGATTTACAGTCGCCTGCGCACGCCCGCTTGCCATGGGTCGCCCACCCCCCAATTTGGCAAGTTTAAGCCTTCAGACAGGGCGCGTCCATCGGCGGAAACGGCCCGGCCAGCCGGCGCCGGGCCTCGTAAGGCGGTTCGACGCACGCTACATCGCTGGACATGCGTTCCAAATCCATCACCGCCGCGCCCGAGATCGAGGCGCTGGTTTCGCTCCTGGCCAAGGTGCCGGGGCTAGGGCCGCGTTCGGCCCGGCGCGCCGCGCTGCAGCTTCTGAAGAAGAAGGACGCGCTGATGCTGCCGCTCGCGGCCGCGCTCTCGGAGGCGGCGGAGAAAGTCCGCGCCTGCTCCAATTGCGGCATGCTCGATGCGGCCGATCCGTGCGCGCTTTGCACCGCGCCCGATCGCGACGACGGACTCATCTGCGTGGTGGCGGAAGTCGGCGACGTCTGGGCGCTGGAACGAGCCGGCGCCTTCAAAGGGAGCTATCACGTGCTTGGCGGCGTGCTCTCCGCGCTCGACGGCGTGCGCCCCGAAGACCTGCGCATCGCCAAGCTCATCGAACGCGCGAGCGCGCCCGGCATGCGCGAAGTGATCATCGCGCTCTCCGCCACCGTCGATGGCCAAACCACCGCGCACTATCTGACCGAACGCCTCAAGCCGACCGGCGTGCAAGTGAGCCGTCTTGCGCACGGCGTGCCAGTCGGCGGCGAACTCGATTTGCTCGACGACGGCACCCTGTTCGCTGCGCTGCAAAGCCGCCGCCCTTTCTGATCGCCGGTTACAGCGATGTGACTCCTTGGCCCGCGCGCCAAAGCGTGCAAGCTCTCGCCTAAGGGAGCGCAAAGGCATGCCAATTCTCGATCGTTATACTGGATTACTGCTCAGCATTCTGCGCATCGTCAGCGGCCTCCTGTTCCTCGAACACGGCGCCGCGAAACTGCTGCACTTCCCGCCGACGGAGATGTTCGCGACGGCGCCCGCCGTCGGCTCGCTGTTCTGGATCGCTGGCGTGCTTGAGCTGGTGGGCGGCGCGCTTCTCGTCATCGGCCTGTTTACGCCTGTCGTCGCCTTCGTCCTTTCGGGCGAAATGGCCGTCGCCTATTGGACGGTGCACGCCAAGCAATCCTTCTACCCCGTGCTCAATCAAGGCGACGCGGCGGTCTTGTTCTGCTTCGTGTTCCTGTATCTCGCCGCGGCCGGCGCGGGACCGTTGAGCGCGGACGCCCTCTTCTTCAAGAAGAAGAGCTGAGCCGCCTCAAGCGCGCTTGTGCTCAATGCAGTGCGTGCGCGCGCGTGTAATGCGTGGGTCCATCAGACCCTCGCGACGGAATCGCGTCATCGCCTCACGATACTCGTCGTAGGTCATCAGACGCGTGACCTGATCCCAGGTGCAGACGCACACGCCGTCGTTCGCCGGGCATGTGCGATGGAATTGCGCCTCGGCTGACGCCGGGTATTCGTGCGGCGCGCCTTGGCAGGCGCAGAGCGCGAGCACTGCAAGTGCCGCCAGCCAACCCCGCATTGGATCGCCTCCGCTTCTCAAGGAAGCGTAGGTCGCAATCGCCGAGTCTCGCAACCGGCAAAGTTAAGCGGCGTTAGGATCCGCCTGATGGACGCCGAAAATGTTGCCCTCCAGGTCGTGCAGGTAGCCGACGTAACCGACATTCGGGATTGGCGTTTTCGGCATCGCGATGCTCGCGCCGGCCTTGATCGCGGCCGCGAAGGCGGCGTCGAAATCGTCGACGCCGAGCGTGCAGACGAACGCGTTTACCGGCTGCCCAAGTGTCGGCGCTGGCCCGCGGCGGCGCAACAGCCCGCCATTGATGCCCTCGCCCTCACCGGTTCCGATGAGCCAATAATCCAGTTGCGGAATGTGTTGGAAGGTCCAGCCGAACGCTTCCTGATAGAAGCGCGCGGCGCGTTCGGGGTCTCCAGCGTGGATTTCAAAATGGACAACGCGAGCCATAAGCGCACCTCTTGTGCGCGAGGCTTTGCGCGCGGGCGTCCGGAATTGTCAAATGACATTCGACCATTGTCGCTCAGTTGGTCTGCGCCACGCGCGTGAACTGCAAGGTGCGGCCGTCGGCGGCGCTCAGGATCAAAACGTCATCGTCTGGAATCGCCATGCGCAGCGGCGTCTGCAGCGCCCCAAGATAGGCGTGTTCCTGGGCCATCAGGTCGCCGCCGTCCGTACTGGCGCAGGCCATCATCGTCGTAATGACGTGCGTGAAGACCAGTTGATCCGAGACACGCGCGACGTCCGCGCCGAACCCGTTGCAGCCGCCCGAGCCGCTGGCGCGCGCGCCGTCGAGATGCAAGCTTGGGTGGGAACTGGCGATCACCGGCGCGCCGTCGATCTCCGCCAAGCGCCAATCGCCTTGAGGTTCGGCGGCCGCCATGCTCGCGCAGCCAGCCAGCGCCAGCGCCAAACACGCCATCAAACCGAGCCGCATCGCTCCTTCTCCAGGCGAAGACACCATAATGGAGAAATGCGGCTGAGTTTTGCCTAAACGAAGCGCGCTCTCAGGGAAAGTATGCAGCGGTTTCCCGCCCGGAGAGCGCGCAGAGAAAAAAGCCTAGCTCTCTTCCAGCAGCCGCCGGCCGATCACCTGCGCCTGGATTTCGCCGGCGCCCTCGAAAATGTTGAGGATGCGCGCGTCGCAGAGCACGCGGCTGATCGGGTATTCGAGCGCAAACCCATTGCCGCCGTGGATTTGCAGGGCATTGTCCGCCGCCGCCCAGGCTACGCGTGCGGCGAGCAGCTTCGCCATGCCGGCTTCCAGATCGCAGCGTTTGCCGGAATCCTTTTGCCGCGCCGCGAAATAGGAAATCTGCCGCGCCGCCATGATCTCGGCGGCCATCATCACCAGCTTATTGGCGACGCGCGGGAAGTTGAAAATCTCCGTGCCGAACTGCTTGCGCTCCAGCGCATAGGTCAGCCCCAATTCGAGCGCGCATTGCGCAACGCCGACAGCGCGCGCCGCGGTTTGAATGCGCGCGGATTCGAACGTCGCCATCAGCTGCTTGAAGCCCTGGCCTTCGACACCGCCCAGAAGGTTGGCCGCCGGCACGCGGAAACCGTCGAAGCCGATCTCGTATTCCTTCATGCCGCGATAGCCGAGCACCTCGATCTCGCCGCCCGTCATGCCCTTCGCCGGAAACGGATCGCCGTCGACGCCGCGCGGCTTTTCCGCCAACAGCATGGACAGCCCGCGATGATCGTCGCTGTTCGGATCCGTGCGCACGAGAAGCGTCATCAGATCGGCGCGCGCCGCGTGGGTGATCCATGTCTTGTTGCCCGTCACGACATAGTGGTCGCCATCACGCACCGCGCGCGTGCGCAAGCTGGCGAGATCGGAGCCGGTGTTCGGTTCGGTGAACACTGCGGTCGGCAGGATTTCGGCGGAGGCGAGTTTCGGCAGCCAATAGGCTTTCTGCTCGTCCGTGCCGCCGCTCATAATCAGTTCGGCGGCGATTTCGGAGCGCGTGCCCAGCGAACCCACGCCGATATAACCGCGCGACAATTCCTCGCTGACAACGCACATCGCCGTCTTGCCAAGCCCGGCCCCGCCAAGCTGTTCCGGAATCGTCAGGCCGAACACGCCGAGCGCGCCCATCTCTTCGACAATCGGCAGCGGGATGAGTTCGTCGCGCCGGTGCCAGCCATGCGCGTGCGGCACGACTTCAGCATCCGCGAACTTGCGGAACTGATCGCGCACCAGCTCCAGATCTTCGTCGAGACCCGTGTCTTCCAGCGTCGCGCGGCCGCGCTTGTCGCGCAGCAGCGCGGCAAGCCGCGTCTTGTGCGCCTGCTCGACGAACATGCGCACCGGCGGCGGCTCGAGGCCGAAATCCGCGGCACGGATGGTCTCGATCTGCGTCATCGGCACGCCGCCCGCGAGCTGCGCGGAGTATTCCGCCGCCACCAGACGCGCCAGCAATTGCTCGGTCTCGCCAAAGCGATCCTTGGCGGCGAGCGCGCGCGCCCAAACGGCGATTTCGCGCAGCGTCTCGGCGTAAGTCGCGATCCAGGCGAGCCCGTGCACCAGATGCTGTTTGGCGTCGACCAGCGCGCGGTCGATCTTGCCGGCCGGCGCGACCCGCGCGTGCGCGGCCTCCCGCGCCGCCCGGGCGTAAGCGCCGGCGTCAGCGGCGACGGAATCCAGTTCGAACAAAAAATCTTCGCCCGGAGCGGGCTTCGCCTTTGGCGGCATAGGTAAGGGCCTCTCGCAGCCCGAACCTAGAACATCCTTTCGCAGGTGCGAAAGAGGTTCTTCGCAGGGGCGTAGGCTTACGCTTGCGAAAGTCCAGGCTCTGACAAGAGCATGCGCCTTGCCCCGATCCTCGTTCTCGGCCTGCTCGCCGCCTGTTCGCGGCCCACCGGCACCACGGCCCCGCCCGTAAAGGCCACCGTCACGACGGCCTCGGCGCCCGTCACGACCGATGGCGTGGTCGTGCGGAGCCCGCAGGCTGGCGCGCGCGTCACGAGCCCGCTCGTGGTTACCGGCACGGTGCCGGCGCGCTGGTATTTCGAAGCCGTATTCCCTGCCCGCCTGGAGGACGCCTCCGGCAAGCTGATCGCCGAGGCGCCGGCGCAATCGCAGGACGATGGGACGAACGGCAAGCCCACGCACGCCTTCCCCGCGGAGTTTACGTTCAGCGTCAGCGCCGACACGCCGGCCTTCCTCGTGCTCCAACAGAATCAGTCCGGCGAAGACAATCCTGCGCCACAAGCCACGCGCATTCCCGTGACGCTCGCGGCGCACTGATCAAGGCGCTGGCTTCGCCTCGAAGCGATCTTGCGTGCGCGCGCCGCATGTTGGGCAATAGCGCGGCGAAAACCCAGCGTCGTGTCCATAGACGCACATGCGCGGCGATCCCCAAACGCGCGCGCCGGAATAGTGGACGGCCGCGAACAGGGCAAATGGAATGGCGTTCACGCCCACGCCAACGCCGATCCACGCAAGCGCCGAATGCGCGACGACCAAAACCGTCAACGCAACACCTGCCCAAGTCGAACAGCCCCGAAACGGATCGCCGCGGCGCTCAACCATGTTGCTCACGCCGAACAGCGCACCCGTAACGAAGAACGCTGAAACGAAGCCGACGAGCCCGACATAGTATTGCCATGCGCCGATGACGTCCGCGACATATGGAACAAGCGAAAGCACCAAGTCGGCGCCGAACACGAGTGCGATCAGCGCGCAATAATTGGCTGCGACGCGCAGCACGCTAACTCATCCACCTGAGCGTGGTCGGCTGGATCGGATTGGCGAAGTCCCGGCCTTCGGCGCGGCTCGCGCTCCATTCCTTCTTCAGCCGCAAATACCACTTCGCCTGCACGTCGATATCATCGATCCAGAGCATGCCGGGCTGATATTTCAGCCCTTCATTCTGCAGATCGACCATGCGCCCATCCTGATCCAGAAACTCGCGCGCGGCCGGAATCAAAATCGGCTTCATCACGTCGAGCAACAATGCGTTCGACCAATAGGTCACCTGCGTGATGCGCGTGGAATTCTCATTCTCCGGCGAGAGGCATGTCAGCGTAAAGAGCCGCGCTTTCTCGTTCTCCACCACTTCCCAGCGAAAGCCCGGCAGCATGAACTGGATTTCAGTCGTCACGTTGCCGCCGAACAGCATGCGATAAGCCAGCGAATTGCCGGACGGCGCGTGGCGCGCGATCGCCCATCCGCGCTCGCGCGGTTCGAACTTCTTTTCCTTGAGCTTCTTGCCGGTCGAAGGCGGCCGCCACCACCACTGATTATGCACGTAGGGCACGTGCGCGGGATCCATCAGCCCGACGACCGCATTGTCCATGTTCGCCGCGAAAATGCGCTCGACTACGAATTTCGGCGACGCGAAATCGCGCAAGCCAAAGTCGGGCGCCGGCGCCGGCGCGCCATCGAAGCGCGGATCGCTCGACACGTAGACGAGGATGACGCCGTTGGCTTCGTGCGTCGGGAAACGCCGTACGCGAATGCGGCTCGTTTCGTAGGGCTGCCCCTCGACCAGCGACGGAATGAGCTTGCACACGCCGTCGCCGCCAAAGCGGAAGCCGTGATACGGACATTCGACCGTCGGCTCGCCATTGGTGTCGACAATGCGCCCAGCCGAGAGCGGCACGGCGCGGTGCGGACAGATATCGCGGATGGCGAACGCCTTGCCGTCGCCGCCGCGCCCCAGCAGCACAGGTTCGCCCAGGATTTCGCGGCGAAACATCGCCCCGGCTTTGAGCTCTGCGCTCGTCGCCGCGAAGTACCAGATATCCTTGAGGAGGTCCGTCATTCCGGCCGCCCTTACAGGAGAACGCCGTCCACGAACAGTGCGTACCAATACGGAGCGCTAGCGCGCCTCGATCAGCACGCGGAAGGTCTGCGCCGGGGGCTGGTCATGCTCCCACGGACGGCGCTGCTCGAGCACCAGCACGCCATGCCCGGGGCGCGTCGCCGCAAACATCAACACTTCCCAATGATTGCCGCCGACAAATCCCGGCTGGCTTTGCGCTTGCGTCGTATCGCCCGTGGCTTCGCCCGCGCGCGTTAGAAAGTCCGGCATCTCCGCCGGCGCCCAGACATAGCCAGCCGTCGGCACGCCCACGAGTTCGACCGCGAAGCGCTGGTTCACGCCCACCTGCACTGTCTGCCCGTTCTGCGCTTGCGTGATGCGCACGCGCACATCCGACGGGGTCGGCGCCGCCACGCCGCCAGTCGTCATCGCGCCGCCTCCCGCCTCTGTCGTTGTCGGCGCACACGCCGCCGCGGCCAGAAACGCCAAGCCGATCGCCGCTGTTCGCATCATTCACATCGCTCCCGCTTGCATCAGCCCGGCATAGAATCGGATCAGACGCTCAAAATTATCGATGCTGATGTGCTCGTTGATCCCGTGCACCATTTCCAGATCGTCCGGCGAAAAGATCACCGGCTGAAAGCGATACACGTTTTCCGCCACATCCGCATACTGGCGCGAGTCCGTTGCGCCGATCACCAGCGACGGGGCCACCGGCGCGTCGGGCGCGCTGGCGTGCGATAGCGAGGCGATCAGCGCAAAGCTCGACGTATTGGTGGCCGAAACGGGGCTCGCCTCTTGCGGCGGCGCGGCCCAATCCACCGTCACGCCTTGCAGGCCCGCTACGGCGTGGCGCGCCCGCGCCAGCAGATCGTCGGCGTGATCGCGCGGATGGATGCGGAGATTGATCAGCGCCGTCGCTTCCGCCGGCAGCACGTTTTCGCGTACGCCGCCATTGATCACCGTCGGGGCCACAGTGGTGCCGACCAGCGCGTTGGCGGCGGGAATCCCGGCGAAGCGCTGACGCAACATCGGGCCGAACAGCCACTCATTGGCGACCGCCATGCGCGTCGTGAACGGCAATTGCGGCGAGAGCGCGCGCATCATGTCCATCGCCGGGCCGTTTTCGAGGCTGTGGTCGATCGGCATCGCGTGGATGCGCGTCACCGCCTGCGCCAACAGCGACACGGCGGTCTCTGGCGGCGGCATGGACGAATGGCCAGCCTGCCCGTGCGCGACCACGCGCAGCGTACCGAAGCCCTTTTCCGAAATGCCGATCAGCGACGCCGGCGCATCCGTCAGCGGGTGGTGCGAGAGAATGACGAGGCCCTCGTCGATGGCGAACCAGGCGCGCACGCCGCGCGCCTTGAGCGCGGCGGCCATGGCGTGCGCGCCGCTTCCGCCCAATTCCTCGTCATGCCCGAAAGCGAAGATGATCGTGCGCTTCGGCTTCATGCCCTGGCGCGCCAGCAAGTCGGCGGCTTCGACGAGGCCGATCAGCGAGTCCTTATCGTCGACAGCGCCGCGGCCCCAGATCACGCCGTCGCGGATTTCGCCGCTGAACGGATCGACGCGCCATTCGGCGCGCGTGTCCGGCGGCGCCGGCACGACGTCCTGATGCGCCAGCAACAGCAAAGGCGGCTGCGCCGGATCGCTCCCCTCCCAGGTGAACAACAAACTATTGCCGTTGATCACCTCGAGCTTCGCCGCCGCGTAAAATGCCGGATAGGTGCGCGCCAGCCAGGCATGGAATTGCGCGAAACGCGCGGGATCGTCCGTGGGGGCGCCGGACAACGACACGGTGCGGAAGCGGATCGCCTGCGCCAGATGCTGCGCGGCCGCGTCGCGATCGACGGCGTAGCTGTGCAAATCCGGCACGCTGACAGTCGCCGCTGGCGGCGGCGCCGTGAAGCTGACGGTGCGGTAGCCTACGAAGGCGGCGAGCGCGGCAAGCACGATCGCCAAGCCTGCGCCGATCAAGCGCCACATCGCTGAGCCCTCCCAACCCTGGACTTGCCTTGTTGTCACATTTGCGCGCGGCGGAGCGGCCGGGTCAACGCTTTACAGCGTGTGAGTTCGCAACGTGGAACCGGGATAAGCGGCGTTCGTTGCTGGTCTAGACCAAGCGGAGTGCGGGATGCCGCGTCAACTCGAATTGTCCGACCTGAACGACATGCTAGCGGGAAGCGAAGACGACCTCGGCGTTCAAGAATTCCTGGACGTCATGGGCGCGGCGCTCACCAGCGGCGATGATGCGAGCGCAGCCGCGCTCTGGGATACGCCAGCCTACGTGCTTGGCTCAGACACGTCCTTCGTGATCCGCGCACCCAACCAGCTCGAAGTACTGTTCGTCGCGGCGCGTGAGCGCTACAGCGCGCGCGGCGTCATCGACACGCATCCCGAGATCGTGCGCCTGGACGAGATCAATGATCGCGTCGTCATGGTGCGTGTGCACTGGCCATGGATCGACGCCAAAGGCCGCGAGGTCGGCGGCGAAACCTCGACCTACACGCTTCAACGCAATGACGACGGCGAATGGAAATTGCGCGTCGTGCTGATGCACGGCGCAGAAGCCGTCAGTTGACCGTCAGCAAATCGGTGTGGCCGAAGCCCTTGCTGTAATCCAGCACCGAGATCACTTCCGCATCGACGCGAAACAGCTTGAGGTCGCCCGCGCCCATCGGCTCGGAATATTTGGCGATCTGCGGAAATTTCTTGAACATCAGTTCGCCGACTTTGCGAAACTCCTCCGGCGCCGTCACCAGATGCGCGCGCCCGCCAACCGACACGCCGCAGATCTGATCCCAGTTCTTGTAGGGCCGATTGACGGTGATCGAGATCTTGTCGTTCGCCAAAATGTTCTTGGCCTTCTGCGCCGCCGCGCCGGTGCCGAAATAGATGGTGGGGCCGTCATTGACGAAGCTCACCGTGGTCGCCTGCGGATAGCCGTCGGCGCGCACCGTGGCGATCGTCATGTCGTCGACTTCATCAAGGATGGCGGTGATTTGTTCGCGTTGCGCCGGGCTCAGCATGACGGCCTCCTTCGATCGCCGCATGCAAGCGCGGCGCGCGCACGCCGACATTGAGCCGCGTCAAATCAAGCCAGTTCGTAATCGAACACGTAGGAATGCTTCCCGTCTTCGATGATGATCTGCAGCGTTCCCTTCAGCCCGGCGAGTTCGCCGGCGCCCGAATCCGGAACCACCTCGATGGTCAAGGACTGCGCGCCGCGGTCCATTACGCCGCGGTGCGCCAGAGCGAACGCGCCCTGCTTCCCGACAAGCGTCCCGCTCACGCGCTCCAGGGCGACATAGACGCCGGAGCCCAGCTTCGGATCCATCACGGCGAGCATCTCGCCCTTGCTGGTCGCGATCAGATCGCCAGAAAAGATTTTGTCGATGGTGCGCCGTCCGATCGACGCCTCATGCGCTTCGAGCGGCGCAAGTTTGACCTCGAACGTTCCACTCGCGCGCATGAAGTCCTCCTTCGAGCGCGGCAACATGCGCGAGATCGGCGTCCGCCGCCAGCGCGCGCATCAACACGCCGTGCACGAAGAGGTTTGCCGCATTCGTGTCGGCGCCGCAATCAAGTGCGTGACGGCGCAACGTATCCGCCAGTTTAACAATTTGCTCGGCGCGTGCTCGCATCGGCGTCCCTTTCCCGATTGAGGCGCCGAAGGCATGGGCGGAGTCCGCGACACTCGCGTGACGCGGTTGCGGCGATAAGAGGGCGCTTCCTTAAAAGCGCGATATAAAAAAGATTGCGGCGTCGAGACATTTGACGCCGCCGTCAGCTACTCAGGGCCCAAGTTTCGGCGGGCCTCTGTTCGACGTTCAGCGTGTCACGACGTTGGGCCCCGGATGAACGCCGCTGCGCGGATTGTCCGGGGAGTGTGAGAAGGGAGAGCGCGGAGCGCCCCCTATCCAATGGACCGCCTTCCTAGCCGCCGCTATAGTCGCATGCGCGGGGGAAGAAGAATGCCGGAACGGCTCTTCATTAGTCACGCCAGCGAAGACGCGGCAGTCGCCGAGCGCATTGTGGCCTATCTCGAAGCGCGCGGCGCCTCATGCTGGATTTCCTCGCGCGATATTCCACCGCGCGCCATCTATGCCGATGCGATCGCCGAAGGGATGGAGGGCTGTTCTGCCTGCGTCGTGATCCTGAGCGCGGCTTCGAACCAATCAAAAGCGGTGAAGCGCGAACTGGAACTGGCGAGCCATTACGACAAGCCATTCGTTCCGATCCGCATCGACGCAACCGAGCCAGCGCGGGGCTTCGACTATTATCTACGCAACACGCAATGGGTGGATTATCGGCGCGAGGGCGAGAGCGCGCTGGATCGGATTTCTGGAACTGGATCGAATGCGCGAGCGCGGTCCCCTAAGAAAACAGCCGCTCGCACCCCAATCGCAGAACGACTTGGTTGGCTCGCGCTGCTCGTCGCAGGCGCCTTACTGAGCTTTGGGTTAGGTTTCTTTAACGATGGGCTGTCACAGCCAAACGAAGGGGCGCTCTCCGTCGCATTTCAAATCGCATTTTTTTCGCTGTGCCTCGGCGGGTCACTCGCCATCGGTATTCACGCCGCTGCACGGACGAACGCGGCCGTTTTGCTTCTTGTCCCAATGGCCGCAGGGCTCGCTGGGCTAGCAGCCAGCGTCCTCGTTGCCTTTGCGATCACAACCTGGGTCGGCAAGTACACGAGCATGCCTCAGTCGCTGGCGTTAATGCTTCCACCCATAGCGTCCGGTTTCGTCGCGCGCGCCACCGGGGCGCGGCTTAACCGCCAACGCTAGCCCCCGCTGGCCTCCAGCACGTCTTCATA
>DASZSK010000216.1:0-9234 GCA_035548735.1 Caulobacterales bacterium | reverse complement strand
TACAAGCTCTTCACGCCGCGCTCCCACGCCATCCAGTGCAGCATGTGCAGATCCCACTTATCGACGTCGCCCGGCAGGAAGATGTTGAGCGATTGCGATTGGCAGATGAGCGGCGTGCGGTCGGCGGCGAGTTCGATAATCCAGCGCTGATCGATCTCGAACGCGGTCTTGAACACGTCCTTTTCCTGATCGGTCAGGAAATCGAGATGCTGCACGCTGCCTTCATTCTTGAGGATCGAGGCCCACACCGTCTCGGTGTTCATGCCTTTCTCTGTTAGCAGCTTTTCCAGATAGGGGTTCTTCACCGCGAACGAACCCGACAGCGTCTTGTGCGTGTAGATGTTGGCCGGGATCGGCTCGACGCCGGCGCTCGTGCCGCCGCAGATGATGGAGATCGACGCCGTCGGCGCGATCGCCAACTTGTGCGAGAAGCGCGCCATGACGCCGGCTTCCGCGGCATCGGGGCAAGGTCCGCGCTCTTGCGCGAGCTTCACGCTCGCGGCATCGGCGCCGCGGCGGATCGCCTTGAACATGCGGTTGTTCCACACCTTGGCCATCGCCGATTCCATCGACACGCCTTGGCTTTGCAGGAAGGAGTGGAAGCCCATGAGCCCAAGGCCGACGCTGCGCTCGCGATAAGCGGCGTATTTCGCGCGCTCCATTTCATCCGGCGCGCGCTCGATGAAATCTTGCAGCACGTTGTCGAGGAAGCGGAACACGTCTTCCAGGAACGTCTCGTGCTTTTCCCATTCGAGATAGGTTTCGGCGTTCAGCGAAGAGAGGCAGCAGACGGCGGTGCGCTCGCGGCCCTGATGGTCCATGCCGGTGTGCAGCATGATCTCCGAGCACAGATTCGACTGGCGCACCTTCAGGCCGAGCTTCTTCTGGTGCGTCGGCATCTGCGCGTTCACGGTGTCGGAGAAGATGATGTAGGGCTCGCCGGTTTGCAGGCGGAGTTCGAGGATCTTCTGCCACAGCTTGCGTGCGCTCACATGCTTCAGCGGCTCGCCATTCTTCGGGCTGCGCAGCGCGAAGGGGAGATCGTCCCTTACGGCCACCATGAATTCATCGGTGATGTTGAGGCCGTGATGGAGATTGAGGCTTTTGCGGTTGAAATCGCCGGCCGGTTTGCGGATTTCGAGGAATTCCTCGATCTCCGGATGGTGGATGTCGAGATAGACGGCGGCCGAACCGCGGCGCAGCGAACCTTGTGAAATCGCCAGCGTGAGTGAGTCCATCACGCGAATGAACGGAATGATGCCGGAGGTCTGTCCGTTCTGGCCGACCTTTTCGCCGATGGAACGGACATTGCCCCAATAGGTGCCGATGCCGCCGCCATTGGAGGCGAGCCAGACGTTTTCGTTCCAGGTGTCCATGATGCCGTCGAGGCTGTCGCCGACGGCGTTCAGAAAGCAGGAGATCGGCAGACCGCGATCGGCGCCGCCATTCGAGAGCACCGGCGTCGCCGGCATGAACCAGAGCTTGGAGATGTAATCATAGAGACGCTGCGCGTGCTCGATGTCGTCGGCGTACGCCGTGGCGACGCGCGCGAACATGTCCTGGAAGCTTTCGCCGGGAAGCAGGTAGCGATCTTCCAGCGTGGTCTTGCCGAAATCGGTCAGGAGAGCGTCGCGCGAAGGATCGGTGACGACCTTATCCACCACCTTCAGAGGGCGCAGCGGTTTGGGCTTCCCGCGATGGACCTCGCCCATCCGGTGCACCCCTGCCTGCGCTCTCGCCCCGCTGTACATGGCCCGATCCCTCACTCTTTCTTAACGCGACTCGTTGCTGGCGCACACCCAATGGCTGGTGTCTCAGCAGCGAACCGTACCGCTACATATAGTGATGCCAGGGCTTAAGGCGGGGTCAACGGCCAAGCCGGGTTCTCCAGATTTTTTTCGTTAGGCGGAAGTGAATCCGCCCTGCCGGATCGCTAAGGCGGATTAAGCATAATCCGGGTCCGGACGGCCTTGGCGGGCCTTCTCGAACACCCTTGCGGACCGTGCGTTTCAAGGCTTTCTGCCCAGTCATGCAGGGGCGTGGAGAGGGGCGGGCGGCGCTGGCCGCGATGGCGGGCGCGGCTCTGATCGGGCTGTCGCCGATCCTGATCCGGCTTTCGGAGGTCGGCCCGCAGGCGACCAATTTCTGGCGATTCGTCTTCGCCCTGCCGATTCTCGGCCTCATGGCGGCGCGCCGCCGCGCACCGAGTCGGCGCCATCTGGGCCTCCTGGTGGTCGCCGGCCTGCTGTTCGGGCTGGAACTCGGTTTCTATGCGGCGGCATTGGGCTACACCACGGTCGTCAATGCGACGCTTCTTTCCAATTTGACCCCTCTGGTGGCGGCCGGGTTCGGCTGGCTGGTCTTGAAGGAGCGCATCCGCGGAGAGGCGGCGCTGGGGGCGGCGGTGGCGCTCGGGGGCGCGATAACGCTGACGCTGGCGAAGGTGCATGGCGGCGTCGGCGGCGGCGAGGAGGGCGCGCTCCGCTGGCTCGGCGACTTGCTCGGCTTCAGCTCCGCGTTCGGCTATGCGGCCTATCTCATTATCGTGCGCGCGCTCGGCGGACGTGTCAGCGTCGGCGCGGTGATGTTCTGGGCGACGCTCTCGGCCGCGGTGTTCGCGGCCTGCGCGTCGCTGGTGTTTCATGAAGGCATCCTGCCGCGCAGCGTTGGCGGCTGGGCCGTGCTGATCGCCAATGGCTTGCTGGTGCAACTCGCGGGGCAGAGCCTCATTGCTTATGGCGTCGCGCGTCTGCCGATTGCGATTTCGACCGTGCTGTTGTGGGTGCAGCCTCTGGCGGCGGCGATGATGTCGTGGGTGTTGTTTGGCGAGGCGCTGACGCCGTTGGCGTTTGTTGGCTGTGCGCTCATCTTGGGCGGCGTGTGGCTCGTACAGCGCACGCGCACGAATGCTGCAGCGAATGTCGAGGCGGGGGACGCATGACCAAAGCCATCGCAGCGATCTTCGGCGCCTTGGGCGACATCCTCGGCGGACGATTGACCTTGCTTGCGCTGATCAATCTCGTGCTGGCGGGCGCGATCAGCGGCGCCGGCGCGCTCGCCGCGATCCACTACATACAGCCGCTCATTCCGCACGCGCAGGGCTGGCTCGGGTTTCTCTTCGATCTGGCGCGCTTCGTGTTCGGTGCGGGCGCGATCGTCTTGGCGGCGGCGCTGTCGCCGGCCGCGTCGATGTTCGTTGGCGGCTTGTTGTTCGACACCGCCGCGCGCACCGTCGAAAAGGCTATCGGCGCGCCGACGCCGGGCAAGATGTCATTGCTTGAGAGCGTGTGGAGTGGCGTGCGCATCGCTATCCCCTCGCTCTTGCTCAATCTGATCGTCTTGCCGCTCTATCTGATCCCTGGGATCAACGCTTTGGTATTCTACGCCCTCAACGGCTATCTGATGGGGCGCGATTACGCCATGACGGCGGCGATGCGGCGCCTGCCGTTTCGCGACGCGCTGCGCTTGCGGCGGCGCAACCGCTTCGCGGTGTTTCTGGTTGGCGTCGTCTGCGCGCTCGTGCCGTTTATTGGTCCGTTGATCGGCGCGAGCGGCATGACCCGCCTCGTGCATGCGCTCAGCGCCAGTAGCGGTACCGGTAAGCCAGCGTAAAGCCGGCGCGTTCGTAGAGCGCAACGGCCGGGGCGTTGTCTTTCTCGACTTGGAGATACGCTGCGCAGGCGCCGCGCGCGACGCCCCAATTGATCAGCGCGCCGACGATCGCCGCAGCAAGCCCGCGTCGCCGCGCCCACGGCGCCGTGCGCATGAGGTAGAGGCCGATGAGATCGCCGGTCAGCACGCCAAGCCCGATGGCGGCGTCGCGTCCTTCGCTTTGCATCAACGCGAACACGTGCGGCTCGGCAAGGCGCTCGACGATGGCGCGGCGCTCCGCATAATCCTCCGCCGAAGGCGCGCTTTGGCGCAGCGGTGACCAGATGGAGTCATTCGCGCCGTTGAGCAACAAGACACCGTCCGCCGCGCTTGCATCCGGGGAGCGGCGGAGCGTCCGCGTCATCACCAACGTTTCGTGCGTTGGCGAGTAACCATGTACGTCGAGCGTCATCGGCAGGTTGGAGGGAAACGTCGCGCCATCGGCGAGCTTGAAACAAGGCGCGATGTCGTGTTTTCGGCACCAGTCGGCTGCGTACGTGATTGCATCAGCGAGCGACGCTTCGCCGCTCCAGTCGAGCGGCCAGATCGCATTGGCGCGCAATGAGTGGCCTTGCGTCGCCTGCATCACCCAACCGAAGGGGGTCTCCACATGCGCGCCGGGCCAAGCGCGCAGGCACGCGCGTTCGAGGGCAGGTGCGTCGATCAATCGTGCATCGGCTTGAGCCAGCGCGCGCGGCAGCTTTGGTCGGCGTTGCAGCCGCGCGGCGCGAAATAGACGGTTTCGGCGCGCCCGATCAAATTCTCGATCGGCACTGGCCCCATCTCGCTGGCTCGGCTGTCGAGCGAGTTGTCGCGATTGTCGCCCATCATGAAGACGGCGCCGTCCGGCACGCGATAGGGCCCGAAATTGTCAAGCGGGCTGCCGGAGGGAAATTCATGCACGACATGCTGTACGGCGCCCGGCAGCGTTTCCTCGCGTTCGTATGCGGCTTCGAGACCTTCGGGATAGTGCTGGCGCATCAGAAACGTCGGCGTGGTCGAGGGAAGCTCTTGGCCATTGATCGAGAGCCGCCCGCCGCGCACTTCGATCACGTCGCCCGGTAAACCGACAAGGCGCTTGATGATGGTGCGCCCGTCGCGCGGATGGATGAACACGACGACGTCGCCGCGCGCCGGCAGATGTTCGAACAGGCGATGCATTCCATGCGGGAAGAGGGCGCCGAGGTTCAAGGGCAGTGAATAGCGGCTGTAGCCGTAGGCGTACTTGCTGACGACGACGCGGTCGCCGACTTCGAGCGTCGGCGCCATGCTCTCCGAGGGAATGGAGTAATTCGCGAACGCGACCGTGGTGACCGCGCAATAGACCGCGAACGCCCCCGCAAGCGTCTTGGCCCAGCTCAGGGCTTCCTCGCGAAGTTTGGCCCGATCGTTCGGCATGGTTCAGCTCCCAAGCCCGATGTCGCGCCGCTTTACGGCGCGGTTATGGCGCGGCTTTCGCCGCAACCAGCTTAACCACGTCGCCCATGATGTCGGTGATACGGAAGTCCTTGGGCGTGTAGACGCGCGCCACGCCCATCTGTTTCAGCGCCAGCGCGTCCGCCGGCGGTATGATGCCGCCGACGACGAGCGGGACGTTGTCGAGGCCCTCGGCGCGCATCAGCTGCGCCACCTCGCGCACCAGATCGAGATGCGAGCCGGAAAGGATGGAGAGGCCCACCGCATGTGCGCGCTTCTCCTTCGCGGCGGCGACGATCTCCGCAGGCGTCAGGCGGATGCCCTCATAGACGACGTTCATGCCCACGGCGCGGGCGCGCGAGGCGATCTGCTCGGCGCCGTTGGAATGCCCGTCGAGGCCGGGTTTGCCGACGAGAAAGGTCAGCGTGCGTCCCAGCTTTTGCGACAGCGCTTCAACGTCGCGCCTCACCGCCTCAACATCGTCAAGCTCGCTATCGATGACGAGCGCGACGCCTGTCGGCGGACGGTACTCGCCAAACACTTGGCGTAGGCAATCGCCCCATTCGCCGGTGGTGACGCCGGCTTTGGCGCAGGCGATGGAGGCGGGCATAACGTTGCGATTTTCTTTCGCCGCCGTGCGCAAGGCGGCGAGCGCGGTTTCCGCGTCGCCGCTGTTTCGCTGACCGCGCCAAGCCTTCAGCCGCGCGATCTGCTGCGTTTCCGCGGCGAGATCGATTTTCTGGATCGCGCCTTCGCCTGCGGAAAGCGGCGAGCTTTCGTTTTCGGTGTAGGCGTTGACGCCGATGACCTTCAGCGCGCCGCTTTCGATGGCTTCGGCGCGCTTGCGGTTGGAGGCGACCAGCGCCTCTTTCATGTAGCCGCTTTCAACCGCGACAATCGAACCGCCCATGGCGTCGATCTTGGCAAGCTCCGCGCGCGCGCCGGCCTTGAGCGCTTCGACCTTTGCTTCGACAACCTTGGAGCCGTCGAACAGGTCCTCGAATTCCAACAGATCGGTTTCGTAGGCGAGGATTTGCTGCATGCGCAGCGACCATTGCTGGTCCCACGGCCGCGGCAGACCGAGCGCTTCGTTCCACGCTGGCAACTGCACGGCGCGGGCGCGCGCGGTTTTTGAGAGCGTCACGGCGAGCATTTCCAGCAGGATACGATAGACGTTGTTCTCCGCCTGCGGCTCCGTCAGCCCGAGCGAGTTCACCTGCACGCCATAACGGAAGCGCCGGAGCTTGGCGTCTTCGACGCCGTAGCGTTCGCGGCCGATCTCGTCCCACAGCTCGCAGAACGCGCGCATCTTGCACAGCTCGGTGACGAAGCGGATGCCGGCGTTGACGAAGAAGGAGAGGCGCGAGAAGACGAGCGGCAGCTCCTCCGCTTTCACCTCGCCTTCGCTTTTCACCGCATCCAGAACGGCGATCGCCGTCGCCAGGGCGAACGCCAATTCCTGCTCCGGCGTCGCGCCCGCTTCCTGCAAATGGTAGGAGCAGACATTCATCGCATTCCATTTGGGCGTCTCGTGGAGACACCAGGCGATCGTGTCAGCCGTCAGCTTCAACGACGGTTTCGGCGGGAAGATGTACGTCCCGCGCGAGAGATATTCCTTGATAATGTCGTTCTGCGTCGTTCCCTGAAGCTGGCGCCAGTCCGCGCCTTGTTCTTCGGCCAGCGTGGCGTAGAGCGCGATCAGCCACGCCGCCGGCGCGTTGATCGTCATCGACGTGTTCATGGTTTCGAGCGGAATGCCGTCGAACAGCGCGCGCAGGTCGCCCAAATGGCAGATCGGCACGCCGACCTTGCCGACTTCGCCGCGCGCCAGGGGATGGTCGCTGTCATAGCCGGTCTGGGTCGGCAGATCGAAAGCGACCGAGAGGCCGGTTTGCCCCTTGGCCAGGTTCGAGCGGTAGAGCTTGTTGGATTCCGTGGGCGTGGAGTGCCCGGCATAGGTGCGGAAAATCCAGGGTGAATCGGGGGCGTGCTGGAACGTGGCCATCCCGCTTATGCTGCACTGCAAAATGCGTCGCGGCTAGGGTTTGGATGCCGAGCCGGGAATCGGGACGTTGGTTATCGCGCCCTCATAGTGTTCGCGGATCGCCGCCAGGATGTCGGCGCCCGAGGCGTCGATCAGGGTGAGCGTGTTGAGACTGATGGTGTTTCCGCTCATCGTCGCCCGGGCGACGGCGGAGATGCCGCCCCGCTTGGGAAAAGCGGAAGGGTCGCGGACGGCGTATGAGACGCCGCTCTTGCCGTCGGGGCCGGTGGTCCCCTGCGAGCCATAATAATAGCCGTGGGTGACGGTTACCGAAGTGATGTCGGCCCAGGGAACGGTCGCCGGCGAAAACGGCAGAAAGCAGACGCCCTCGGGGCCGATGGTGAGGATCGGTCCGGGCGTGAAGATGTCGAGGATGAGCAAGAGAGCCAGCGATCCGACGCCCAGCCCAAACAGGATCGCTAAGACGCCGATTGGCCGGATCGGGAAGATCCAGCCGATCACGACGAAGGCGGCCGCAAGCAGGAGCATCGCCGCGCCTACGCAGCCCTGCACGCCGCGCCGTCGATGGAAGCGATAGGTCATGCGGTTGGCTTTCGACCGCGAATTGCGCGCCGCATCTTCGTCGAAACAGCGGGCCTTGCGCCAGTGAGGGGCAATGGATGGTGCGCCGCAATAGCCACGGAAGCCCTGTTTTCCCTAGAGGAATGGCGTGTGCGGCGTCTTTTCATTGCGCAGTGCAACAAAAAGCGCGATCTTCACGTTTGCGATAAGGAGTGAAGCCCATGGCAGGCGCGAATGCGGCGTTGAGAGCGGTGAAGGACCTCTACGACATCGGGGAGATTCCGCCGCAATTTCATGTGCCAAAGACGATGTGGGCCTGGGCCATCCGCAAGGAGCGGCATGGGCGTCCGCTGCAAGCCATGCAACTTGAAGTCGTGCCCACACCCGAGGTCGGGGAGGACGAGGCCCTCATTCTCGTGATGGCCGCGGGCGTGAATTACAACGGCGTCTGGGCCGCTTTGGGCGAGCCGATGTCGGTTCTCGACGTGCACAAGGGCGCCTATCACGTCGCCGGCAGCGATGCGTCCGGCATCGTCTGGGCGGTGGGCTCCAAGGTGAAGCGCTGGAAGCCGGGCGACGAGGTCGTCATCCATTGCAATCAGGACGATGGCGACGACGAAGAATGCAATGGCGGCGATCCGATGTTCTCGCCGTCTCAGCGCATCTGGGGTTACGAAACCAGCGACGGCTCGTTCGCCCAATTCTGCAAAGTGCAGGCGCGCCAGCTCATGCCGCGTCCGAAGCATCTGACGTGGGAAGAGGCGGGCTGCTACACGCTGACGCTCGCCACCGCCTATCGCATGTTGTTCGGCTGGCGTCCGAACGTGCTGCGCCCGGGCCAGAACGTGCTGGTATGGGGCGCGAGCGGCGGGCTTGGCGTGTTCGCCGTGCAGCTTTGCGCCGTCTCCGGCGCGCATGCGATCGGCGTCATCTCGGATGAATCAAAAGCCGAATATGTGATGTCGATGGGCGCGAAAGCCGTGCTCAATCGCAAGAACTTCAATTGCTGGGGCCAGCTTCCCAAAGTGAACGGCCCGGAGTTCGGCGACTACATGAAAGAGAGCCGCAAGTTCGGCAAGGCGATCTGGGAAATCACCGGCGGCAAGGATGTCGACATCGTGTTCGAGCATCCGGGCGAAGCGACGTTCCCGGTTTCTGTTCTGGTGTGTAAGCGCGGCGGCATGGTGGTCATTTGCGCCGGCACCACCGGCTACAATCTCACCATGGATGCGCGCTTCCTGTGGATGCGTCAGAAGCGCGTGCAGGGCTCACACTTTGCGCACCTTTATCACGCCGCCCAAGCCAATCAGCTCGTGATCGATCGCCGTATCGATCCGGCCATGTCGGAAGTGTTTCCGTGGGACAAAATCCCGGACGCGCACGAGAAGATGCTCGACAACAAGCACGCGCCCGGAAACATGGCTGTGCTCGTGAACGCGCCGCGTTCAGGTCTGCGCACCTATGAAGACGTGCTGGAGGCCAGCGGGGGCTAGCGTTGGCGGTTAAGCCGCGCCCCGGTGGCGCGCGCGACGAAACCGGACGCTATGGGTGGAAGCATTAACGCCAGCGACTGAGGCATGCTCGTGTACTTGCCGACCCAG
>DASZSK010000215.1:0-2952 GCA_035548735.1 Caulobacterales bacterium | reverse complement strand
GTCATCTTCCATTCTTCCTTGGTGAAGCCATCCTCCATGAAGACGTCGATATGCGGAATGACGTTGAAAGCGATCTGCTTCGTGAAGCGCTCCTTGACGATCTCGTCATTGACATAGAGCGCGCGCGTCTGCGTCCAGAGTTCATCCATGGCGTCCTTGCCGGCGCCGGAGACGGATTGGTAGGTCGCGACGACGACACGCTTGATCTTGGCGCGGTCATGCAGCGGCTTCAGCGCGACGACGAGCTGCGCGGTGGAGCAATTCGGGTTGGCGATGATGTTGAGCTTGCCGTAGTCGGCGACAGCATCCGGATTCACTTCCGGCACGACCAGCGGCACGCGCGGATCCATGCGCCAGGCGCTGGAATTGTCGATCACCACCGGCCCTTGCGCGCCGATCTTCGGCGACCATTCTTTTGACACCGCCCCGCCCGCGCTCATGAGCACGAGATCGTAGCCGGTGAAATCGAAGCTCTCGAGATCCTTGCACTTCAGGGTCTTGTCGCCGTAGCTCACTTCCACCCCGACCGAACGCCGCGACGCGACCGCGGCCACTTCATCGGCGGGAAATAGCCGCTCCTCGAGGATGTTCAGCATCTCGCGGCCCACATTTCCCGTGGCGCCGACGACGGCTACGCGCAAACCCATGTTTTGCTCCTTGGACGCGTTTCGCGCCTCGCTTGATGTGCCCCTCCCCCCGCCGGGAGACAAGGCGTCCCGACCGCGCTAGCATTGCTTTCGCCAAGGTGGGGGAGTGAGCCATGGCGGATGATCGAACATTCGAATTCTATAGGTTGATGGTCGAAGAGGCGCGCGAAGCGCGCGCGGCGCGACGCGACTTGGCCAACGTCTTCATGACGTTGAACTTGGCGGGCGTCGGCGCACTTGGGTTTCTCGCGAAGGATGGCGGCGAAGCACGGCTCAACCCCGCGCTGCTGATCTGGTGCGCGGTCGCGCTGGTGTTTGTCTGCTTCATCTGGCGGGCGTCGAACGCCTACTACACCCAGATCATCACCGCGAAGTTCGACGTGATCAACGCACTCGAAAACCAACTCGGCATGCGCCCGCTGCAGGACGAATGGAGCGCGCTGGCGAAGCGGCGCGCCGTGCGTTTCTTCACGCTGGAGCGCGCCATGCCCGTGCTTTTCATCGTCGGCTATGTCGTCTTTCTGGCGTACCAAGTCTCCTGGGACGAAGCCATCGACATCGCGCAAAGCGCATGGGCGCCGCTCGCGCGGCTGATCGGCAGCGTTCATCACTGAACCTGCGTCAGGTCGCACGGCGGCGCCCGCATGCATCACGCGGCGCACGCTTGGGCGTGCGGACGCTTGCGCGCCGGTTTCGGCGCAAAGCGCATGCGTCTTGAGCCGACGGTCTCGCCGCGCGCCATCGAGAACCGTCGCGCCACTTCGCCGGTATAGACGAAGCCCGCCTTCTCCAAGACACGGCCCGAAGCCGGATTGTCGACGAAGTGCCCCGCTTCCAGTTCGCCCAGGCTCTGCGCTTCGGCGACGAAGCCGCGCAGCGCCTCGGTGGCGAAGCCCTCGCCCCAGTACGGGCGCCCGATCCAGTAGCCGACCTCGTGGCCGCCACCGTCCTGGCGATGCGCGCCGATCATGCCGATCAGCCCCTCGCCCGCCAATTCGACGGCGAACACATGGTCATGCCCAAGCCCGCGCCGGGCGCGCAGCAGCATGAGCCAGCCATCGGCGGCCGATTTCGGATAAGGGTGCGGAACCGAAGCCACCATGCGCGATACGCCATGGTCGGCGAGGAAGCAGGCGACGCGCGTGGCGTCCGCCGCTTCCGGGCGCCGCAGCACCAGCCGGTCCGTATCGATCTCCAACACATCGCGCATCATGAGCCTCCCTGTGGCTCGCGCGGGGGAGAAAAAAAGGGAGCCGGTCGACCCGGCTCCCCCGCTAACTCGGTCCCGGATCGCCTTGTTGGTGGGGCGATCCGAGGGTGTTTCCCTTGAACCGCCTATTCGGCCGCCACCGCCTGCCAAATGGAGACGAAGGTTCGGCCGTCGCGCTTCGTGGCGAAGCGGACTTCGCCGTCGCAAAGCGCGAAGAGGGTATGGTCACGGCCCATGCCGACATTGTCGCCCGGGTGGAACTTGGTGCCGCGCTGACGGACGAGGATGTTGCCGGCCGGGACCACCTGGCCGCCAAACCGCTTCACGCCCAGCCGCTTGGCCTGACTGTCGCGCCCGTTGCGCGAAGAACCGCCGGCTTTCTTGTGCGCCATAGTCCTGCTCTCCTAGCTCAGCCGATGGCCGTGATCTGAACGGCCGTCTCGACCTGGCGGTGACCACGATGCCGGCGATAGGTGTTGCGGCGGCGCTTCTTGAACACCACGACCTTTTCGCCCTTCTTGGTCTCGACCAGCTTGCCGGTGACCTTGGCGCCCGCCAAATCCTTGCCCAGCTTCAGCTTTCCGCCGTCGCTGACCGCGAGAACATTGTCGAACGTGACGGTTTGGCCGGGCTCGCCCGCCAGTTTTTCCACGACGATCACATCGTCCTTGGAAACGCGGTATTGCTTGCCGCCCGTCTTGATCACCGCGAACATGGTTTCCGCCATAGAAATGGATCGCCCGCGCGAGGGGCGCGGGCGGGACGGGGGATATAGCCGCGCGACGGCGTTCCCGTCAACGGCGTAAAAGCGGGTTTCAGCCGGCTTTCGCAACGGGATCCGCCGCGACGTCCGGCAAGAAGGCTGAGCTTCGAAGCGCCGCTGCGCGCGTCTGAATATTGTCGCGGCGCGCGGCTTGCACTATGCCCTCGCCTTCCCCCGACCAGGGAACGCCGCGCGCGCGGGACGGAGAGGTGGCAGAGTGGTCGATCGCACCGCACTCGAAATGCGGAGTACTCGCAAGGGTACCGTGGGTTCGAATCCCACCCTCTCCGCCAGACCATCGACCCAAGCCGAGGTCCGGCCGGCGGTTTCGC
>DASZSK010000214.1:0-14195 GCA_035548735.1 Caulobacterales bacterium | reverse complement strand
GGAACGGCCTCGCGCAGATCGTCGAGCGGGAAGGCAAGTTCGCGGTGGCGCTCACCTTCTGGCGGCCGATGCATGCGCCCGGCGTCGCTGCGCCGCTTGCGCCTGCCGAGCGCAGTGAACTCGCGGCGCGCATCGCGGCGCCGCTCAAGGCGGACCGGCCGCAGGCGGAACTCGACGTCGGGCTGTTCGAGCGCGTGGCGCCGGAAAATCCCGATGTCGTGCTGGTGACCGAAGAAGGCGACGGCCGCTTCCGCGGCGAATAACAGGTGCGGCGACGCTGGCCCCCAGGCCAAAGCCATCTTCCAGCGCCGCCGCGTGGTCCACCCCGCCAAAGAGGGCAGCCGCCGCATCCTCAGTCAAAGCCTCGGGGCGTCCATCCCCCAGAAGGGGTAAGGTTAAGCGCGCTCGTTTTTTGCGCGCATCGCTGCATCCGAGCGCACGGGCGTTCGCATCAATCTCTCCGAAACCAAACAACGGAGAATTCAACATGGCACGCCTCGCCAGCATCACCGCAGCTCTCATCGTCGTCGCCCCGCTCGCGCTCATCACGCTCGCGCAGGCTGCGCGGATCATCGCCTGATCACACCGCGTGACGCACGTCACAGCGGCCGGCGCATCCAAACGGCAGAGTGGGCGCATCAAGAGATCAACACCGCCAACACGAAGTTTCGGAGCCCTCCAATGACCAAGTTTTATTCCGTCCTCGCCGCCCTCATCGTGGTCGCCCCGGTTGCGTACGCCACGCTCGCCCAAGCTGCCCAAATCGTCGCGTCATAAGCCTCCCTCGCTCTAGCGACGATTTCGTCGAGGCGCGGACCTAGCCCTAAGGTCCGCGCCTCTTTCTTTTTTCGGCCGCATCGTTTCCGAAAACGCTGGCGCGCCCGCGCGACGCTCGCTTTAACCGATGCATGCATCCTTATGCGCTGACGCCCTTTGACGCCGCCGCCGTGCTCATCACGCTCGCGGCGTTGTTGTCGTGGGTGAACCAGCGTTTCTTCAAATTGCCGACCAGCGTCGGCCTGGCTTTGATGGGCGTAGTCGCGTCGGTCGCCGTGATCGGCATCGACGCCGTGCTGCCGGATGGTCATCTGGGCGAAACGGCGCGCGCATTCCTCGCCAATGTCGATTTCCAGAATGCGCTGCTGAACGGCATGCTCTGCTTTTTGCTGTTCGCCGGCGCCTTGCACGTCGACATCAACGCTCTGCGGCAGGGCCGCCTGCAAGTGGCGCTCTTGAGTACGATCGGCGTCATCGTCTCCGCCCTGCTCGTCGGCTATGGACTTCATTTTGCAACGGCGCTGATCGGCGCGCCGCTGCCCCTGCCATGGTGCTTCGTCTTCGGCGCCCTGATCAGCCCGACCGATCCGGTCGCCGTGCTTGGCGTGATGAAGAGCGCGAACACGACGCCGACTTTGCAGGCGATGGTCTCGGGCGAGAGCCTCTTCAATGACGGCGTCGGCATCGTCGTCTTCACGATCTTCCTTGCCTCCGCCGCATCCGGCCAGGACATGAACGCGTTCGAGTTCGGCGAGAAATTCGTGATCGACGCCGTTGGCGGCGCAGCGCTCGGGCTGGTCATCGGCTATGCCGGCTTTCTTCTGATGCGTTCGATCGAGGATTACTCGGTCGAACTCCTCATCACGCTCGCCGTCGTCATGGGCGGCTATTCTCTCGCCAGCGTGTTGCATGTCAGCGGCCCGGTGGCGATGGCCGCCGCCGGCCTGCTGATTGGCAATCAGGGCGTTCAGCACGCCATGACGGAAGAAACGCGCGACTACATCGTCCGCTTCTGGGCGCTGCTCGACGAAGTGCTGAACGCCGTGCTCTTCTTGCTGATCGGTCTGCTCGGCGTGGCGCTGCTGGCGGGCGACCCGACGCGCCTTCTCATTGGCGCGCTCGCGATTCCGCTTGTGATGGCCGCGCGCGCCATCTCGGTCGGTGCGCCGCTTCTGTTCTGGAGCAAGCTCTTCCCGTTCAACTCGACCTTCGGCGTGCTCGTATGGGGCGGGCTGCGCGGCGGCATCTCCATCGCCATGGCGCTCTCGCTTCCCGAAGGACCGACCAAGGACGTGATCGTCACCGCCACCTATGTCGTCGTGCTGTTCTCGGTGCTGTTGCAAGGCTCAACCGTGCAGCGGATCATGCCCAAGCCCGAGACTGCTTAGCCGCGATCGCGGATGCGCACGCGCACATGGGCTTGGCGTCCGTCAGCGTCGACGACGCTGATGTCATGAAAGCCCGGCGCGCTCGGGCGCCAGATCGCGCGGCCGCTGGTTTCTTCCGTCGGCACCGGCTCGCCTTCGGCGTACCACGACAGCGGCGCGCGCCCGCCGCGCGCGGAGAGCGAGAGCCCGCGCGAATGCGGCCCATACTCAAGCACCAGCACTTCCGCATTGTTGGGCGGAAACAGGATCGCCGGCCCGTCGCCGCCATCCTGCGATCCATCGAGCCGCGCCAGCGCGCCCGGCGCATTGCGCTGCATCTCATCCGGCGCCGCCGCCGGCTCAGGCGGCAAGCCCAACAGATCGAATGCTTCAAACAGAATCGGCACCGCCGCTTCGCGGCCTGTTGCGCCGGGACGCGGCGTGCCGTCCGGGCGTCCGACCCAAACGCCGATCACGTAGTCGCCCGAGACACCCACCGCCCACGCATCGCGAAAACCATAGGATGTGCCGGTCTTGAAGGCGATGCGCGGCGCGCCTTGCGCCAATTGCGCCGGCGTGCGCCCGGCGGGACTTGGCGACGTCGCCAGGATTTGCAGCACCCGCTGTGCGGTTTCCGCACGCACAAAGCGATGCGAGAAGCCGAACGGATCCGGCGCTTCGGTTTGCAGCGGGCGCGCGCGTCCGCCATCGCCGAGCGCGGCGTAGAGCGTCACCAGTTCCTCCATGGTGATGCCGACGCCGCCGAGCGCCAGAGCGAGTCCCGGCTCCGCCACCGCGCGCTGCGGCAGGCGCGGGCGCGCGCCCGCGCGCGTCAGCGCCGCCTCAAATCGTCCTGCGCCAATGCGGTTCAGCGTTTCGACGGCGGGCAAGTTGAGCGAATGACGCAACGCATCGTCGAGACGCACGTCGCCGTGAAAGCGGCGATCGAAATTTTCGGGCAGATAACCGCCGAAGCTTCGCGGCGCATCGCGCACCAGTGTCTCGGGCGCGGCGATCTTCTCGTCGAAGGCGATCGCATAGAGGAACGGCTTGAGCGCCGAGCCCGGCGATCGCACCGCGCGCGTCATATCGATATAGCCTCCCGCGCGATTACGATCGGCGGCGCCGATGCGCGCGATGACGCTGCGGTCGCTGATGCGCACTGCCAGCATCGCCACCTGCGCTTCTGGTTCGAGCGCCGCGACCCGCCGATGCGCCAACGCCTCCAAATCGCGCTGCAGCCGCGCGTCGAGCGTTGACTGCACGATCGCCGCGCCCGGATGCGCGGCGACCAGCTCCTCGCCCGCATGCGGCGCTGAATAGGGAAATGGCGCACGCGTCGGGATCGCGCTTTGCTTGCCTTCGGCGGCGCGCGTCGGCGAAAGCACGCCGGCGGCGACGAACATATCCAAGACGCGGTCGCGGGCCGCCCGCGCGGCGCGCGGATGGCGATCCGGACGGCGCGCTTCCGGCGCCTGCGGCAGCGCGATCAGCATCGCCATCTCGGCATCGTCGAGCCAGCGCGGGTCGCGCTGGAAATAGGCGCGGCTCGCCGCGCGCACGCCTTCGAGATTGCCGCCATAGGGCGCCATGGTGAGGTAGGCGGCGAGGATCTCGCGCTTCGACATGCGCCGTTCGATCTGCAGCGCGCGCACGATCTCGATCAGCTTTGACTGAATGGTGCGCGGCCGGGGCTCGATCAGCCGCGACAGCTGCATGGTGATGGTGGAGCCGCCCTGCGTGACATAGCCATGGCGCGCATACGCCAGCGTCGCGCGCGCCAGCGCCACCGGATCGACGCCGGGATGCCACCAGAAGCGCGCATCTTCGATCTTGATCAGCCGGCGCTGAAACTCCGGATCGATCTCGTCGAGCCGCGCCGCGAGGCGCCAGCGGCCGTTCCTGGTTGTAAACGCGACGAGCCATTCGCCGTTGCGGTCAAGTACGACCGGCGAGACCTCGCGCACGCGCTCCAAAGGCGGCGGGAATGCGAGGTCCAACGCAAACAGCACCAGCATGAGAGCGATCACGCCGGACGCAACGCGCTTCTGCGCCTTCGACATCGGAATCGCGACGGGCGATCCGCGCTTGGTTTGCCGAAGAAACACTATTCCCCTCCCCTAGAGGGGGAGGGGGCAGGGGGAGGGGTGAGGTCCGCGTACTCACCATCCAAAGTTCCGTGCAGCCAAGCGTCGCCGGCGTCGAGTTCTTCGCCCTCACCCCCACCCTGCCCTCCCCCCTCCAGGGGGAGGGTGGCGCTTGTTTTCCATCTATATGGCGCATCCGGCTGCGCCTTCAGAACGTCGCGCACGTTCTCCAGCCAATTCGCTTCGCTGAGGATCACACTGTCTTTGAAACGCAGAACCCTGAAGCCTTCGGCCGCAAGCCATGCATCGCGTTTCCCATCATGGCCCGCACGGCCGGCCAGCGCATGCACGCCACCGTCCACTTCCACGATCACACGCCGCCGCAAGCAGACGAAATCCGCGCGAAATGGTCCGATCGTATGCTCGCGTCGGAACGAGAAGCCTTCGTCCTTCAGCGTGCGCAATTGCTTCCACGCCGCTTTCTCACCGCGCGAAGGCGTGGGGCGCATCAACTCCCTCGCGGCGCGATCCGGATCGAGCCCGTCGTGCTGCGCGCCATGACGCCAGGACGATACATGTCCTCCACCTGCGCCGCGGGCATCGCATAGCGCCCAGGCGTCACCGCCCGCGCGATGTAGGCAAAGCGATAGCCTTCGCCGCGCAGATTGCGCGAGGCGACATAGCGATCGTCGCGCGCCTCGGAGACATCGGCCGAGGTGATCTCGCCGATCCATGCGAACGGCCCATCGTGACGCGAGCCATCCCAATCGGTGGCGCCGGCGCCGTCCGCCGGACCAAGCGTCGTCTCGATCTCAAGCCCGGCGGGCAGGAGATCGACCAACACGGTCGGATAAGAGCGCGCGCCGTCCGGCTTGCCGCTCAGCACCACGACGATGCGGTCGCCTTGGCGAATGGCGTCGGCGTCGGCGATCGTGCCGTCCATGCGGAACAGCCGCTTGTCGATCGAGAAGCCGTTGGCCATCGCCGGCGGCGCATCGAGCGGCGAGCCCGAGACGGAGAGCGAACGCCACACCGGCCCGCGCGCGTCATTACGGAAGACGAGACCGGCCAGCAATTGCTGCGGGTTGGCGAACATGCGCCGTCCCTGCATCGGCTGGCCGTTCAGCGACACGCTGACCGGGCCCGAACGCTGCAGCAGCGCGTTCGCCGCAAGCAGCATCTGCACCTGCTCTTGCGTCATCATCGCATCGGCCTCCGGCGCATCGCGTTCAAGCCGACGACGCATGCGCTCGACCAGATCGGTCTCGTTGGCTTCCGCCGCGAGCGCCAGCACGCCGGCTTCGTCGCGCAGCGGCGATTGATACCAATCGCCGGTGTTGCGATAGCCGAGCGCTTGCTCCGCCGTCTGGAAGGCGTGATGCGCACGCGCGCGATCGCCCATATAGGCGAGCGCCGCGCCGATCTGCGCCCGCGCCAGCGGCGAAGGCTCTTTCGACAGCTGCGTGTCGTGGAAGTAGCGCACCTGACCGATATCGGCCTGGCCCGCATGCGCCAGCACATAGAGCGCATAAGCCGCCGCACGCGAACGCATCAGGGCTTCGGAATCGTTGGAGCCCGGCCAATGATAGACGTCGAACTCGTAATTCACCGAGGCCGAGTCATTGAGCCGCGCCACGGAGCGGAGTGCTCGATATGCTTGGTCGAGCGGCTGCTGCGGAACCGCAAAGCCTTTCGCCTTCGCCCGCTGTAGGAAGTCGGTGATGTAGGCGCCGAGCCATGGGCTCGCATGCCCATCGCCCGAAACCCATAAACCGAACGCCCCGTCCGGGCCGATGCGATCGAGCAATTGCGTGACCGTATCCTGCACGCGCCGCGTAATGCGCGGATCGTTGGTGCGGCCGGCTTCGGCGCCCAAGACGTTGTAATAAAGCAGCGGCATCGCGATCGACGTGAGCTGCTCGGAACACCCGTACGGATAGCGGTAGAGCGCATCAATCAGCTGCGCCGGGTCCATCCCCGCAAGATTGGAGAAGGAGACCAACGCGCGCGCGTCCGAGGACTGGAAGCGCGAGAGCGCGTCGGTTGGCGCCCGCCAGCTTGCGCCGGACGGCATTTGCTGCGTGTCGACCAGAGTGATCGGCATCCAAGGCGCACGCGACTGGATGTCGTACTCATGCGAGATCGGCGTGAAGCCCGCCGGCCCCTGCAGCGTCAGCGTGATGTGGCCGATGCCGATTGCGCCGCCCGTCACGGGGATCGACGCCGTCTGGCGCTGACCATGCTGCAGCGTGAACCGCCGCGGCTGATTGGCGACATTGGCGGCGCCTGATCCCGCAATCGTCACGCTGTACGCGCCGGTCGGTCCTTCGACATTGTCGATATTGAGTGTCGCCTGCGCTTCGTCGCCCGGCGCGATGAAGCGCGGCAGGATGAGTTCGGCGACAACCGGATCGCGCACGATCGCCTGTTCGGCGGCCTGCCCCACCGCGGTCTCGCTCCAGGCCACCGCCATCACCCGCAGCGTGCCGTTGAAGTCCGGCACATCGACGGGAATGGTGGCGCGTCCGTTGCGCACCTCGGTGACGCTGGAGAACAGCGACACCGTCTTGGTCGGCACCACCGTCAATCCCTCGCCGCCCAATTGGTCGCCGCCCTGCCGCGCTGTCGCCGGCGCGCCGAGGTTTGGATTGAGCAGGCGGCCGTAATCGTCGCGCACGTCGACGCCGAGCGCATGGCGACCGAAGAAATAATCGACCGGATTCGGGCTCTCATACTTGGTGAGATTGAGAATGCCCTCGTCCACCAGCGCCACGACGACGCGCACGTGCTCGCCGCTCGGCGCATTTCGGACCTCGATCGGCAGGTCAATGCGCGTGCGCGGCCGCATCGGCACATTGCCGATGGCCACTTGCAACGTGCGCGCACCCATATCCACCGGCACGTACGCCACGCCGACGGCGCGACGGGGCACCGGCAAGTTCACCGGATCGCGCGGCGTCATCACCGTGACGAGCACGTAAGCGCCCGCGCCCCATTGCTCGTTCACCGGCAGATCGATCGACGCGCCATCCGCGCCGACATGAACCGTGCGCGTCTCGATCACGCGATCGGTCGCGACGACGACCTGCGCTTCGCCGCTGTACGGGGGATGAATCTGAATGTGCGCGCGGCCGCCGGCGCGCACGGGATCGGTTGGGCCGACGACGGACACCATGTCCGGCGTGGAATCGTCCTCCGCGGGGCCGCCCCAGCCGACGCCGAAGCGCGAGCTGGTTTCAGAACCGCCCGCCGTGACAATCAGGCGGTAAGAGCCGTCGCGCAGGCCGTCCTTGGCGATGATCGCCGGCGCGCCTGCGCTGACATCGATCGTCGCGCCGTCCACCGGAATGTCGCGGCCCGTGCGCCGCCAGCGCCACGTCCCGTTGTCGAGATACCAATCGTACGACCAGTCTTCACGCACGAGCTGCCATTGCACGCCGTGCACGACAGCACGGCGGCCGTCGGCATTGAGCGCAATCAGTTCGTACGCCACGCGCTGGCCCGCGCCGGCGCGGCTGTTCTCAAAGCGCGGCTTCAAACCCAGATACACGTTGCGCAGCCGCACCGGCACGGTGAAGCTTTCGCGCACCATGCGCCCGCCCGGATCGGCGACGCTGGCGACCACGCGCGCGCGCAGCGGCAGGCTGGTGTCCGGTTGATCCGTCAGCGACAGCATGAGATCGGCGTGGCCCGCGCCATCCGTCGTCGTCGACGGCAGCGTGAACATGCGTTCGTCGAAGCTTTCGTCAGCTTTGCCGAACGTGAAGCCGCGCTGATCCGGAAACGGATTGGGGTCGACCATCAGGCGCCCCTCCGCCTCCACAGCGAGGCCGGCGCCCGGCGCGCCATAGAGGAAGTCGGCCTGTATGCTCATCGCACGGGTTTCGTTGGCGTGCAGCACCGCCTCGCTCGCATCGACGCGCACGCGCAGACGCTGCGGCACGAAATCCTCGACCGAGAAGCTTACATCGCCGGCCGCGGCTTCTTGCCCATCGACCAGCAACTCTGCGCGCCATTGCCCGCGCGGCGAGCCGCGATCGAGTTCGATATTCTTGGCGATCGCGCCGGCCGCGGCGGCGGCCTCCATGCGGATGCGCCGCGCTTCGGTGCCGTTCGGACGATAGATGACGAGCGTCGACGGCCGATTGGCGATGGCGCGGCCAACCGTGTCGCGGATGAGCGCGGTCAGGCGCACGGTTTCACCCGGGCGATACACGCCGCGTTCGGTGAACATGTAGGCGTCGACGTCGCCGGCGACGCGTCGTCCGTCAACGCCGCGATCGGACAGATCGAGCGCCGAGCGCGAGAGATCGAGCGCGGCATAGTCGCCGCCTGCGCCATACGCCATCACATAGCGCGCACGCGCCGGCCCATCGCCTTCCACCAACGCTTTGCTGAAGCGCACGTGGCCTTGCCCGTCCGTCCGGGCGCGCGCGAGCTCCTCATTGTTCTGCGCGATCAGCGTCACCGTGACGTTCGGCATCGGCCGCGCCGTTTGCAGCGAGCGCGCGACCACATCGACGCCGGTTTCACCGGAGAAGGTCTGCAGCGCGATGTCGGTATAGATAATCCAGCGGAACGCGCTGGCGGGATTCTGGGTGTTCTCGCCATTGGCCCCGGCGCCAGGCGAAATGTCCTTCAGCTTCACGATATAGGCGCCCGGGCGCAATTCATGCAGCGCCGCGCCCAGCGCGAACACTGTCGTCACCGCATCGTTGCGATGATGCGCGCTGTCGACATCGACCTGGCCCTTATAGACCGAGACGCCGACATCCTGCCCGTCGACCCAGTCGCCGCCCCAGCCGCCTTCCTCGTAGGTATCGCCGGGGGTGATGTCGCGTTGCGAGATGATGCGATCGGGCACGCGCAAGACTTCGATCTGCAGCTTGGAGACGTTGACCGTCTCGATGGCGAGGCCGTCCGCTTCCGCGCGCGGCAGGATCACGCCATTGCCGGCGAAGCCGACATAAGCCGGGCGATCGCCGAAGGTGAGCACGAAGTGCTCGTCATACGCCGTCTTCTCGCCATTCGCGGCGGGCAAGCCTTGCTTGATCGTGACATTGCGTTCCGGATCGAACGGCAAGCCGCCAAGGCACAACAAATTTCCGGAGACGTCCGTCGTCACCTGCGCATCGGGATCGATCTCGAGATAGTCGCGGTAATGGATGCTCGGATCGGTCGAGAGCGGACGGGAAAACTCAAGACACGCGCGCGGCTCGGCGCCGTTCATCTCGGTCCTGAGACGCACGAACGCCATGCCTTCGACGCCGGGGACGCCCGCGCGCGGCGCGCTTGCGCTGCGCGCCGTCTCTTGCGCGCCGGCGAAGTTGAACACCGGCGTCGCTGAACCGCCCGCGCCGACGCGGCCTAGAACAGATCCGCCCCACAGGCCGATCAGCAATGCCAGCGACGTGGCGAGAACCGTGTTGCGGTTCTGAACCAGGAAGTCCCGCACTTGCGGATAAGCAGGCACGCGCAACGACCTCAGCTTGGCGCTGAGATCGGTCCAAATGGAGTTCAGATTCATGGGGCGCGCCTCCCGTCCCGCCGCAGGATGGTTCCGCATTCCTGCCTGAGCGCTGCGCCCTCCACAAGCACCATTAAATTTCGGCAAAGTTTGGACAGATGCGCCGCTGTTGAAGGGACGCGAGCAACGTGCTCCAACTTAGAAAAATGACGCAGGCGTCGCGAATTTTGACGACCGCCTCGGCTGGAGGAAACGAGACATGACTGCCGAACCCGCGCGGACCTTTCCCGCGATGTCGATCGAGCAGGCGCATAAGCTGCTGACTCAGCCCGGCACGATGTTCGAGGTGGCGGAAACGGACATCCGCGGGGTCCGCACCAAAATCTGGAAGAACGCCCCGCCGACGCTGCGTGAAGTGTTCGCGCTTTCCGCGCCGTTCGGGCCGCGCGACCACCTGGTGCTGGAGGACGAGCGCGTCACCATCGCCGGCTTCCGCGCCGCAGCCATCGCCATGGCGCACCGGCTGATCGGCGAAGGCGTCAAGAAAGGCGACCGCGTCGCCCTGGTGATGCGCAACGTCCCCGAATGGCCGGTGGCGTTTTGGGGCGCGGTGCTGGCGGGCGCGATCATTACGCCGCTCAACGCCTGGTGGACCGGCCCTGAACTCGAATACGGGCTCAACGATTCCGGTTCGACCATCCTCATCTGCGACGTCGAACGCTACGAGCGCATGCGCGAGCACCTGCCGCGCTGCCCCGCCCTGCGCCGCGTCTTCGTTTCGCGCTCGCGCGAAGAGATCGCCGATCCGGAAATCGTGCGGCTTGAAAGCGCCATTGGCGCGCCGAACGACTGGAATGCGCTCTCATCGCTCGGCGAAGATCCGTTTCCGTTGCTCGCGCCCGACGACGATGTCGCGATCTTCTACACCTCGGGCACGACCGGAAAGCCAAAGGGCGCGGTCATCACCCATCGCAACATCATCTCCAACTTCTTCAACGGCGCGTCGGCGCAGGCGCGCGCCTTCCTGCGCCGCGGCGAGATGCCTCCCGCGCCGGATCCGACCATCCAGAAATCGCTGCTGGTGTCGGTGCCCTTCTTCCACGCCACCGGCTGTTTCGCGGCGATGATCCCGGCATTGATGGCCGGCAACAAGCTGGTGATGCAAAGGCGCTGGGATTGCGACGCGGCGCTGCCGCTGATCGAACGCGAGCGGATCACGCATTTCGGCGGCGTGCCGACCATCGCCTGGCAAGTGATCGAGCACCCGAAGATCGACCAGTATGATCTCTCCTCTGTCGAAGCGATCGGTTTCGGCGGCGCGCCCGCGGCTTCGGAACTCGTGCGCCGCATCAAGGAGCGCTTTCCCAAATCGGTGCCGACGCAAGGCTGGGGCATGACCGAAACCTCCGCCACCGCCACATCAAACACAGCCGAAGATTATGAGCGCAAGCCCGCGAGCTGCGGCGTGCCGACGGCGACGGGCGAAGCAAAGATCATGAGCGCGGAGGGCAAGGAGCTTCCGCGCGGCGAAGTCGGCGAATTGTGGTTCAAAGGCCCTGTCGTCGTGCGCGGCTATTGGAATAATCCGGGCGCGACCGCGGAGACCTTCGTCGACGGCTGGGTGAAAACCGGCGACCTCGCCAAGATGGATGACGAAGGCTTCCTCTATATCGTCGATCGCGCCAAGGACATGCTGATCCGCGGCGGCGAAAACATCTATTGCGTCGAAGTGGAGAACGCTCTGTACGAGCATCCCGCCATCATGGACGCGGCGGTCATCGGCCGCCCGCATCACACTTTGGGCGAAGAGCCGATCGCCGTCGTGGCGCTGAAGCCGGGCGCGAGCGTCACCGCCGAACAGCTCCGACATCACGCCGCGCAGAAACTCGCCGCGTTTAAGGTGCCGGTCGACGTGATCTTCTGGCCCGAAACCCTGCCCCGCAACGCCAACGGCAAGATCGTCAAGAAAGAGCTGAAGGCGATGGTGGAAGCGCGCTCTTCGTGAACGGCGCCGCCTCACCCCCGCGAGGGAGTGCGAAGCAATCCGGTGAGGGCGGTATTGAGGGCGGTATGAAGAATGACGCGTTGCGCCATTCATGAAACGCCCATCAGGGGGCAGCGAGGAATACCAAAAAGCGTGAGGGCGGCGCTGATGCGATTTGGTTGACCGGCAGGAATGGATCAAATGCGGTCCAGTTGGACAAAACGCTACTGGCGACAGGGATTGGCCCCAAACGGACGCTCGCGCTCGTGCTAATAATCGCGATGCAGCGAAGCCGGAGCGCGCAGTCGTGGGTTACAGTCAGGCCGAACTCGAAGACATCCAGGATAGGTGGAAGCTGCGCTTTCCTCCTGACCTCATCGAACTCATGCGTAAAAATCGTCCACTCCGGCCCGGTGGGTTTGATTGGCTCCATGCTTCAGCGACGGACATCAAGCGCATGTTGGATTGGCCATACGAAGGGTTTCTGTTCGACGTGCGGGAGAACGAACTTTGGTGGCCAGAGTGGGGCCCAAAGCCGAAATCGCCGGCGGATGAGGCCAAACAACTTGCGGACGTCTTCGCCAAAGCACCGAAACTGATCCCGCTCGATGGGCACCGATATTTGCCCGAGACGCCACTGGAACGCGGCAACCCGGTTTTCTCCGTCCATCAGTCGGACGTGATCTACTACGGCGCAGACCTTGCTGACTGGCTCGTTCGAGAAACGAGCGGATGGGATATCGAGGCGATGCGCCCGCCAAAGGAAATCTCGTTCTGGTCAGAGGCGGTGCGCCGCAACGACTGACCGAGTTCGGCGATGCCGTGCCGAATGACGGGTAGGGCGCAAGCGACGGGTTTTTGGCGCGCCGGTCATTCGAGAAATCTCGCGTGGTGAACGTCCGTGCACGGCGAGACCATTCTGTTGCGCAGGGGATAGACCACTGAAGGGCCTAGAGAGAGAGTGTCACCGCAGTTCGAATGAAACGCTGACGTTAGCCCTGCTGATCAATTCCCCAGGAGAGACAGGGGTCGTATACGAACCCCCACTGCGGCGCGATGCGGTCACGATAATCTCGTCGTTGAAAGAAGGAGCCGCTGCACCGGCTTCGGTAATGGAGATGATGCGCTCGACGTGCATCCCGAGCGCTCGGGCGTATAGCTCTGCTCGCTCACGCGCGTCAGTCACGGCCTCCAGTCGCGCCTGATTTATCTGCGGTTCCGGATTTTGGAGCCCAAAGGAAATTCCGCTGACTGTGTTCGCGCCTGCGACTGCGGCTCGGTCAATAATCGCTCCGACCGAGTCGATATCCCTCACCACAGCGCGCACGGTGTTTGTCGCGACGTATTGATCGATGGTTTGATTGTCTTGACCTCGATAGCGGGGATTGACCGACATATAAGCGGTTTGAATGTCGCGCTCGGCTAGCCCCGCTTGTCGCAATGCGCGTGTCAGGGCGCTCATGGCTGCCGCATTGTCCGCCATGGCCGCTTGAGCCGTAGCCCCGGTTGTTCTCACGCCTAATTGGATGGTCGCCATATCAGGGCGCGCACTAACCTCTCCCATCGCATTGACGTTGAGCACGGTGGCGCGCGATGGCTCCTGCGCCGCCGCAGGCGCAGTTAGAACAGCCAACGCGACTAAAATCGCGAAGATACGCATAGCTCACACTCCATCCGCCCCACAATGACCGGAGGTTGTGAAGTTTCGACGAAGGGACAAAGTTGACGGCCCTTTACCTTAGTCGGAAGCCCCTGACGCAGGAGGAGACGAAGCATAGGTTCGCGTACATGACCAAGGCCGCTGTGGCGCATCGAATGTCGCGAAACGGCGAATATCAGCCTCACGCGCCCCAACCTTCCGATGTCAATGTTAGGAGCGCGTCCGGCCATTCGGTTGATACGCTGGTCACAGGTTCGCCCGTGGTCAAAAGCGTGGCCGATTTCAGAGTTATGTATATCCCCCCGCCCACGCGGGAGAAGGAGAACCGGTGGGTGGAAAAATATCCTTTGCCGAGCCATGTTCACGCCACCAATGGAGCGGCCATGACCAAGATCACTTACGACATTATCGAGCATGACGGCGGATGGGCGTTCAAACTCGGCGACACCATCTCCGAGACGTTCCCGAGCCACGCGGCGGCGCTGGCGGCCGCCAAGCGGGTCGCGATGGAACAGCAGGTGGCCGGCGAAGACACCGGCATTTCCTGGGAAGACAAGAAGGGCCGCTGGCACGACGAGGTGTCGGACGGCGAGGATCGGCCGGAGGTCGAAATCCACGACAAGAAGTGAGGCGCCGCGCCCTTCCCCCGGCGCACCGGATCGTGATTTGATAACGCTGTCATAAGCGCATCGAATGATCCGCGATAAGCGCGTCGAAGCGCGCATGGGGAGGAAGCATGTCCATGTTCAAATTCATGGCCGGCGCGCTGGCGGCGGCGGTGCTGGGGGCCTGCGCATCGGCGACGGCGAGCCCCGAAGCCGCGCCGACGGTCGATCGCGGGCTGAGCGCGGAA
>DASZSK010000213.1:0-6562 GCA_035548735.1 Caulobacterales bacterium | reverse complement strand
ACGGGCTGGATCGAGATCGCGCCGCACGCCAAGGGCCTGCAGCTCACGCTGAGCGATGCGCTCGCGCCGCACCTCCGTCCGCTTGTCGCTGCCGTGCGCGGCGCGTTCGACCTCGACGCCGATATGAATGCGGTGGACGCGCATCTCATGCAAGACGCGCGGCTTGCGGGCGATATAGCCGCCGAGCCCGGCGTGCGCGTCACCGGCATGCTCGACGGATTTGAAGCCGCCGTGCGCGCCGTGCTCGGTCAGCAGATCACAGTTGTGGCCGCGCGCGCGTTAGCCACGCGGCTCACCGAGAAGTTCGGCGCCAAGCTGGACGGCGGCGTCGACGGTCTCGATCGCGCTTTCCCATCCGCCGCCGTTCTTGCAAACGCCGGCGCTGATGCGATCGCCGCGCTTGGCATGCCGAGGAAGCGCGCCGAAACATTGGCCGCGCTCTCGCGCGCGGTCGCCGACGGCAAGCTCTTGCTGGCGCGCGGCGCGGTCGCGGCTGGGCGCGCCGGGCTCGCGGAAATTCCGGGCATTGGCCCATGGACCATCGAGTACGTCGCGCTGCGCGCGCTTGGCGATCCCGACGCATTTCCCGCCACCGACGCCGCGATCATCGCCGCGCTCGGCACGCGCGGCGAGACGCTGAAAGATTTGAAACCTTGGCGCGCTTACGCCGCGATGCGGCTGTGGCGGCGTGCTGCAACGAAGGGAGCCCGCAAGTGATCCGTTTCGATTACGAGAGCCCGGTCGACGTGCTGACGCTGATCGCAGACGATGACGCGCTCTGCGCGGTCTATTTCGAGAACAACAAGCATGGCGCGCCGCCGGAGGACGCCAAGCGCGGCGCGAACGCCGTCATCGACGAAACATGCCGTCAACTCGACGCGTATTTCGCGGGCAAGCGCACGGCGTTCGATCTGCCGCTGGCGCCCAAGGGCACGCCTTTTCAGCTTCGCGTCTGGGAGGCTCTGCGGCGCATTCCCTACGGCGTCACCAAGAGCTACGGCGCGATCGCCGCCGAGGTTGGCGCGCCGCAGGCCTCGCGCGCCGTGGGCGCCGCCAACGGCCGGAACCCGATCCCGGTGATCGTGCCGTGTCACCGTGTGATCGGCGCAGACGGCAGTCTGACCGGCTTCGGCGGCGGTATGGAGCGTAAGCGCTTCTTGCTTCAGCTTGAACAAACTGACGCCCTGATTCGCTGCGCATGAACCCCTCGCATGGCCCGAAGGTGATGTGCTAAGCGCGCCGCTTCGGGGCGGGTCGAGGAGTAGGTGATGCGGACGGTTCTCGCGGCGGCTTGCGGTCTTGTCATGTTGGCGGCGCCTGGCGTCAGCGCGGCCGATGCGCCCGGATGGCATTACGCTTACGAGAATGGCGTCGCCATGGCGACGGCGCGCGACGAGCACGGCAAGGTCACCGCCACGATGTCCTGCCAGCCGCCGACTGGCGACATCATCGTGCAGGACTACACTTTGGGCCGCTTCGGCCGGGACGCCCGCACGGCGTCTATCGGCATCGGCAACATGACCGTGAACATTCCCGCCACCGTAGAGCGCGTTGGACGCGATCGCGTCCTTTCGATCCGTCTGCCGCAGCGCCCGCCGATCCTCGCCGGCGTGCAGCCCACGGATCACGTCACCGTCTCCGTCAATGGTCACACCGCCACCTATTCGAACGGCAGCGGCATGCAGATGAAGGACATCGCCTTCGCCTGTTGGGGCAGTTGAGGCCGCCTCTAATCCTGCGTTGAGGTTTCCACGGGCCGCGATTTTTTCGGCGTCGTCTTGGCCGTCGCGGGCGGGACGATCGTCAGCGTCGGCGGCTGCAATTCCTCTTTGCGTTGTCTTACCGCAAGGCCGGGCACGAAGTTGAGGCCGGCCGCCAACGCGAACGCGCTCGCTCCGAGCAGGAGCGCAAGCCACGTGTCGACGGATTCTCTGCGCCATACGAGTTCCAGCGTGATGGCGGCTGCGCTCATGACGCCGGCCGCACCGAACGTCCAGCGCGCGCGCTTTGCATCATCGACGTGCCGCCAATAGACCCAGTGCGCCCAGAGCGCGGCGGCGGGCGCCGCAAAGCCGAGCGGCGGATCGAGATAGGGCGGCGTCAGCAGGTCGGGGCCCCACCAGGGCGTAAGCCAGAGCGCCAGGCAGCCGAAGCTCAATGTCACGCCCGCGATGGTCAGCAGCAGCGCAACGCCGTTGCGAACCGCCTTCGCGCCGCGCTCGGCGCGCGCCGCAAGCAAAAGCGCCGCGCCAAGCCATAGCGCCGCGTGCGCGCCCAGCTCGACGAAGCTTATGCTCGCCAGCGCCGGCGCGCCCTGCGAGAAGGCGAGGCGCGTCCAGGCGGAGAGTGAAGCCACGCCGCCAAGGATGGCGCAGAATTCCAAGACGCCGCTTGCGATCGGCGCCCGCGGCTTGGCGAAGTATGCGGCGACGCCGGCGAGCGCGGCCGGCGCGGACAGCGCCAGGATGGCGATCGCCAGCGGCGACCACGGCGTTTCCGGTGCGTTGAAGGCGCTCGCGAAACTCCAGGCGGTCACGACGGAGATCAGCGCCAGGCTTGCTGCCGCCGCGCTCCAGAAACGGTCCGGCCATTGCGTGGTCATGGCGATTGCGCCAAGCGCGAGCAGCGCGAGCACGCTTGGATATGCGGGCGGCGGCGCGACCAGCATGACGGCGGTCGAAAGGGCGCCGATCATCGCGATGCCAAGCGCCCACAAAGTGAGATGCAAGTCGGCGAGGCGCTTTTGCCGGCGCGCGCTCAGCGACAGGATTGCGCCGAAACTCAGCGCCAAGACGGCGAAGCCCGCCGCCGCGTCGGGCGCCGTCTCCAGCCCGTGTCTGGCTTGATAAAGCGCGCTGACGGCGAACAGCGGAGCGATTGCCCCGGTGGCGGAGATCAGCAGGCCCCGCGGTCCCAGTTCAGGCACGCGTACGAATGCGAGCGCCCAAAACCAGACGCCGGCCCAGACCGCCGCCGGCGTGAACCAGACGTCCGCGCCGGTTTGGCCGCTCAGCACGAAGAGACCGGCCCCCGCTCCGAGGAACGCAGAGAGGTGTATCCATTCGAGGCGGAGGGAGGCGGCGCCGAACGCCGCGGCGATCGCGACGATGGCGCCAAAGGCGATGCCGGTGGGGCCGACCAGCCCAAGCTGAATGCCAACCGCGAGCGCCGTGACCGCCATCACCAACGCCAACGCCGCGCCAGGCGTTGAGGGCCGGCTCAGACGCGCTCGCAACAGACCCGCGCTCGCCGCGATCACGAGGCCGTAGCAGAAGAGCGGTGTGTGCGCGCCGCCAACGCCGGCGAGGAATCCCGCGATCGCCCACGCCGCGCCACCGATTGTGGCGAACCAGGCAGTGTCCCGCCACGCGTCCCGTAAGGAGATCAGTGACGTCGCGGCGGCGATGACGAAGGCCGTGGCGACAATCGCCGGCAGAGGCGCCCCGAAGGCGAGCCCGATCGTAGGGGCCAGGAGCGCGCACACCACCGCCATGGCGCGCGCGGTTTCGGGCTTAAGGCTCGGCGGAACGTCAGCAACCGGCTCAGTCGGCGGCAGCTTCAGGGCGCTGATCTCGCGGTCGAGGCGCCGCCGCCATTCGGCAAGCACGATCGTCGCGCCTGGCGCGCCGGTCGGTGCGGCCAGCTTCTCGGTTCGCGCAACGCCGCTGCGCTCGGCCAGATCGGAGCGCAAGCGCTCGACCTCCGACCGCATGACGTCGGTCCGCCGCCAGATCAGGAAGAGTCCCGCCCCCACCACGGCGAGCTGGAGCGCGAAAAGTCCGACCAGCAGCATGACCCTCTCCAGCAACCCAAACCCCCGGCTTCTAGCCGAGGTGGGTGGTCGGGGCGACGGCAATCGGGGATGGCCCCCATGCGTTGCCTGACCAGTGTGTGCTTTCCGCCATGGGCGATGACCTTGCGTCCGCTCAATCGGTGCGGGCGCGCAGGCGCAAGCTGACGAACGAGTCCCGGGCTCAGAGAGTTCCTGCGGTGCTCAGGCGCCGTCGCGGTGCATGCGCGCGCCGAGCGCATCCGCGCGCGGCGCCAATTTGTCGCGCCGCTGTTTCAACACGTCGAGGGCGCGTTCTGCTTGCCGCACCGAGCCTGCAAGGCTCGGGTCCGCCTCCAGCCGCTGGATGAGAAGCAGGATATCGCGCTCCATTCCGAGCACGTGGCCAAGCCTTTCACCGCGCTTGCGGCGCGCCCGGAACGCGCCCGGCCACGCCTTGCCCAGCAGCGTCGCCGCGTAGAAACGATCTTTCTCGCGCTTGCGCCACTCGTGACGGCGCAATGGCGCTTCGGCGCCGCGTCCGCGCGCGCATGCACGCCGAGCGCGCAAAGCGATACGCGCCGCGCCGCGTTCGATTTGGCGCGGCGAAGCCTCGGGCCAGACTTGCGCCAGCGCCAGTAGATCGCGCAATCCCGTACGCGCGGCCTCCATGTTCAACGGCGGCAGCGCGCTGCGCGCATTATCAAGATTGTCGGCGACCGTATTCAGCGCCGCCGCCGATTTTTTCCCGGCTTTTTCCGCCAATTCGCGGGCGGTGTTGGCGAGTGCGGTGAGATCGCGCGATTGCGCCAGCGCCCGCATCACGCCGCGCGCCGTTTCATTGAAAACGGCGGATAATCCTGGCGCGCACGCACGGCCGATGCGCGCCAACGCGCGCGCGCGTTTCAAATGCACGCGACAGCGATGCAACGCCTTGGCGCTGTGCGCGGCGGTGCTCAATTCCGAGAGAGCGGTCGTCACTTCATCAGAAAGTGAAGCGCGCAAGTCGAACGTCGCAGCCGGCGAACGCATCCCAACCCCCGCTGAAAGATCGCCCTTATCCCGCAGCCCCCTGCGGTCGGCGTCATCAAAGACCGATCTTCTTGAGCGCGCCGGAAAATGCAAGCACTGGCCGCGTCCGTTGTCTGATCAATCCGCGCACGAAGATGAGCGAGCGCGTTACGCGCAGCACATCGCCATCGGATTCGATCCAGCCGTCGAGTGTGCCGGCGGAAATGAATTCACAATTGCACGAGAGCGTCACGGCCTTGACGCCGTCGGTCAATGCATTGTGAGCAATGGAGAAAAGCGAAAAGTCCGCGAAGGACATTAACGCGCCTCCATGTATCGCGCCGCCGCCATTGCAGTGATGCGGCTTCGGTTCGAAGGCGCATTGCGCGCGACCATCGACCACACGGAAGCAGAACGGCCCCAGGTGGGTTTCGTACGGATCGGTTCCAAGACCCCACGTGGTCCAGCCGGCGAACGGCCCCTCTGGGACAATGGTAGGGGCTCCGTATGCGTTATCGCCCGCGCCGTCGGCGCTCATTTGCCTCTCCGTCCTGCTTCAAGATTCCCAAAAGCCGTCGGAGATGGCTGACGAACTCGGGCGAGGCAAGCAATTGCTGGAAGCAGCGGCGCTAACGCGTCAGCGGACGAGCGCGTCGATTGACCTGTTTTTGCAGCCACGGCCTTGGGTTGTCGTAATCCGTCAAGTGCGCGTGCGGGAACGGCAGGGCGGGAACAGGACGCTCGAGAAATGCGCAGAGCTTCTCCCAACCATCACCGGTGCTCAGATTCATGATCAAAAGACGCGTCGGAGGCACGCTTGAGATCACGGCTTCGTTATGCTCGGCGAAGCGCTTCTTGTAGAGAAACTCGGTGGCGGTCGGCGAGCCATACGCGAAGTTGCGGAGTCGCCGGCGAAAAATATCGGTCTCGGAATTCTTGAACCGGACGCCCAAGCGCCGCGCTGCGCGGACCGCGAACCGTTCTTCGTCCGCGACTTGCGCGAGCTGGTTGAAGTGAACGTCGATGCTGCGCCACCAGCTTTCGAGGTCCCGGATGGTCAAGATTACTTTTGCGTCAGGATAGGCCTCGAGAAGTTCGCGGTAGAAGCAGGCTGCGGGCAGATCGAAGACGGCTTCCACATCATCGTAGCGGCGGAAACTTGGGCTTTGATTTTCGCCGAACAGCACGTCGTTCAGGCGCGACTGATCGTAATGGATGCTACGGAAGCCGAGCATCTGCATCGCGAGATGGAGCGAGTGCGTGCCAGTCCGGCTGAGGCCGGCGCCGATTACTTTTAACATGTGCGCGCGGACCCCTGGGGGCTGCAGTCCGACACGCGCACCTTGGTCACGCATTGACAGTTCTCAAGGAGACTCAATTGTGAGGTGTTGTTTTGCAGGCGGTACGCGTCTCGCCACGCGCATCCGACATAACGTGTGCGCCGTTTAATGGTTACGAAGCCATGGCTGATCCGCCTCAGGGCGTGGCGCACGACGTCCACGGTGTTCGCGACTGCGAACGTCTCGCAATCCGATAAAGAAGGCACGACGCCGCGCCAGACGATGACGCGGGAGTCCGACGACGCCTTCACGATCCTGAATGAGCAGCGAATGGCCGATGGGCGCTTCGTGGCTGTCGATTGCCGCGCATCCACGCGGCTCTCACACTGAAGCGCGCACGCGCGCGGATGCGTTTCGCTGCTGAACGCGAGGGCGTCGCTTGCTAGGCTGGCTGCATGAAGCGGGAGGCGGCGCGCAAAGCGAACAACGAAGATATGGATGC
>DASZSK010000212.1:0-2846 GCA_035548735.1 Caulobacterales bacterium | reverse complement strand
GCTGCGCACGGGCGCGCCTGGACGCGGACGCGCGGCGAAGCGCGACACCAGACGCACATTGAGCATGTCCGCCTCGATGATGGCGCCGACATTCATGCGGTGCTGCTGCGCGATATGCGCATTGCGCGCGCGCCAGCGGCCATCATGCGGGTCCTGCACGATGCGGCGATAGCGTTCATAGACGCGCAACGCGTAACCGCCGGTCGCCACCAGATCGAGCGCACGATCGAATTGCACGCGGCTCAGGTTCGCATAAGGCAGCGTCGAGACCACTTCATTATACAACTCATCCGCATCGAACGGCTCGCCGCAGGCGCAGCCCATGATGTGCTGCGCCAGGCAATCAAGCCCGCCGATGCGCGTGTCGGCGCCGTCGAGCGCGCCTTCATCGACCGCCTCCTGCGCCGCGCGGCACTCCAGCACTTCGAAGCGATTGCTCGGCGCGAGCAAGGCGCGCGAGGGCTCGTCGAGCCTGTGATTGGCGCGGCCGATGCGCTGCACCAGACGCGCGCAACCTTTCGGCGCGCCGATCTGGATCACGAGGTCCACGTCGCCCCAGTCGATGCCGAGATCGAGCGTCGACGTGCACACCACCGCGCGCAGCTCGCCCCGCGCCATCGCGCCTTCAACCTTGCGCCTCTGCTCAACATCGAGCGAACCGTGGTGCAGCGCGATCGGCAAGCCGTCGTCATTGATGCGCCAGAGCTCCTGAAACGTCATTTCCGCCTGCGCGCGCGTGTTGACGAACACGAGCGCGAGCCGCGCGCGCTTGATGGCTTCGTACACTTCCGGCATCGCGTGCCGCGCTGTGTGCCCGGCCCACGGAATGCGCGCGTCGGAATCGAGCACGTCGACGATCGGCGCCGCGCCGGGCGGCGCGATGACGATGATGGAGGCGGAGCCCCCTCTCCCTTGCGGAGAGGGGGTTGGGGGTGAGGGGCTATCCGCGCTCGCGAGCTTCCCAGAACGAGCGGTGCGGATGTTCGTTCGCCCCTCACCCGCCGCGCGTTGCGCGGCGCCCTCTGCGCGAGGGAGAGGGCTAGGCGCTACCCCAACCAGCCACGCCGCCAGCGCTCCGGGATCGGCCACGGTCGCGCTCAAGCCGATGCGGCGATGCGCCGGCGCCCAGCGCGCGAGCCGCGCCAGAGCGAGCGCCAGCAAGTCGCCGCGTTTGGTCGGCGCCAGCGCGTGGATTTCGTCGACCACCACCGCCCGCAAATCCTCGAAGAACGCGCGTGCATGTTGCGACGCGATCAGCAGGCAAAGCTGCTCCGGCGTCGTCATCAAAATGTCGGGCGGATGCGCGCGCTGGCGCGTGCGCTTCGACGCCGGCGTATCGCCCGTGCGCGTTTCCATGCGCAGCGACAAGCCCATCTCGCGCACCGGCGCCTCGAGATTGCGCGCGACGTCGGTGGTCAGCGCCTTCAAGGGCGAGATGTAGAGCGTGTGCAGACGATGCGGCCGGCGCACGCCTTCGTGCGCCCGCGGCGCGAGTTCAATCAGGCTCGGCAGGAAACCCGCGAGCGTCTTGCCCGCGCCGGTCGGCGCGATCAGCAGCGTCGAAAGCCCCTCCGCCGAACGGCGCACCAGTTCGAGCTGGTGCGGCCTGGGCGCCCAGCCGCGCGCGGCGAACCATTCGCCGAACGGCGATGGCAGGACCGGCTGCGTTGTCCGCTTGCGCGCGCTCATGCTGACAGGATTTAGCGGGCCGCCATGCCTATATGAAGAGCGTGAAGGCCGCCGATCTGCTCAGACCGACGCCCGCCGGGCTCTGTTGCCCGGGCGGCGATTTCCATATCGACCCAGTTCGCCCAGTCGACCGCGCCATCATCACGCACGGCCACAGCGACCACGCCCGCGCCGGGCATGGCCGCGTCCTGGCGACGAAAGAGACGCTCGCCATCATGGAGGAGCGCTACGGGCGGGACTTTGCGGGTTCAACGCAGGCGCTGGCCTATCACGAACCGATCAGGCTCGGCGGCGTCACCGTGAAACTCGTGCCGGCCGGCCACGTGCTCGGCTCGGCGCAAGTCGTGGTCGAAGCGGACGGCGCCCGCACGGTCTGCTCCGGCGATTACAAACGCCGACGCGATCCGACCTGCGCAGCGTTCGAGGTCATGCCGTGCGATGTGTTCATCAGCGAAGCGACGTTCGCGCTTCCGGTGTTTCGTCATCCCGAACCGGAAGACGAGATCGCCAAGCTGCTGCGCTCGACGCAAGCGCATCCCGAGCGCGCGCATCTGGTCGGCTGCTATGCGTTGGGCAAGGCGCAGCGCGTGATCGCGCTGCTCCGCGAAGCCGGCTATGACGCGCCGATCTACATTCATGGCGCGATGCAGAAACTCTGCGACTTGTACGAGCGCTTCGGCGTGAAGCTCGGCGATTTGCGCGCGGCCACCATCGACGCCAAGGACAAGGATCAGTTCAAAGGCGCGATCGTGATCTGTCCGCCGTCGGCGATCCAGGAGCGCTGGAGCCGCCGCTTTCCCGATCCCGTCGATTGCTTCGCCTCCGGCTGGATGAGCGTGAAACAGCGCGCCAAGCAGCGCGGCGTCGAACTGCCGCTGGTGATCTCCGATCACGCCGACTGGGACGAACTCACCCAAACCGTGAAGGAGATCGCGCCGGGCGAACTCTGGATCACCCATGGCCGCGACGACGCGCTGGCGCGCTGGGCGGAGCTGGAAGGCGTGAAAGCCCGGCCCTTGCACCTGGTTGGCTATGAGGACGAGAACGAATAGCGCATCCGTCATCCCGGACAGCGCGCAGCGCTGATCCGGGACCCGGGACCGGTGTCGAGCCCTTCGATCTCTGGGTCCCGGGTCTCGCTCCGCTCGCCCGGGATG
>DASZSK010000211.1:0-9973 GCA_035548735.1 Caulobacterales bacterium | reverse complement strand
GATCCGGCTACTGCGAAGGACGCGCTGATGTCGCGCGCATGGCCGGTTGGCGACATGCTGCCGCTGATCGCGCTGATCGCCGATCCGCGGACGCAGGTTATCGAAGGCGGCGCGATCCGGCTTTCGGAAGAACAAGCGCGCGCCATCCTCGAATTGCGGTTGCAACGCCTCACAGGCCTCGGCCGCGACGATATCGCCAAGGCGGCGAACGAAGTCGCCGACGAAATCAAGCAACTCCTCGAAATTCTCGGCAGCCGCGATCTCATCCTGCAGATCATCCGCACCGAATTGAGCGAGGTGAAGGACGCCTTCGGCATCCCGCGCCGCACGGCGTTCTCGGAATCCGAAGCCGACATCGACGACGAAGCTTTGATCCCGCGCGAAGATATGGTCGTCACGGTCACGCATGGCGGCTACGTGAAGCGCACGCCGCTCGCGCTCTACCGTACGCAACGCCGCGGCGGCAAAGGCCGCGCCGGCATGCAGATGAAGGAAGAGGATTACGTCACGCGGCTGTTCGCGGCCTCGACGCATACGCCGGTGCTGTTCTTCTCTTCCGCCGGCATGGTCTACAAGATGAAGGTGTGGCGCCTGCCGTCCGGCGATCCGCGCACGCGCGGCCGCGCGCTCGTCAATATGTTGCCGTTGGCGCAGGGCGAGACCATCACCTCGGTGATGGCGCTGCCGGAAGACGAGCACGCCTGGGAAAAGCTCGACGTCATGTTCGCGACGAAGTCGGGCTATGTGCGCCGCAACAAGCTCAGCGACTTCGTGCAGGTGAACCGCGCCGGCAAGATCGCGATGAAGCCCGACGAAGGCGACGGCATCGTCGATGTGCAGATTTGCTCGGAGAATGACGACATTCTCCTCTCCACCAAGAACGGCATGTGCATCCGCTTCCCGGTGCCGGAAGTGCGCGTGTTCTCGGGACGCACGTCGACCGGCAATCGCGGCATCGATTTGAAGCAGGGCGACGAAGTCATCGGCATGGGCGTGCTGCGGCACGTCGACGTCACGCCCGCGGAAGCCCGCGCCTACTTCAAGTGGGATGCGAGCGCGCGCGATGACGCTGAGGCGGAGGCCGACGCGGAAGCGGGCGAAGACAGCGGCGAGGTGGCAGAGGTGCCGTTCGAGCGCCTGTCGTGGCTGAAGACGCAGGAGCAATTTATCCTGGCCGTGACATCGGAAGGGCTGGGCAAGCGTGCTTCAGCCTATGAGTACCGCGTAACGGGCCGCGGCGGCAAAGGCTTGAAGGCGCACCGCATGCCTGACAACAGCGGCGCGCGCCTCGTGGCGTCCTTCCCCGTGCACAGTGGCGAAGAATTGCTGCTGGTAACCGACCGGGGTCTTCTGATCCGTACCAAGGTGGATGATATCCGCATCGCCGGGCGCGCCACCCAAGGCGTCTGGATCCTGCGCCCCGGCGAGGACGAGCACGTCGTTGCGGCCGAGCGAATCGAGGATGTCGGCGGCGGCGACGGCGACGAGGGCGCTGACGTCGAGGAGTAAGGCGGGGGCCTAGCAGCTCAAAACGCTGACATAGCCCTGTGCGCCGTAGTCCAGAAGCATCCGATCACGTGTCATGATCGCGAGACCGTACTCGCGCGCGGTCGCGACGATGATGCGGTCGGCAGGATCGTCGTGAACGAAGTCTGGCAGAAATGACGAGGCGATCAGCACTTCCGGCGGCATCTCGGCGAGCTCGAGGCCGGGCGTTCTCATAAGGCGCTCGAACCAGCGCTCCGGACTCATCGGCGATCGAAAACGACCTTTGCGCGCCAACACGCCAATTTCCCAAGCCGTGATCGGGGAGACATAGGTGCGCGCGCCCGCGCCGCTCGCGCGTGAGAGTGCGGTCGCTGCTTCTTCTGAGAGTTCGTCGGCCGCCGCCCACAGAGCCGCGCAGGTGTCCAAGAGGATCGACGGGCTCATGCCGGTTTGCGCCGCTTCGCGATCTGCGCGGCTTTGCGGTCGAGGTTTGCGTCCCACTCCGCGCGTTCCTCCGGAGAGAGCGCGGGCGCTGTGAGGTCGAAGCCCGGTTCGATCGTGAAAGTGTTGCGCAAGGCTCCGAGTAGGGGATGCCGCGGCAACGCGTCGTGCCCGAAGTCCGCCTCGCGGTGCTCGCGCACGCCGACCGCGCGTACGAACGAGACACGCCGGCCTTCGAGATCGACCTGCTCCGTGCGAAATCCGGCGTCGAGCCAGGCATTCGCCTGGGTGTGGGTGGTCGCATTGTTCGCCCACCACGCCTCGTACTGATAGGCCGAAGCGGGCAACGTCGTTTTCGCGGCCGCCGCCACTTCGTCGAACGTCATGGTGAGGCGCGACGCGCGCTGCATGGTGAGGAACGCCTTGAGGGCGGCATATTTCATAACTCGGAATAGTACATACTATATCGGAAAAGGACAAGGCTGCGCCGATGATGCTCGTAATCGTCCGTTTGTCCGGTTTGCCAAGCTGAGTGCGCTCGCGCAAAACAGCCCCGGTGCGGAGTCAGGGCGTCTGCGGCCGCGCGTTTGAGGTTTCGGCATGAGCATAGGTCAGCCGCGGACGGGCCTTTATCCGGGCACGTTCGACCCCGTCACCAACGGGCACATCGACATCATCCGCCGCGCCTGCAAGCTGGTGGACAAGCTCGTCATCGGCGTCGCCATCAATGAAGGGAAAGGTCCGCTCTTTACGCTGGAGGAGCGCACCGAAATGCTGGAAGACGAGGCGGCCCGCCTCGGCGTAACCACGGAGATTGTCGTCCGTCCTTTTGACACATTGCTGATGAAGTTCGCCGAGAGCGTAGGGGCGAGTGTGATCGTGCGGGGTTTACGCGCGGTCTCCGACTTCGAGTACGAGTTTCAAATGGTCGGCATGAACCAGAAGCTCAATCCCGACATCGAGACGGTGTTTCTGATGGCCGACCCGACATGTCAGGCGATAGCATCGCGACTGGTCAAGGAAATTGCGCGCCTAGAAGGGGATGTCGCACAATTCGTGCCGCCGGCAGTGGAACGAAGACTGAAGGCGAAATTCGGGGTCTAGGACAAATGCGCATTTTTGCTTTCATCGCCATGGCCGCGTGCGTCATGGGCTTGACCGGCCCTGCGCTTGCTGCGGGCGCGCCTGATCCGCTCAACTGGCGTCAGCTGGATCCGGAGAACACCCTTTACATTGACACGGACAAGGGACGGATCGTCGTCGAGATGTATCCGGAGGTGGCGCCGAACCACGTCGATCGCATCAAGACGCTGACGCGCGCGGGCTTCTACAATGGCCTCATCTTCCACCGCGTGGTCGATAATTTCATGGCGCAGACCGGCGATCCGCTGGGTACGGGCGAAGGCGCCTCAACGTTGCCTGACCTGCATCAGGAATTCATGTTCCGGCGCGGCCCCGACATGCCGTTCGTCGAAGCGGCGCAGCAAACCGGCGCTCGGCTCGGCTTTTACAAGACGCTGCCGATCGAGACTCAGCCGGACGCGCAAATGGCGGTGACGCGCGATGGACGCGTGTTCGCAAACGCCATGCATTGCCCTGGCGTTGTTTCGATGGCCCGCGCGGAAGATCAGAACTCCGCTAATAGCCAATTCTTTCTCATGCGCGCAGCCAACGCTTCGCTGAACAAGCTCTATACCGTGTGGGGACGCGTGGTCTGGGGCCAGGACATTGTCATGCAACTCGCGGTCGGCAATCCGCCGCCCAATCCGGATCGAATGGTCGCGGTGCGCGTTGCAGCGGACGTCCCTGAAAATGAACGCGCGCCGATCTATGTTCTGCGCACGGACGGCCCGGAATTCCGCCATCTGATCGATCAGACGCGGCATGACCGGGGCGCGGATTTCTCGGTGTGCGACGTGCAAATCCCTGCGCGCGTGCCGCAAGAAGGAAGAGAGAGGCACTGGTGGTCGATCATACCTTTCATACCCTGACCCTGACGCTGGATACGGGCGAAGTGGTCATTCGTTTGCGCCCGGATTTGGCGCCGAACCATGTGCAACGCATTGGCGAATTGGCGAACGAGGGCTTCTATAACGGCGTGCCGTTCCACCGCGTCATCGCCGGCTTCATGGCCCAAGGCGGCGACGGCAAGAATTTCAACGGCACGGGCGGCTCATCCAAGCCGAACCTCCGCCAAGAATTCTCGGCCGAACCGCACGTCCGGGGCGTCTGCTCGATGGCGCGCACCAGCGATCCGAACTCGGCCAACAGCCAGTTCTTCATCTGCTTCGACGACGCGCGCTTCCTGGACAAGCAATACACGGTCTGGGGCGAGGTGACGTCGGGGATGGAAGCCATCGACGCGTTGCCGAAGGGCGAACCGCCGCGTAACCCCGGCAAGATCGTCAGCGCGAAGGCGGAGTGATCCGCTAGGGTGCGCTCATGCGCGTCGATCAATTCGACTTTGAGCTTCCCGAAAAGCTGATCGCGCTCCGGCCTGCGCGACCGCGCGACAGCGCGCGGCTGCTGCACGTGCGCGCTGATGGGGTTCTGGAAGACCGGATTGTGGGTGCGGCGCCGACCCTGTTCCGGGCGGGTGATCTCCTGGTGTTCAACGACACGCGCGTTATTCCGGCGCGGCTGGATGGCGTGCGGGTGCGCGACGATTCATCCGTGGCTGTCGAGGCGACGCTGCTCAAACGCCTCGGCCCCGCGCGCTGGACCGCGTTTGCGAAGCCGGGGAAGCGGCTCAAGGAGGGCGACCGCATCCGCTTCGGCGTGATGGACGATCGCGCGTGTCTTCTGGGCGCGCTCGATGCGGCGGTCGCCGAGAAGGGCGAAGAGGGCGAAATCACGCTCGTTTTCGATCTCACCGGCGCTGATCTTGATGCCGCCATCGCCGCCGCAGGCGCGATGCCGCTGCCGCCTTACATTGCCGGCCGCCGCGCACCTGATGTGGAGGATGAGGTCGACTATCAGACCGTCTATGCGCAAAGGGACGGCGCGGTCGCCGCGCCGACGGCCGGGCTGCACTTCACGCCGGAATTGCTGAAGGCGCTCGAGGACAAGGGCGTCGAAAGCGCGCGCGTGACGCTGCATGTGGGCGCGGGCACATTTCTCCCAGTGAAGGCGGAGGATACGAGTGCGCACAAGATGCACAGCGAATGGCGGGAAATTTCGCCGAAGACGGCGGAAGCAGTGAACCGCGCGCGGGTGGAAGGCCGGCGCGTCATCGCCATCGGCACGACGGCCCTGCGCAGCCTAGAATCTGCGGCGGATGAAGATGGCCGCGTGCGCGCGGAGACGGGTGAGACGGACATCTTCATCACACCGGGCTATCGCTTCCGCGCGGTCGACGGCCTCTGGACCAATTTTCACCTGCCGCGTTCGACATTGTTCATGCTGGTGTCGGCGTTCGCGGGGCTTGAGCGCATGCACACGGCCTATGCGCACGCGATCGCCAATGAATACCGCTTCTATTCCTATGGCGACGCCAGCCTGTTATGGCGACCGGCGTGAGCGCTTTCCCTTTTAAAATTTCCGCACGCGACGGCGCCGCGCGCACGGGCGTCCTGAAGACATCGCGCGGCGACGTCCGCACGCCGGCGTTCATGCCCTTGGGCACCGCCGGCAGTGTGAAGGCGCTGATGGTGGATCAAGTCCGCTCCACAGGGACGGACATCATCCTCGGCAACACCTATCACCTTATGCTGCGCCCCACCGCCGAGCGCGTGAAGCGGCTTGGCGGCCTGCATCATTTCATGCGCTGGGACGGACCGATCCTCACGGACTCAGGCGGCTTCCAGGTGATGTCGCTGGCGCAGCTCCGGAAGCTCGACGAAGAGGGCGTCACCTTTCGCTCGCACATTGACGGCTCGGAGCATCGCCTGACGCCGGAGCGCGCGATCGAGATTCAGGCCGATCTCTTGGGTTCGGACATCGTCATGCAGCTCGACGAATGCCCGGCTCTACCGGCGCCCGAAGCGGACGTGCGTAAGGCGATGGAGCTTTCGCTTCGGTGGGCCAAACGTTGCAAGAGGGCCTTTGGCGCGCGCGAAACACAAAACCTCTTCGCCATCGTGCAAGGCGGCACGGACATGGCCTTGCGCACCCGTTCCGCCCAGGCGCTGATCGCCGAAGGCTTTGACGGATACGCCATCGGCGGACTTGCCGTGGGTGAGACGCAAGCAGAAATGCTCGCCGTGCTCGACGGCGTGATTCCGCTGCTGCCGGCTGAGCGCCCGCGCTATCTGATGGGTGTCGGCAAGCCGCTGGACATCGTCGAGGCTGTCTGCCGCGGCGTCGACATGTTCGATTGCGTGATCCCGACACGTTCGGGACGGCATGGGCAGGCATGGACCGATCGCGGTCCGCTTAACATCACCAACGCGCGCTTTGCGGAAGACACAGCGCCGCTGGATCCCTCAAGCGATTGTCCCGCGAGCCGCGATTACTCGAAGGCGTACCTGCATCATCTGTTCAAGTCAGGGGAGTTGCTCGGCCAGGTGCTGCTCTCGTGGCACAATGTCGCTTATTATCAGACTCTGATGCATCGATTGCGGGCGGCGATCGCGGCCGGCGCGCTGGTTGAGTTCCGCGCGGGTTTTGTCGCGAACCTGCGCGCTCAGTGACCGGCGATCGGACGATCGTCGGCGCTGCGCGACACGTGTGAAGGCGGTGGCGGCGGCGGGATCATGCTCAGGCAGCCCATCGAGGCGCCATAGCCGCGCAGGAAAGTCCGACGCTGCTGGCCGTTGGCGACCGCGCGCAGCGCTTCGCGCTCGGCCGCGCTCGCCCCGGTGATGCGCCGCACCCAAGAGCGGAAGGGGATGATGCCTTCGGCCGTGTCTTGCGCGGCTTCGATGGTTTGCTGCTCCGCAAAATCGCCGCCACGGTCCCACACGTTGCGATTGGGGCCGGGCTGAAAGCTCTCCGGTCCGAGCACGGCGTCGAGCTGGCCGATCTCATAGGCGATGGCCTGGCAATTGGTCAGCGCGGCGGTGGCGTAGGGATATTCGTAATTGCGCAAAATCGCCGGGATCTCGGGCTTGATGAGGCCGACATCGCGCATCGGCGTTGCAGCGGCGTTCATGACGCCACGCCGCGTATCCGCCGTGCGCCCCGTGGAGCATCCCCCCGCCAGAGCGACGACCGCCGCTACAGCGATCATCCCTACGCGCCGAAATCGCATGGCCCACCTGCCCGCTGAACTTCATTAACGCCTATACAACGTACCGGCCGGAGCGCCAATCCGGCGAGACAGCCGCCCACACGCCAGCTAAGCGAATTGCGACCAATGTCCGCGCCACTACCCGTCGACGCCGCGCTGCCGGACCTCGGCGCTGCGCTTGAGGCGCGCAGCGAGGCCGTGCTTGTCGCCCCTCCCGGCGCGGGCAAGACGACGCGGGTTCCGCTTTCGCTGCTCGCTGCGCCATGGGCCAGCGGGAAGATCATCCTGCTTTCGCCGCGGCGCATCGCCGCCCGGGCGGCGGCTTCGCGCATGGCGAGCGAACGCGGCGAGCGCGTCGGCGAGACGATCGGCTATCGCGTACGCCTCGATTCCAGGATCGGCCCGAAGACGCGCATCGAAGTGATCACAGAGGGCGTGTTCACGCGCATGATCCTCGCCGATCCGGAATTGGCTGGCGTGTCCGCCGTGCTGTTTGACGAATTTCACGAGCGCAGCTTGGAAGGCGATCTCGGTCTTGCATTGGCGCGCGATGCACAAGCGGGACTGCGGCCCGATCTGCGCTTGCTGGTGATGTCAGCGACGCTCGACGCGGCGCGGATCGCCTCGCTGTTGGGCGATGCGCCGGTCATCCGCTGCGAAGGCCGCATGTATCCCGTCGACGTGCGTTACCGCCCCCGCAATCCGCATGCGCCATTGGAGAAGGAGGTGACTGCGAGTGTTCGATCAGCGATGAACGAGCCCGGCAGCGTCCTTGTGTTCCTACCGGGCGCGCGCGAAATCGAGCGCGCCGCCGAGATGCTGCGCAATGAGATTCGCGATCCGACGATCGACGTGCGTCCGCTCTATGGCGCCATGAGCCCGGCGGATCAGGATGCGGCGATCGCGCCCAGTCCGGAGGGGCGGCGCAAGATCGTACTGGCGACGTCAATCGCGGAGACGAGCCTCACCATTGAGGGTGTACGCATCGTGGTCGACAGCGGGCTCACGCGGCGGGCGCGCTTTGAACCGGCGCTTGGTCTCTCGCGGCTCGAGACGGTGCGCGCCAGTCAGGCCGCGATTGAGCAGCGTCGAGGCCGTGCTGGGCGTCTTGAACCTGGCGTCTGCTGGCGGCTGTGGAGCGAGGGAGAGACGCGCGCGCTTCCCTTGTTTGACCGGCCCGAGATGCTTGACGCGGATCTGTCTTCGCTCGCGCTCGATCTGGCGGCCTGGGGCGTGACCGATCCGGTGGCGTTGACATGGCTCGACCCGCCGCCGCGCGCCGCGTGGGAGCAGGCCATCACGGGGCTGAAGCGCTTCGGTGCGCTCGATGCGGACGGCCGGCTGACAGGGCACGGGAAAGAGTTGTCGCGTCTCGCGTTGCCGCCGCGTTTGGCGCACATGGTGCTCACAGCGAAGGTCGGCGGCGACGCACGTCTGGCGGCGCATGTTGCGGTGCTGTTGACTGAGCAGGGCTTGGGCGGACGCGCCGTTGATTTGCGGGAGCGCGTTGAACGATTGTTGCAGGAGCGCGGCGAGCGCGGACGCGCGGCGCGTGCTTTGGCCGATCGGATCGCTAAGCAAGTGGGCGCGAGCGCAGAAGAAATCGAGCCCGATCGCGCGGGCGCCGTACTCGCACTCGCTTACCCCGATCGTGTCGCGAAAGCGCGGGGCGCGGGCGGGGCGTTCCTGATGGCGAATGGACGGGCGGCTTCGCTGGAGGTCGCCGACCCTTTGGCGCGAGAATCTTATATCGTCATCGCGGACACATCGGGCGCGGCAGACCGCGCGCGCGTGCTCGCGGCGGCGCCGATTTCGCTCGCCGACATCGAGCGCGCATTCGCAGATGAGATCACGTTCAGCGGCAGCGTCCAGGTTGATCAGAGCGGCGTCGTGCGCAGCCGGCGCGCGCGCAAGCTGGGCGCCGTGGTCCTAAGCGAAGGTCCGTTTGAAAGTGTTGAGGCGGCCGACATCGAGCAGGCGCTGTTGCAGAGCGTGCGCGAAAACGGGCTATCGGCGCTGCATTGGAGCGAGGGCGCAACGCAATTGCGCGCGCGCGTCGCGCTGCTGCGCAGCTTGGACAATGCAGAGTGGCCGGATTGGAGCGATGAAGCTTTGCTGGGCTCGATCGAGGAATGGATGGCGCCTGCGCTCGCCGGCGTGAAACGTCTTGCCGACGTCGATGTGGCCGCCGCGCTGGGCGCAACACTGCCATACGCGTTACGTAGGCGCTTAGATGACGTGGCGCCCGCGACATTTGAAACGCCGGCGGGCGGCACGCTGCGCATCGACTACGCCGTCGAAGGCGGCCCGGTGATCGAGGTGCGGCTGCAGGAATTGTTTGGGTTGACGAAGCATCCCACCGTGGCCGGCGGCCGTGTTCCGCTGACCCTGCGCTTGCTCTCTCCCGCGCATCGTCCGGTGCAAACGACGAAAGACCTGCCCGGCTTTTGGCGCGGTTCGTACGCCGCCGTGCGCGCGGAAATGCGTGGCCGCTACCCGAAGCATCCCTGGCCGGAGGATCCGGCGAATGCCGAGCCGACCCGGCGGGCGAAACCAAGAGGTTCTTAAATGAACGCGCCAACACTGGACGACATTCGCGCCGCCGCGCAACGCATAGCCGGCGTCGCGGTGCGGACGCCGCTGCTGCGCAATGATGCGCTCGATGCGGCGATCGGCGTGCGCGCCTTCGTCAAAACAGAATGCTTGCAGCGTGGCGGCGCATTCAAGATCCGCGGCGCTTACAACAAGATTGCGAGCCTCAGCGCCGAAGAACGATCACGTGGCGTGCTCGCCTATTCGTCGGGCAATCATGCCGTCGCCGTGGCGCTCTCGGCCAAGCTGTTCGGCATACCCGCGACCATCGTCATGCCAGCG
>DASZSK010000210.1:0-1709 GCA_035548735.1 Caulobacterales bacterium | reverse complement strand
ATGGCGGCTGACGACGACGATCGCACAGAAGAGCCGACAGCGCGAAAACTCGAAAAAGCGCGCGAACAGGGCGACATCATCTATTCGACGGAAGTGAGCGCGGCGCTCTCGCTGGTGGCGCTGACGCTGCTGCTGTCCTATCTGGCCGGCCCGATCGCATCGGAGATCAGCCGCAGCTTCATCGCCTTCATCGCGGCGCCTGATCAGTTCTCGGCCGACCCGAGTTCGCTTCGGCGCATCGGTATGGCCGTGTCGATCAAAGTGCTGATGATTTTCGGCATGGTGGCGATTTCGCTCGCGCTCGCGGGGCTCGCCGCGCGCTATTTGCAGGACAAGCCCACCTTCACCCCGAGCCGCATTGCGCCGAAGTTCGACAAACTCGATCCGGTGAAGGGGTTTTCACGAGTCTTCGGTAAGGCCGCGTTCGCCGCGTTCCTGAAGAGCTTGGTGAAGTTCGTGGTCGTCGGCGTGGCGCTTGCTTCAGCGCTTTGGCCGCAGAACGCCGAGCTGCAGCGCATCTCGCTGCTCGACCCCGCGGCGATCCTGCCCTTCGTCCAGGGCAAAGTTGTCCACATGCTGATCGCCATGACCAGCGCAGCGGCGCTGCTCGGGGCTGTGGATTACGTGTTCACACGCCAGTCCTACATGAAGAAGCAGCGGATGAGCCGCCGCGAGATCAAGGAAGAGATGCGCCAGAGCGAAGGCGACCCGATGGTCAAGGCGAAGCTCCGGCAAATCCGCCAGGAGCGCGCCAAGAAGCGGATGCTGGCGCAAGTGCCGCAGGCGAGCGTCGTCATCACCAACCCGACCCACTATGCGGTGGCTTTGCGCTACGAGCAGGGCGAAACGCCCGCGCCGATCTGCCTCGCCAAGGGGGTCGACGACGTGGCGCTGCGCATCCGCGAGGTTGCGCAGGAGCACAACGTTCCGATCGTGGAAGATCCACCGCTGGCGCGCGCGCTGTTTGCGGCCGCCGATGTGGATGAAGCGATTCCGCGGGAACATTACGAGGCGGTGGCCAAGGTTATCGGCTTCGTCATGCGGTTGGCGAACCGCAGACGCCGGATGTCTGTCACCCCGAATCGGCGTCAATAGGGGCCCAAAGGCATGGCATGACGGATCAGGCGGACCATCAACCAGGGCGAGGCGGACGGCTCGACCCGCTGCAGATCCTGTTTTGGGTCTCGGTGGCGATCGGGCTGGCCGCGGCGGGCGTCGCCATCACGGCCGGCCCGTCGGTGGGGCGCGCCGGCGCCGTGCTGCTCATCCTGCTGATGTCGGCGGGGCTCGTGCTGTTCTTCTGGATGTCGCGCGGCGCGGGCCGTCGCCACGGCGCGTTCCCCGAGCGCGGCGCGATCGAAGCGGCGGTGCTGTCGGCGGGGCGCAATGAGGCGACCATCGTCGAAGCGCTGGACGAAGCCGCGATGGTGACGGACCGCAATCTCTCGCCGCTGGTCGCCAACGCCGCTTATATCGCCATCGCTGAAACCGCGGGCGCTTTGGGCGACAGCGATCGTCCACCGATGATGTCGCGCCTGTTCGGTGCGGACCCGATGCTTTCGGCGCCGATGTTTCGGCTCTCGAAAGCGGCGGGTCAGGGGCAAATACGGCGCGAAGCGCTGCCGCCCACGACGCTGACGCCCGGCGGCAAGCCGGTGCGCTACGAGGCGGTCGTCTCGCCGATGGGGAGCCACCGCGTGCTGTGGCGC
>DASZSK010000209.1:0-7739 GCA_035548735.1 Caulobacterales bacterium | reverse complement strand
GGGCGGCGCGGGCGGCGCGGGCGTCGCGGGCGTCGAGGGCGTCGCGGGCGTCGCGGGCGTCGAGGGCGTCGAGGGCGGCGCGGGCGGCGCGGGCGTCGCGGGCGTCGAGGGCGTCGCGGGCGTCGAGGGCGTCGCTTACGCGCTTTCTGCCCGTGCGCTGCGCGAAATCGTCGAGCACCCTGTCCACGTACCGCGCAAGCGATGGATGCGCTTCGATCCTCCAGCCAGCGGGCAAGCGCTGCACTTTGCGCGTCACGCCGAGCGCTTTGAGGTACGCGGTTAGGTGTTGTTCGATCGCGACTTCGTCGAGCACACCGGGAAAGGTGCACGCCTCGGCGTAGCGCTGGTGATCCTTGTGCATGTGTCTGCTCCTGATGCGTGTGCTTCTTCAGTCCGCGACGACGCGCGGCGCTTCCTTCGGCATGTATTCGACCTGCACCGGGATCTCGTACACGCCGCGTGCAAGCGTGATTGCGTCGTGTTCGGCCTTGGCGCCTGACACGAGTTCGTGCCGCAGCGTGGCGCCTGAGCCGCCGACGACGATGAACTCGATGTCGTCGTTGTCGAGCGTGGTGAAACCGCACACCCCCTTTGCCCGGAGCGTGTGCGCGTGGCCCGTCACTTCGCCATGCGCCAGCACGACACGATTGTGCTCGTCGCGCTTCAGCGCACGCGCGCCTTCCGGCAACGCATCGACACGAACCACAGGTACGTCGCCTTGGCGGGCTTGTTGGTCAACTCTCATGGGTCTGCTCCTTCTCTCGTCGGTGGATGATGTAGCGCGCAGCATGAACTGATTTGCGTGCGTCGTGATGTGCTTTCGGTTAGCTCGCGCCTTTCGTCAGGTCCGCGTCAGCATCCGTCATGCGCCGGAAGTGCGCGCGGCTCTCGTCGTCGACACGCACCACGATGCGGTGCTCGGTGATCAGCGTGCCGCAGAGACGGATGAGCCGCGTGGCGCCGAGGTCGTGCGTCCAGATTACGCAATCCTCGAACTGGCACGTGCGTTCGCTGAGCCAGGCCTTGGCAAAGTCGCGCCCCTTCCCTGCGATGACCGCGCGCACGAACGCAGCGGTACGTCCGACGGGATGGGCGAAGCGTTGGCCGCGTGGGCGTGCGTCGACTGGCGCGCGGGGGTTGGTGTCGTTGGTCATGCGTCGAACCCGTTCCGTGTGGCGTACTCGATCGCGGTAAGCGCACGCCGGCGCCAGCGAGACCAGAACGCGAGCTTCTCTTCCAACTCGCACCAGCTCGGCCAAAACTTGGACGACGAGGCCCAGCGGTCGATCACCATGAGCGCGATGTCGCCCGGATAGAGCTGGAGCTTGCGGACGTACGCCGACATTTGCAGCGCGCAATAGTCCTCGTCGTTCGGTTGACCGCTTCGGATCGTGATGGTGGCGAGCGTTGCGAGCGCGGCTTCGAGTTCGTGCGTCGGCGCGGGGAGCCACATCTCACGCAGCTTCGACAGCGCACCGCCGAGATCAGCGTTCGACGACGTCGGCAGAAGCCTCGTCTCCGGCATCCCCGCCTTCACCACGCTGCGCTCGACGACGCGCATTCCGCACTGCGACGCCAACCAGGCCGCCGCCGCCTCGTCGCGAGCCACGATCCCGACGATGGGGCTTGCTGGCAGGGTCGGCTTCGTTGGCGTTGCGACGATCAGTTCCATGGCTCAACTCTTTGGATTTGGATGGCGACGCAAGACGCGCGTCCCGGTTGGCGATCGATTGCTTGCGAGCCACAGCGAGGCTCGACACGGTCACGTCGCGCCGCAGATAGCCGCCGAGCACTTGCTCGATGGCGGGCAGCACGTCGCGGTCCCAATCGCACGGCGGACCTGTGCCGGGTTCGCAAAGCTTCTGGAGCTGCTCGACGCTGGCGCTTGGTCCGAGGATCGTTCCGAACCGGACCTGAATTCCGGCGAGACGCTGCAGCCAGGTCACCCCGGAAACAGGATTGTTGGGGGCGGCGCGCTCCGGCGCGCTACCAGCAACAACAGATTCCGTGTCGCTGTCGTTGTCGCTGTCTTGTCTATTGCCATCGGTTGGCATTGCGTCCGCATGCGTTGGCTGTGCGTCTGCATTGCTTGCGCATCCGGTCGGCGGTTCATTTTCGTCATCCGCGTTCGCACCCCAACGCGCTTTTGCGCCCTTCTTTCCGCGTGTTGACTTCTCTCGTTTCGAGTCCAGCGCTTCGTTGGCGATGTCGGCGACGATGCGGTGATAGAGGCGTCCGTCCGAGCATTTCACCCACCCGCGCATCACATCGGCGCGCACTTCTGCCCAACGCTCAGGCGCGCACATCGCGGCGTCGATCAGGATTTCGTCGTCATCTTCGAGTGACGCGGCGGGAACCTCGCGCCAAGAACGGGCCCAGAGGTTCATCGCGTAGAACCCGATCTCGGGGCGTCGTTTCGCGATCAGCCATTGCTTGGATTTCTGCAGCCGTTCGATCTCCAGCGGCATGAACGTGAAGCTGCGCAGATCGCAATCCGCAGGCGTCAGCGGCGCCGGCAGCTTGTCCCCTCCTCCGAACTCGGCCATGACCATCACTCCCGGGAACCTTGAACAGTTGGAACGTGGGGCGCTTAGCTGGCAGGCTGAGCGCCCCTTTCTTCATGAATGAGTGCGCGCCCAGATCGCGCCGGCGATGACGCCGCTCACGAACACGAGCACCAGGCCAAAGACGTGCGTGGGCGTCACAGGCCAGCTCTCCGTCGGAAGGATTCGGTCTCGCCCTGCTCGGCGATGCTCTCAGCGCCGCGCGCATAGCCAGGCGCGCATCGCGTGACGCCGCGTGCTTCGATGGCCTCATTGATGAGACGCCGCTCCTCTTCCGCGCTAATTGGCTCGGCTTTGCGTTGCCGGCGCGCCGGAATAGGTGCGGGGAGTGTGACGCCCTCGGCGCTCCCCGCCTCGCCGCTTCCGGCGCCTGGGGCGAGGAATGGCGCCCCCTGCGTCGCGTCGTCGGATATGAGCTCGCGCGGCCGGCGCGGCCCGATGGACAGCTTGCGGCCGTGCAGAAGGAAGCCGATCGTCTTCTCGCGCGCGTGTTCCGCTGAGCAGAGGCCGCACGTCACGCAAGCGGCCGTGGCGTGTTCCTGGGCTGGGCACATGATGACGCTGTCGCGTTGGTCGGACTCGGTGACGACGATCGAGCCCTGCGGCCCGTCCTGGCCCGAGAAGCGGATCGCGAACACGTCCCAGGCCTGCTCGGTGAGCCAGCGGATCGCTTTGGCGATGGTTCGGCTCTCTTCGTCGTCGGCGTCTTCGCGCCGCGCGGTGTAGCCGAAGATGCGCAGTTCCGGCAGAGCGTCGAGCAGGTCCGCCCACATGCGCACATACTCGATCGAGTAGAAGTCGCCGAGGGTGTGGAGACGAAGCACGAAGCCGTTCGGATTGGCGCGCGCCGTGGTGATGATTTCGGCCTTGAGCGCCGGCATGAAATCTGGATCGCGGTGATCGTGGCGCCGCGCCAGGTGCATGCTTGAGCCGTAGCAGCTCCGCCATTGCAGGCAGGACCGCGGGCATGTCGCACGCTCCTCGAGCGAGAGCTGGAAGAGCGGCATGCCTTCCCACGGGCCTTTGAGGAATTGCCTGCCGAGCTTCGGATTGTTGTGCCCCGAGACGAGGAAGCGCGGACTTTCGAATGCGCGCACCACGGTGCCGGGAAACAGCGTGCGCCCTTCGACGACGGCTGGGTGATCCTCGGCGAGGAGCATGACGCGGTCCGGTTCGGGCGTGGGTGACGCGAAGCGCGCGATACTCGAATCCTTCGCCACCATGCGGTTCGGGTTGTCGCCATGTCCGAGCCGCTTCACCGGCGCGTGCTTGGCGGCGGGCTTAGTCCCCTCCTCCGCCCGGGCGGATCGGGATGCTGGACTGGCCGCTTCGAGCCTGGCTTCCGCTTCGGCGCGCCCTCGCGCGCCCGCTGTATACACGTCCTCGACCGACATCGACGCTGGCGGCGCAGGCGTCCCCTCGCGCACCGGCTCGTCGTGTTCGATCGCCTCGTGCGTCTTCGGCGCGATGACGATGTCGCGCTCCGCGGCTAGCGCATCGCCAGGCTGACGTCGCAGTGGCGGCGGGTCGCTGTCATGGTTGGAGGATCTCACTAGAGCCTCCCGTCGAAGACGAAACGCGCGAGCCAAAGGGCGAGCGCCGCGCCCAGCACCACGCTCACCAGAAGCGCGGGTGCGGCGAAGAACGCGACGACGATAAGGCAGAAGCGCGCCGCGACGTTCATGTCGGCCCCGTGCAGAGCAGGATGAAGCAGGCCGATCCCACAAGCACGGCGCAGGCCGCGCGCGCCCATTTGTGTTCGAAGCACCAAAGCGTGGTCGCGGTGATCGCGGCGAGCAGCAGCGCCATGAGCGTGAAGAACGCCGGGCGCTCCAGCATGAAGCGCGCGAGGCCGGACAGGGCCGCTTCGAGGAGGACGGCGCCGCCGTTCATGCCGCGACCTCAGTGAAGCGCTCGGTTTGATTGCCCCACGCATCCCAGCCAGGCGCGGCCTCACGCGCGAAGAGTTCGAGGTATGGACCTTCGACCAGGCGCTCCATGCGCTTGCGGGAATCGTCGGGCTTGCGACTGTGCTCGCGACGCGGCGCGACAATGAGGCGGCGCACGTCGGCGTGCTTGCGCTTGGGTTCGCCGCGCGTGAACAGTAAACTGTTTTCAGGGTTCGCACGCAGCCAATAGCCGGTGCCGATCGGGAAGAGCTTGTGCGCTGGCTCATCGTGCAGCAGGTCGCGCGTCGAGCCTTCGTTGCGGAGCTTCGCCCAAGTGAAGCCCATGGTGCGATAGGTGAAGCCCCACGCCGCGCCGAGTTCGAGCGCCTGCGGCAAGTGCGAGTCCACGAACCACATGATGAGCACGCAGTCCTTCGCTGCGAGCGCGCCGACTGGCATCGCCTTCAGCTCGTCGAGCGTCATCGTCGGGTAGTGGTTCTCTGGCGAGTTGCGCCGCTGCGCTGCCCGCGATTGCCCATCCGGCGAACGCCCGCGCCCCGCATCGCTCCAGGTTTCAAATCTCCAGGGCGGGTCCGCCAAGATCGCGCCATAGCCGCTGCAGCCCGAGAAGAAATCCCGCTGCACGTCGCGTTGCTCGCCGTGCACGAACGAGCCGCTCGCGAACGCTTCTGATTCTGGTGTGAGTGAGAGCCCCCCGGCGCGCATCCCCTACCCCATGTCCTTCGCGCCGCCGGGCTTGGTCGGAATCGGCGGGGGATGCTCGGCCGCTTCGAGTGCTTCGAGCAGCATGGCGTGGGCCCGCTGTGCTTCGGCCCCACCCGACGGTGCGCGCTTCAGCATGCGTGCGGCTTTGATCAACTGCGGCAGGACCGCGATCGCGGCGGCGCGGGCCTCGCGCTTGGCGGGCGCGCCATAGATGACGCACACGTCGCCGTCGCTATCGACGACGAACGTGCCCTGCCCCGCATAATTCTGCGCGGCCCAGCTCTCTTCCTGCAGCACGTCGAGGTGGCGCGGCGCTTCGCTGGCTTTCAGCGCGTCGGCGTTGCGCTTCAGCGCATCGGCCATTGCGTTCGGCTTGAGCCCGGCTTTCATGATGGGCTCACGCAAAATTCAGGCGCGACGTCTGTGGACAACGCGCACGTCCGATGATTGTTTTGCAGCACGAAGACAACCGCGCGCAGAACTGCGCGGATCAACAACAATGCGGAATCGATGGGGGTGATTTGGTGTCGAAGCGCTGCAAGTGTGCGCCCACGATCTTGACCGAGTTCGGCGAGATGTATCTGCGCGATGGATTGTTTTTTGTGCCCTTTCGATCGTGGTGCGAGGATCGCCTGCTGGTGATGTCGCCAAAACGCGCGGTCGACGGCGCGCTCGCGGCTTTGAAATTGCTGCACGTCAAAAACATCAACGACATGCGCGAGCACCGACGAAGCACGGGGTGAGAGCGCAAGCATCAAGCACGCGCCTCGCTCTGTGACGCGGCGTATCGCTTCGCCTCTTCTTCGAGGAAGCGCCGGCGCGCCTTATTCAAATCGTTCGCCGTGACGGCGCCGCTCGTCTTGTCCTCGATCGCGCGCGCCGTTTTCTGCGAACAGTCGCGCCGCCCGTGGGCGATGGCGTTCAAGTTCGAGTGCTTCACGCCGATCTGTTTCTCGAGCGCGCGCCACGTGAGCTTGGTCACCTTCTGGTAGTCTAAAAGCTCCATGACCACATTGGTTATCAGTCAGATAACCTAGGCGTCAAGGCGCGGTAACCATGGTTATCCCCCAGGATAACGACGCGCCGTTATCTGTGGGATACCATCGCCAGATGCAGACCAAGCGGCGACGGATTTATCTCAGGGAGTGGCGCGAGTTTCGCGGCAAGACCCAAGCTCAAGTCGCTGAAGCCTTAGGCGTGACGAAGACGCACGTCAGCAACATCGAGAACGGCAAACGCCAATACACGCAGGCACTCTTGGAGGCCGCCGCCGAGTACCTTCAATGCGAGCCCTCGCATATCCTGAATGTTGATCCCGCCAAGCCCGACGGGATTTGGTCCATTTGGGAGCTGGCGCAGCAACTCCCCGAGGACCGGCGCGATGATGCGCGTCGCGTCATGAAGGCGCTGGCCGAGAAGGCGCCGGAAAAGTTCGAAGCCGAACCGGCGAAGCCAAAACCGAAGCGCGCCAAGCGCTGAAAATCAGGTGAGGCCGGACGCGGCGACAAGGTCCCGCGCGCATTCCCGGCTCGAATCGGCGAGCAATTCGTCTGACGCGGTCCGGGCGTGGCGATCGATACAATCTGACAACACAACACTCATGCGGTCCACGAGGCCGGCTGAGCGCGTCGCGGGATCATCCGACAGGCCGGGCCTCAGCGTCTCCAGAAGGGCTATCGCAGAGGCGCGGGCGTAGTCCTCGCGCTCGGTTGGGCTGGCGGCGATCCAGTCGCGGCCGTCGCCGCTATCGATGAGGGCGCGCATCGCCGCTTGATCCGATGGCGCCGCTTGGACCGACGCGGCGGGCCGATTCAGCGTGACCACCACGATCACGCTCAACACGAGCACGAGCACGCCAAGAATCCAGATCACCGCCGCATCGTTCCGCTTATCGCCGCGCGTGGCTTCCATGCTCGCCTCCCCTGGAGCGCGCCACAGTGGGCCACAAAACCTCCGCGCGCACAAAGAGTTATCTTGGGGATTACTTTTCGGTTGCGTTCTGGTTATCTGCCAGATAACACTTGGTTAAACAACGGGGCGAATCAGGGGTTTCGGCATGCAAGCGTCGGCGGACGGTTTTGTCTGGGAAGTGGCCCCGTTCCGGCCCGGCGATCCCCCTGCCCCGACGCGCGCCGAGGTGGAGCGCGCGCTGACGCAGGTCAGTTCGGTCACGACGCTGCAGCGTGAATATCTGGAAGCGCACGCGGCGTTCCGCATGTGTGATTACCGCCGCGCCATGGAGCGGCTCGAAGTCGCGCGCGAGCGCGCCGAAGAAATGGCGGTGAGCCCGTGAGCGTGCAGTTCAACGCCGCCGCGCGCGCCGCTTTCACCGCCTACGCGCAATTGGGCGCGCCGGTCGCCACGCTTGGCGCGCTGGATGAGGAGGCGCTCCTTTCCGGCGCCGCGCTCATTGCCGCCTTCGAACGCTGCGCCGTGCTGCTGGCGCGGCTGAATGAGTGCGCCGACATGGTGATGGCGGCGAACCAGAGCGCGGCCCGTCAGCCGGAGGGCGCGCCCAATGCCTGATCTCGCGCCGTCCCGAGTCAACGAACAAATTCTC
>DASZSK010000208.1:0-6319 GCA_035548735.1 Caulobacterales bacterium | reverse complement strand
TCGCCGCCGGCGCCTTCATTGCCGGTCCAGCTTTCACGCCCTTTCTCGCGCTGGCGCTCCATCGCCGCGTCGAAGCCTTCGACGTCCACTTCAAGCCCGCGCCCGCGCAGGATGTCCTGCGTCAGATCGAGCGGAAAGCCGAACGTATCGTAGAGCTTGAACGCGGTTTCGCCGGCGAGCTTCTTGCCCTTCTTCAGCGTGGCGAGTTCGTCTTCCAACAGCTTCAGCCCGTTGCCGAGCGTACGGCGGAAGCGCTCTTCTTCGTCACGCAATTGCGCTTCGATTACCGGACGGGCGCGCCCGAGTTCGGGATAAGCCGCGCCCATCTCCGCGATCAAGGTCGGCGCCAGGCGATACATGAGCGGCTCTTGCGCGCCCAGGATGTGCGCATGGCGCATGGCGCGGCGCATGATGCGCCGCAGCACGTAGCCCCGCCCTTCGTTTGACGGCAGCACGCCGTCGGCGATCAGGAAACACGAGGCGCGCAGATGGTCGGCGATGACGCGATGGCTCGCCGCCTTGTCGCCTTTCGCCTTCACCTTGGTGAGTTCTTCCGACGCCGCGATCAGCGTCTTGAACAGGTCGATCTCGTAATTGGAATGCACGCCCTGCAGCACCGCGGCGATGCGTTCGAGCCCCATGCCGGTGTCGATCGAAGGCTTGGGGAGCTTCTCGCGACGGCCATCAGCGAATTGCTCGAACTGCATGAAGACGAGATTCCAGATCTCGATGAAACGATCGCCGTCCTGGTCCGCGCTGCCGGGCGGGCCGCCCGGAATGCTGGGGCCGTGATCGTAGAAAATTTCCGAGCACGGACCGCACGGCCCCGTGTCGCCCATCGACCAGAAATTGTCGCTGGTGGCGATGCGGATGATCTTTTCGTCGGGCAGCCCGGCGATCTTCTTCCACAACGAATGCGCCACGTCGTCATCGTGATAGATGGTGACGAGCAGCTTCTCCCGGGGCAGCTTGAAATCGCGCGTCAGCAGCGTCCAGGCAGCGTCGATCGCGCCTTCCTTGAAATAGTCGCCAAAGGAGAAGTTCCCCAGCATCTCGAAGAAGGTGTGGTGGCGCGCGGTGTAGCCGACATTGTCGAGATCGTTGTGCTTGCCGCCGGCGCGCACGCATTTCTGACTGGTGGCGGCGCGCGGCCAGGGCGGCTTCGCCGCGCCAGTGAAGTAATTCTTGAACGGCACCATGCCGGCATTGACGAACAGGAGCGTCGGGTCGTCCTGCGGCACAAGCGGCGCCGAAGCCGGCGTCTCATGCTCGCGGCCCTTAAAGAAATCCAGAAACTGCTTTCGTATCTCGTTGACGCTCGCCATGCCGGTGTATCGCTCGCTCAGCCCTGCCCAACGCAAAGCGTCAGGAACCCGAAGGTTTGTATAGGGAGCGTGGGCGCCCGCGCCAAGCGGTGGCGCGGCGCGTCGTCAGGGCGGCAGTGTGAGCCGGCCCTCGTCATCAAGCACGAACGCCGGATTCCAGGCGACCTCCCAGAGATGGCCGTCGGGATCGGCGAAATAGCCAGTGCGTCCGCCCCAGGATGCGTCATGCGCCGCTTGGGTTACGCGCCCGCCGGCAGCCTCCGCCTCAGCGAGGACGCCGTCGACGTCCGCCTTCTCACGCACATTGTGCGCCAGGGCTATGCCGCGAAAACCGCTTCCGACCTCGGAGAGACCGGCATCCTTCGCCAGCTCCGAGCGCGCCCACACGACCAACGCCAGCGCGCCCGCCTGAAAGAAATAGACCTCGCCGCCGCCAACCGATGACGCCTTGAAGCCAAGCCTTTCGTAAAACGCGCGGGACCGCGCGAGATCAGCAACGCCGAGCGTGATCAAGCTGACCCGCGGCTCCATCGCCAACCTCCACATCTTCAGAAATTCGCCGGCCAGGCTCAAGACGCGCCAGGGCATGGGGTTGGTGTCGCAACGCCCCGAACCCGACCGGCGAAACCGAAATCGATCAGCCGCCTTCGGCCGCATCCTTCTCTTCGTCGCCTTCAGGCGCGGCATACATGTCGTCGGCCATCAGCCCGGCCTTCTGACGCACGGCGTCCTCAATCGCCATGGCGACGTCCTTGTGCTCCTTCAGGAACTTGCGGGCCTGTTCTTTGCCTTGACCGATCTTCTGGCCGCCGTAGGCGTACCAGGCCCCCGACTTATCCACGACGCCAGCCTTGACGCCGAGTTCAATCAGCTCGCCCGTCTTGGAGACGCCTTCGCCATAGATGATGTCGAACGACACCTGCTTGAACGGCGGCGCGACCTTGTTCTTCACCACTTTCACCCGCGTTTCCGAGCCGATCACTTCGTCGCGTTCCTTGATCGAGCCGGTGCGGCGAATGTCGAGACGAACTGACGCATAGAATTTCAGCGCATTGCCGCCGGTGGTGGTTTCCGGATTGCCGTACATCACGCCGATCTTCATGCGGATCTGGTTGATGAAGATCACCAGCGTGTTCGACTTGTTGATCGAAGCGGTGAGCTTGCGCAGCGCCTGGCTCATCAGCCGCGCCTGCAGGCCGGGCAATTGATCGCCCATCTCGCCTTCGATTTCCGCCCGCGGCGTCAGCGCCGCCACGGAGTCCACGACCAGCACGTCGATCGCGCCCGAGCGGACCAACGTGTCGGTGATTTCCAGCGCCTGTTCGCCGGTGTCCGGCTGCGAGACCAGAAGGTCGTCGAGATCGACGCCAAGCTTGCGGGCATAGACCGTGTCGAGCGCATGTTCGGCGTCGACGAACGCGCACACGCCGCCATTCTTCTGCGCTTCGGCGACGCAATGCAGCGCCAGCGTCGTCTTTCCCGAGCTTTCCGGCCCGTAGATTTCGACGATGCGGCCGCGCGGCAGGCCGCCAATCCCGAGCGCAATGTCGAGCCCGAGCGATCCGGTCGAGATCGCTTCGATCTCCACCGCCTTCTGCTCGCCCATGCGCATGATCGAGCCCTTGCCGAAGGCGCGCTCGATCTGTCCGAGGGCGGCGGCCAGGGCCTTTTGCTTGTCCGTTTCCATGTCCTTCTCAACAAGCTTCAAGGCGGCCATCAATCCCGCTCCCCTAAATTGAATCTGTCCACCGGAACAGCCCGTCGAAACAGAACATCGGCAGTCCCGTTTGTACCACGTTTGTTCCGGAACACAAGCAGAACTTTCGCCCTGACAACGCGAGCTGGCTTGGTGCGTTTCCCGTCATGGATTAAGGATATCCACAAGGGGCGGAACCGGGACGCGTGCCAATGAGCGAATCCCTGGCGTCGACCTCACGGCTGCGCGGGCCGCCCGCGACGCTTGAGGCGATGGCATTGTTTCGGGTGAAGGCGGCGGCTGGCCTGCACGGTCCGCCTGCGCCGGCTTCGACGCCGAACGACCAGCAGGTCGTGGTGGTGACGCGCGAAGATGGCGGCATCGTCGTCTATCCGGCGTCCCCGAAGCTCGTCATCCTGGCCGCCGAGCGCAATCGGCTGCGCGACACGCCGGCATTCACCTTCTGATTCAATGCAACGGCTTGCATGACGGACCAACCAACGCAGGCCGCTGACGATGCGTGGACAATCGCCGCGATCGCAGTGCTGGCCGCCTGCGCCGCCGCCGTCGCGCACGAAGCGGTTGGCCATGGCGGCGTCTGCCTCGCGCTTGGGGGCAAGATCACGCAACTCACGTCGGTCTATTTCCAATGCAGCGCCCGCAGCACCTGGATCGCCGCCGGCGGGCCGCTGGGCAATCTCGGCGCGGCGCTCGCCGCTTGGCTTGGCCTTGCAGCAACGCCACGGGGCCAAGTGAGGCCGCGGCTGCTTTTGTTTCTGATCGCGCTCATCAGCCTCTTCTGGTTCGCCGGCTATTTGCTTTATGCGGCGCTGTTCAACGATGGCGATCCCTATTTCGTCGCCGCGGATTTGTTCGGCGGCCCCAGCGTGGCGGCGCGGGCCGGCATGGTCGCACTGGCGCTGGCGAGCTATTGGCTGGGCCTGCTGCTCTCGCGCCGCTTCACGAGCGATGTTGAGCGGCCTCCCCGCTTACTCGCGATCGCTTGGTTCGCGGCATCGCTATCGGCGTGTTTCGCCGCGCTTCTCTATGCACCAGATCGGCTGAGCGCGCTGAAACAAGGGACGTTGGAAATCGGCGCAGCGTGTCTGCCGATGTTGTCGGGCGTCGCGATTGGTCCCGCGCGGACGCCAACCATAGCGCCGATTTCTCGTGACTGGATTTGGATTGGCGCCGGGACGGTCGCGTTTGCACTGTTCGCGGCGACGCTGGGGCGCGGACTTTAAGCCGCCAGCAAATCCTTCACGCGCCCGACCAGCTGCTCCATCGTCACCGGCTTCGACATATAATGCACCGGATATTGTTCGAGCATCGATGAGAAGCTTTCCGGCGCATAGCCCGACAGGAACAGCACCTTGGCGCCGCCCAGCATCGCCGGCGTCGTCTGCTGCAGCATCTCCGGACCGGTCATAATCGGCATCGACACGTCGGAAATGATCATGTCGAACTGGCCGGCGCGATCCTTCAGGATTTCGAGCGCGTCTTCCCCGTTTTCAGCTTCGGTGACCTCATAGCCGCAATCTTTAAGATTACGCGCGATCGAGCGGCGCACTGGGGCCTGGTCTTCCACAAAGAGAATCTTGCCGCGTCCGGCGACGTCTTGCGTCGGCGGCGAGATGCGTGCGCGTTCGCGCTCGGCCATCTCCGCCAATTCTTCCGCCGTCGGCTCGTAGGCCGGCAGGAAGATGCGGAACGTCGTGCCGACGCCGAGCTTCGTGGTGAAAAAGATGTAGCCGCCGGATTGCTTGATGATGCCGTAGCTGGTGGCGAGCCCCAGCCCCGTGCCTTTGCCGGCTTCCTTGGTGGAATGGTACGGGCGGAAGATTTTAGCGGCGTGCTCCGGCTTGATGCCGCTCCCGGTATCTTCCACCTCGATCATCGCATAGTGGCCATCCTCGATCGGATTGTGGCCCAGCGCGCGCGCCTCTTCGGCGGTGATGGCGGACGTACGCATGACGAGCTTGCCGTCCTTCGGCAAGCCGGCGCCTTTTGGCGTCATCGCATCGCGCGCATTGGTGGCGAGATTCACCAGCACGCGTTCGAGCTGCGTCTTGTCCACCTTCACGAACGGCAGATCGCGCCCGTGGCGGAGTTCGAACTTGATCGACTCGCCCATGATGCGACGGATCAGCTCTTGGCGCTGACCAATGAAATCGGTGACTTCGAACACTTCGCGCGCGAACGTCTGCTGACGCGCGTAGGCGCGCAGCATTTCCGACAGCTCTTTCGCGTTGGTGGCGTTGTCGGTGATTTCCTTCAGCAGCGGATAATCCGCATCGCCCACCGGGTGACGGCGCAGCAGATAGGAGCAGGTCTGCATGACGACAGTCAGCAGATTGTTGAAATCGTGCGCGACGCCGGCGGCGAGTTCGCCGATCTCGCGCATCTTCTCGCTTTGCGCGAGGCGCGTCTCCAGCTCGCGTTGCTCGGACACGTTGACGAGATAGGCGATCGCCTTGCCGTCTCCGGCGCGCGTGAACTGCACATGCGCCGCGATCGGCGGGCTGGTGGCGAGCGTCAGCTCAATCGGCTCGTTCAAGCCCTGGCGCAGACGCTGCGCCAGCGCGTTCGGCCCTTCCGACGCTTCGAACAGATCGGCAAACGCGACGCCCGGCGCGGCGCGGCCCTGCGTCATTTCCATCAGCGCGGGATTGGAGTCCAATAGCGCCGCCGACGCAGGATCGGTCGCATCGAGCACGGCAGCGCCAAACGGCGCATGCGCGAAAACGCCGTCCGCTTCGATGGTCGCCGCGACGCGCGGCGCGGCTTCCTCCGCCGCTTCGCTATCGGAAAAGAACACCAAAGTGCGCGCGGTGTCGTCGGTTTCTTCGGTCGGCCAGAAGGTGAGCGTCGAAACGCTCGTCTCGGCGCCATCGAGCCCGCGGAACGTCACGCGCGAGCGCGTCGGTCCGAGCCCGCGCCGGTCGCGGCGGATCAGCCGCGACGGCTCGTCTTTCAAAATGTCGCGGAGCTTCAGCCGCGTTGGATCGTCGCCAACGCCCAGCACGGCGCGCAACGCCTGGTTCATATAGGCGATCGAGCCGTCCGCACGCGCGGCGATGAAGCCGATCGGCGCATCATCGAGAAAGAGCTGGCGATCCACGGCGGCGCCGCCTTCGCCGACGGTGAGTTCGCGCAGGCGCCACAGCACGCGGTGGCTCCCCATCGGCGAGACGACCGCCTCGTAGCGCACCGGCTTGCCGCCGGGCGTCAGCGTCGTGGGCGGCAGCGCTTCGCGCCGTATTTGCCCCTGACCCGCCGCTTTCGAGAGCCGAAACAT
>DASZSK010000207.1:0-6333 GCA_035548735.1 Caulobacterales bacterium | reverse complement strand
GTCATCTTGTTTCACAGTGCGCGCGCCGCACGCGTGTTCGCCGAGCTCGGCGCCCCGCACGCGGATCGATCGATCGCGGCGTGTTTGAGCGCGGCGGTTGCGCACGCCGCGTCGAATTCTCCTTTAGGACGCATCCCGTGGGCGCGAATCATCGTGTCGCCACGCCCACGCGAGGACGCGCTATTGCGAGCGGCGCTCTCCCCTACAGATGCAAGCGCTTGAGCGCGGCCCGACGCAGCCGTAAGTTCGTGCGCCGGCGCCTGCGTCGGCTTTGCGCGGCTCCGAAACGAAGTGACGGATCCGCGACATGAAAGGTTGCGGGGAATACCTATGGCCACGGACGGTACGGCGGAGCGCGGACGCGCCGAGCCGATCGATGTCGAGTTTGAGCCCGCCGAACGCGGTTATGGGCGCGCTTCAGGCGGTATTGGCTGGGGCTCGGCGGTGGCGCTGGCGGTGCTCTCCGCCGGCGCGGGGGCCGCTGGCGGCGCCGTCGCGCCGCGCGTGCCGCAGCTCGACAGCATTCTCGACAAGGCTGTGCCCGACCAAGCCGCGACGCACGCGGCTACCGTGGACACACAGCAATCGACGCAACTCGCCGCCGTCGATACGCGGCTGCGTTCGATCGAAACGCTGCTGAACACGCCGCTCTCGCAGGCGGCCAATGCCGGCCCGGTCGGCGCCGATCTCGGACAGCGCGTCGTGGTGCTGCAATCGGGTCTGCGCGACGTCGAAGCGCAATTGCAGAGCATGCCCTCCTCGGCGCAGGTCGCGGAACTGGTGCGCCAAGTGCAGCAATTGCAGCAGGACGTGCCGGGCATCGCCGCGCAGGCGCGTGAGGCTGAACAAGCGTCGCGCGCGGCTTACGCGGTCGCCGCGGCGGCGGAAGCCTCGCGTTCGTCCGGGCCGTTCGTCGAATCCTACAACTCGCTGCAAGCGCTGCTGCCGCAGGATGAAAACGTCACGGCCCTTGGCCCGCTCGCACGCACCGGCGCGCCAACGCGCACCGAATTGCGCGAGCGCTTCGCCAGCATGGATGACGACATCATTCGCGCGGCGCGCCAGGCGCAGGCGGGCTCGGGTTTCTGGGGCCGCATCCAGGCCGAGCTGGCGCAATGGATCGTAATCCGTCCGCCGGGCGCCGGCGACACGCCGGACGGCGTCGTCGAACGCGCCGAACAACGTCTCGCCGCCGACGATCTGAGCGGCGCCATTCATGAACTCAGTCGTTTGTCCGGCCCTGCGCGCCAAGCCGCCAATCCGTGGCTCACCGACGCGCAGCGGCGCCTGGAAATCGACACGCGGCTCGCCGCGATCCGCACAGAATTGTCGCGGGGGAGCCAAACCTGATGATCCGCATCGCTTTCCTTCTCGTCATCGCCATCGTCGTCGCGCTGACGATGTGGCAGCTCGTGCCGCATCCGGGCACGATCGACGTCGAATGGTTCGGCTGGCGCGTGCATACCACGGCGCTGTTCGGGATCATCATGTTCGCGGCGCTGCTGGTGGTTGGGCTGCCGCTGCTGCGGCTGCTGATGTTCGTGTTCGACTCGCCGGAAATGTTTGGGCGCATCAACAAGCGCGCACGCATCAAGCGCGGCCATGAAGCGATGGCGCTCGGCCTCATCGCCGCCGAGGCCGGAGAGTTTGAGGAAGCGCGCAAGCACGCGCTGAAAGCGGAAGATCTGATCGAAGAACCGCGCCTCGCGCTGTTGCTGCAAGCGCGCGCGGCCGAAGTCGGCGGCGATTATGCCGGCGCGGAGCGCGCCTATTCCGGCATGCTGCAAAACGAGGACACCGAAATTCTCGGTCGCAAAGGCTTGATGGCGGCGGCCTTGAAGCGCGGCGACCGCACTGCGGCGATGGCGCACGCGGACGCGGCGCTGAAAGTATCGAAGCACGCGGCGTGGCCGTTCCAATACGCGTTCGATCTCAAAGTGCAGGCGGCCGATTGGGAAGGCGCGCTCGACGCGCTGGAGATCGGCGACAAGCGCAAGCTGGTGGACGACAAAGTCGCCAAGCGCCGGCGCGCCGTGCTGATGACGGCGGCGGCGCAGAAACTCGAGCGCGAACGCCACCCCGACAAAGCCGCCGACATGGCGCAGAAGGCGTTCCGCATGTCGCCGGGCTTCGCGCCGGCGGCGGCGATGGCGTCGCGCCTGCTGGTGGCCGAAGGCAAGAACGAGCGCGCCGCGGCGATTCTGGAAGAGGCCTGGGAAAACGCGCCGCATCCGGCGATCGCGCACGCGTATCGCGATCTCAATCCGGGCGAGACGCGCGACGCGCGCGCGCAGCGCATGACGAGCCTCGCGGACAAGCGGCGCGACAGCCGTGAGAGCAAGATCGTGCTGGCGGAACTCGCCATCGAGCGCGGCGATTGGGGCGCGGCGCAAACCTCGCTCGAAGACGCCTATCGCGAACTGCCCTCCTCGCGCATTTGCACGTTGTTCGCGCAGGTTGCGCGCGGACGCGGCGACGAGAACGGCGTGCGCACGTGGCTTGCACAGGCCGCGACCGCGCCGCGTGAAGCGGATTGGTCCGATCTCGATCCGGAAGGCCCGGCGTTTCTCTATGACGACAGCGACTGGGCGCGTCTCGTTTATGTCTATGGCGACGGCGGTCAGCTGATCCATCCGCGCATGGAGCGCGGGGCCGTCGATGCGCCGGGTTCGGTGCTCGCCCTGCCGACGGCTGCGCTCGCGCCGCCCTCGCGCCGCGAGGCGGAAGAGCCGCCGGTGGTCGCCGCCGTCGCGCGCTAGACGCGTTCGACATCGCTCAAGAAGCGGCTTGATGAACATCAAGGATCGCGGCGGAACGCCGCGAAAATCGGCTGCATTTCGCGAAATCTGATTGCCCTAGATCAAACGCGATGACACGCGGAGCGCGCAAGATTTCGCCAATCCCTCCAGGAAATGGTCCGCGAGGGTTGGGGAAATTGCGATATGAGTGTCAAACGACTCTGGATCGCTCTGGCCTTCGTCATGGCGGCGTCCTTCGCCGCACTGGGGCTCATGGGGCGAGAAATCCACCGACAGGCGCCGCCGATTCCATCGGCTGTGGTCGATACCGCCGGCAATGTGATCTACACCCAAGCGGATATCCAAAATGGTCAGCTCGCCTGGGAATCCATGGGCGGCCAACAAGTCGGCTCGATCTGGGGCCACGGCGCCTACGTCGCGCCGGATTGGTCCGCCGATCAGCTGCATCGCGAAGCCACCGCGCTCCTCGACATCTGGTCCGCGCGTGAAAACGCCGGCCGCACCTTCGCGCAGCTGAGCGCGCCGCAGCAAGCGGCGTTGCAGGCGCGGCTCGTGCCGGAGATGCGCACCAACACGTATGACGCCCGCACCGGCCGCATTACGGTTTCCGCCGATCGCGCCGAAGCCATGCGTCAGGTGAAGGCGCATTATATGGCGCTCTATAGCGACGATCCCGCGCTTGAGCATCTGCGCGAGCAATATGCGATCGCCGACAATCCCGTGCCGAACGCCGAGCGGCGCGCGGAGATCGCCGCCTATTATTTCTGGACCGGCTGGGCCACCGGCACGAACCGCCCGGGCGAAGAAATCAGCTACACCTCGAACTGGCCGCATGAGCCGCTGATCAACAACACGCCGAGCCCGGCCAATCTGATCTGGTCGGTGGCCAGCGTGCTTCTGCTGATCATCGGCGTCGGCTTCCTCACTTGGCAGCACGCTTCGCTGAAGAAGGAAGAAGAACTCAAGGCGCCGAGCTTCGATCCGCTGTTGAACTTCAAGCCGACGGCGTCGATGCGCGCGACCTACAAATACTTCCTCACCGTGATCGGCCTCTTCCTGCTGCAAGTGGGCTTGGGCGCGGTGACGGCGCACTACGCTGTCGAAGGTCACGACTTCTACGGCATCCCGATCTCGAAATGGCTGCCCTATGCCGTGACGCGCACTTGGCACACGCAGCTCGCCGTCTTCTGGATCGCGACCGCGTGGCTGGCGACGGGGCTCTACATCGCCCCGCTCGTTTCCGGCAAAGAGCCGAAATTTCAGGCGCTCGGCGTCAATGTGCTGTGGGCTGCTTTGGTGTTCGTCGTGCTGGGCTCGATGGCCGGCGAATGGCTGGGCGTGCAGCAAGTGTTCGACTTGAGCACCAATTGGTGGTTCGGGCACCAGGGCTGGGAATATATCGATCTCGGTCGCTTCTGGCAGACGCTGCTCTTCGTCGGGCTTACGCTCTGGCTGGTGCTGGTGACGCGCGCGCTCTGGCCCGCGTTCAAGCAACCCTCGGAAAGCAAGCCGGTGCTGGCGATCCTCTTCCTGTCGACGATCGCGATCGGCGCGTTCTACGGAGCGGGCTTCATGTGGGGCGAGCATTCGCACATCAGCATGGTCGAGTACTGGCGCTGGTGGGTGGTCCACCTCTGGGTCGAAGGCTTCTTCGAAGTGTTCGCGACGGCGGTGATCAGCTTCCTGTTCGTGAAGCTCGGCCTCGTGCGCGCGCAGACGGCGAACACGGCGGTGCTGTTCGGCACCATCGTGTTCCTATTCGGCGGCGTGTTGGGCACGGCGCACCATTGGTACTTCGCCGGCACGCCCGTGTCGGTGATCGCCATCGGCGCGATGTTCTCCGCGCTCGAAGTGGTGCCGCTGGCGCTGATCGGCGGCGAAGCGCTCGAAACCTATCGCCACACCAAGGCCGCGCCCTGGCTGCAAACCTACAAGTGGCCGATCATGTTCTTCGTCGCGGTCGCGTTCTGGAATCTTCTGGGCGCGGGCGTGTTCGGGTTCCTGATCAATCCGCCCATCAGCCTCTATTATCTGCAAGGGCTGAACACGACGGCGAACCACGGCCACGCCGCGCTGTTCGGCGTGTATGGCATGCTCGGGATCGGCCTCATGCTGTTCTGCCTGCGTGGCCTGGCGCCACGTCTCGCCTGGAACGACGGATTGCTCAAATTCGCCTTCTGGTCGCTCAATATCGGCCTGGCGATGATGAACTTCCTGTCGCTGCTGCCGGCCGGCGTGCTGCAGGCTTTCCACTCGATCAAGGAAGGCATGTGGTACGCGCGCTCACCGGATGTGATCCATTCACGCCTGATGGAAACGTTCGTGTGGCTGCGCGTGCCCGGCGACATCGTGTTCGCCTGCGGCGCGGTCGCCATCGCCATCTTCGCCGCGAAGCTGGTGTTGAGCCGCAAGCAGGCTGCCGCCGAACCGGAGGCGGCTTCGGTTCCAGCCGAATAGACAAAGCACGATCTGCATGAAGCGCCGGCCCGTGGGTTCGCTCACGGGCCGGATTTTTTTTGGCTTGGCGTCAGGCCGAAACCGGGAATGTCGGCATCATTTCGGTGATGCGGCCATCATCATAACACGCGATCGGCCCAAACTGCAGGAACACGGCTTCGCTCTGCGTGGGACGGAAGAAGACGTAATCGTCGACTGCAAGCGCAACGCGACGCGAACCGGTTAAAAGTTCCTGGTTGCTCGATCGTCCAAACAAGTCGTTGTACTGCAATCCGGGCGGCGATTCCGGGCGCGCCAGCCAATGCCCGCCGTAAATGAAGAAGGCGCGCTCGCTGTTGGGATCCCAGAAGCTCATCACGCCGCTCAATCCTTCGAGCGCCGGAATGCGCGTCTGATCGAGCGCCTTGATCACGGGCGTCGCGATGAACGACGCCGGCTGATGATGCGTCAGCGTCGGCAAATCAAAATCCGCCGGCTTCACGAAAGCCGATCCAATCGACACTTCGTTCGCCACGGTGCCAGCGGCGTGCAGTTTGTAGGTCGGGCTGCCGGCGCTGTTCAGCGTCAGCGCCTCCGGGGCGACGCCCAGCGCTTCGGCCAGTCGTGCGCGCGCGGCGCGGTATGCTTCCTGCACCTGCCGAAAAGCGCCCTTCGGATCGGGCACTTTGACGACATGGGGATCATAGCCCATCAGCCCGCGCATCCGCACGAGCGGCTCCGTCTTCGCCATGTCCAGCGCGGCGTTCAACGCATTCGCATCCGGAAAGCCGCCGCGATGCAGGCCAACATCAATCTCGAAGCTGACGTCAAGCGGCGCATTGTGGGCGCGCGCGATCTCGACATAGGCCGCGAGACGCGCGGGCGTATCGATCAGCCATTGTGGCCCCGGCGCGCCCTCCCGCCGCCGCGCAATGAACGGGGCGGCTTCGCGCACCGGCAGCGGCTTGCCGAGCAGAAGCTCGGCGTGTGGACGCTGCGCGAACATCTCGTTCAGCATCGCCCCGTTGAACACCATGTAGCGATTGGTCTTCAGCCGCTCCGCGAGCGGATCAAGCAGGCCGAACGCCGGCAGCGATTTCACCACCAGACGGACCGGCAGGTGTGCAGGCGCCAGGGC
>DASZSK010000206.1:0-1748 GCA_035548735.1 Caulobacterales bacterium | reverse complement strand
GCGCGCTTGTTCTTCCGAAAGCCGGATCGCGCCGCCTTCGATAACCTGCGTCCGCGGATCGGCGATCAGCGCGATCAGCGGCAGCATGTCGCCAACCGGCCATGCGCGCGACATCAGCGCGTCCTTCGCAGTAGCCGGATCAGCGCTTTCGCGGATGACGCGGATCACTTCGTCGATGTTGGCGACGGCGATGGCGAGACCGACAGTCTCGTGGCCGCGCTTGCGCGCCTTCGCAAGACGGAACTTCGTGCGACGCGTGATGACCTGTTCGCGGAAGCTCAGGAACGCCACCAGCATGGCCCGAAGGCCCATCTGTTCGGGGCGGCCGCCATTCAGCGCCAGCATGTTGACGCCGAACGACGTCTGCAGCTGCGTGAAGCGATAGAGTTGGTTCAGCACCACGTCCGGCACGGCGTCGCGCTTGAATTCTATGACGATGCGCACGCCTTCGCGATTGCTCTCGTCGCGCACCTCGGCAATGCCTTCGATGCGCTTCTCGCGCACGTTCTCGCCGATGCGCTCCACCAGCACCGACTTGTTCACCTGATACGGAATCTCGGTGAACACGATCGCTTCGCGGCCGCGTATGGTCTCGTTATGATACTTGGCGCGGATGATGACGGAGCCGCGGCCGGTCAACAGCGCCGCCCGGGCGCCGTTGCGCCCAAGAATCTCACCGCCGGTCGGAAAGTCAGGTCCCGGCACAATGTCGAGCAATTCGAGATCGGTCGTGTCCGGCTTGTCGATCAGGGCGATCGCCGCATTGACGATTTCGGTCAGATTGTGCGGCGGAATATTGGTGGCCATGCCGACGGCGATGCCGCCGCCGCCATTGACCAGAATGTTCGGAAAGCGCGCCGGCAGAACGGTCGGCTCGTTGCGTTCGCCATTGTAGTTCGGCTGGAAATCGACGGTGTCCTCGTCGATGTCGTTCAGGAGGAAGTTTGCCGCTTTCGAGAGCCGACTTTCGGTGTAACGCATCTGCGCCGGCGGATCGCCATCGACCGAGCCGAAATTGCCTTGTCCGTCGATGAGCGGCAGGCCCATCGAGAAGTCCTGCGCCATCCGCACGAGCGCCTCGTAGATCGCGGCGTCGCCGTGCGGGTGATAATCGCCCATCACGTCGCCGACGGCGGTCGCGCATTTGCGGTACGGCTTGTCGGACGTGTTTCCCGACACTTTCATGGCGTAGAGGATGCGCCGGTGCACAGGCTTCAAACCGTCGCGCACATCGGGAAGCGCGCGCGAGACGATGACGCTCATCGCATAGTCGAGATATGAGCGCTTGAGCTCGTCCTCGATGGTGATGAGAGAGACGCCTTTCGGCAAAGACGGGCCGCCCGGCGGGGCGGAATCGCTGGTGTCGGACAAAGGAAACCTGGACTTCTGTCTGGGTGGAAAGGACGGCGGGGAAAGCGCGTCAGAGCGCGTTTACGATTCCGTCACAGGCTAGCATTTGGGGTCCGGGGGAGCAAACTTCGAGGGGTGCTTTCATACCCTTCCGCGCAGCCGCGTGTGGCTCCGCAACTCGATGTTTTCACGCCGTTTTCTGCCGAACGGTCGCGAAGCGCCGTTCGGCCGCAGCCACCAGCACGACGCCTGCCAGCGTCGCAGCCCCGCCAAGGGCGATTTGCAGCGTGATGTGGTCCCCCAGAATAGGCGCGCTCAGCGTGAACGAGACCAAGGGCGACAACAGCAGATAAGGCGTCGTCCGACTCACTTCGTAGCGCTGAACGAGCCCAAACAGC
>DASZSK010000205.1:0-12905 GCA_035548735.1 Caulobacterales bacterium | reverse complement strand
AGTGCATACTCACGCGTCGTCCACACCCCGTCGCGCGTGAACATCACGCCCGAAAGGTCATTGTGGTCGACGCTGTGCACGCGCCGCGCCGTGCAGGCGATACGTTGCAGCTTTGGGAACGCGGCGAAGGCCGTGGCGGCGGCGTGTTGGCGCTGTTCGTGTTCGTCACCGTCGAACGTCTTGCCGGTGATAAGCGCGACGTCGCGATGATCGGCGAAGGCAAGATCCGCTTCGGCCAACAGCGCGCCCAGAATACCCGGCGCTTCACGCGCGCGCCCGCCCCAGAGCGAACCGCGATAATTGCCGTCGAACGAGACCTTCGCGCCAGCCTGCCGCGCGGCCTTGGCGGCGCGCAAAGCGGCGCTCGCTGCGTTGGCGCTGATCGCCGGCGGGATGCCCGAGAGATGCAGCCAGGATGCGCCGGATAATATCGGCGCCCAATCGATCAGATCGGCCGGCGCGAGCGCGAAGCTTGAATCGGCGCGATCATAGAGCACTTGGCTCGGCCGCTGGATCGCGCCCGGCGAGAGGAAGTAGAGGCCCATGCGGCCCGCATGCGTTTTGATGGTCGTGGTGTCGACGCCGTAGCGGCGCAATTCCTCGATCACCGCGCGGCCGAGCGCGTTGTCCGATACGATCGAGACGATCGACGGCGCGAAGCCAAACCGCGCCAGCGAGACCGCGACGTTCGCCTCCGCGCCGCCCATGTGCACGCGCAGCTCAGGCGTCTGCAGCAACATCTCGCGCCCCGGCGCCGAGAGCCGGATCAGCAATTCGCCAAAACAAACGATGCGCATTCCATCAACCCGTATTGCGCAGGCCCGCGGCGATGCCGTTCACCGTGAGCTGAATGCCGAGCTGGATCGCTTCGCCGGTTTCGCCGCGCCGCCGCCGCGACAGCAGCTCGACCTGCAAATGATTCAACGATTCGAGGTAAGGTTTGGACAGCGTCACGGACTCCGCAAGCTCCGGCTGTGACTCCAGCAGGAAGGCGCTCTGCTTGATCTCCAGCACCAGATCACGCGCGGCCTGCCATTCGTCGCGAATGATCGCAAATGTGCGCTTGGCCATCGCCGCATCGGGCACGAGGCCGACATAAGCAGCGGCGATGTCCATATCGCTCTGCGCCAGCGCCACTTCCATGTTGGACAGCATGGTTTCGAAGAACGGCCAGCGCTCCGCCATCTCACGCAGCACGACGATGTCGGCCTTCGCATCGCGCACGCCGGAAGCGAAGCTGAACCAGCCCGGCAGCATCATGCGCGCCTGCGTCCAGGAGAACACCCACGGGATCGCGCGCAGATCTTCGATGCGTTTCGACGCCGTGCGCGACGCGGGGCGCGAGCCGATTTTGAGATCGCGGATTTCCGCGATCGGCGTGGCGCAATGGAAGAAGTCGACGAAGTCAGGAAGATCGACCAGCGCGCGATAGGCTTTGTAGGAGGCTTCGCCCACGGCGCTCATCGTGTCGAGGAAACGCGGTTCGGCGATGGCTTCGCCCGGCTTGTGCCCCGCGGTCGCGAGCAACGTCGCGGCCGCGAGGCTGTCGAGCGTGTCGCGCGCCGTGATTTCGTCGCCATATTTGCGGGCGATGACTTCGCCTTGTTCGGTGAGGCGGATGCGCCCGCCGACCGAGCCGGGCGGTTGCGAAAGAATAGCGGAATAGGAGGGGCCGCCGCCGCGACCGACGGTGCCGCCGCGGCCGTGGAAGAGTTGCAGGCCGACCTTTTCCTCCGCGCAGGTTTGGCTGAGCGCGGCCGCCGCCTGGTGCACTTCCCAGCGCGAGGCGACATAGCCGCCGTCTTTGTTGCTGTCGGAGTAACCCAGCATCACTTCGAGCACTTTGTCGCCGCCGATCAGCGAGCGCGCCACCGGCGTCTTCAGCCAGGCGCGTATGACGTCCGGCGCGTTGCGCAAATCGTCGATGGTTTCGAACAGCGGCGCGACGCGCACCAGCGCGCGGGGCGAGCCGCCGCCGGAGACGAGCCCCGCCTGCTTCATCAGCACATAGGTTTCGAGGATGTCGGAAACCGTCGCCGCCTTCGAGATGATGTAGGAGCCAACGGCGGAAGGACCGAACTGACCGATCGCTTGCGCGGCGGCGTCGAGGATCGCCAGTTCCTTCCGAACCAGCGGCGAGTATTCGCCAAGCGGCCAGCGCAGCGGGCGATCCTGCGCCAACTGCGCCAGCAAAGCTTCGACGCGCGCCCATTCCGGCAGCGAGAGATAATTCGCGCTCGCCGGGGAGCGCGCGAACAATTCCGCAATCACCTTCTCGTGCACGTCGGAATTTTGCCTGAGGTCGATCGCCAGCAGATGGAAGCCGCAGACGCGTACGATCTGGATCAGCACGCGAAGCGAACGCCCCACCAGACGCTCGCCGCCATTCTCGATCAGAGATTGACGGATGACCTCGAGGTCCTGGATGAAGTCGTAGGGCGAGGCGTAGAAGGGCGCGTCGACCGCGTTGTCGCCGCTGACGCCGTTCGCAAGCCGTGCGCGCGTCGCTTGCAGACGTTGGCGGATCAGGATGAGCGCGCGGCGATACGGTTCGTCGGCGCGCTGGATCGCGCTTTCGTGCGAACGCCGCGCCAGCTCAAGCAAGTCTTCCGACACATGCGCCAGCGTCGAGTTGATGGTGAGTTCGGCGCCGAGCTTGTTGATCTCGCCGAGATAGAAATCGATGATCAGCTGCGCCTGAAAGCGCAACGCCTGGCGCAGCGTGATGTCATTGACGTGCGGGTGCCCGTCGCGGTCGCCGCCGATCCAGGTGCCGAGCGACAGCACGTTGGGAAACGGCTCCAGCTCTTCGAAATCGCGCGCCCAGCCGGCGTAGAGCGTCACCATCGCCGGCAGGATCGCGCGCTTCACGAAGGAGAGCGTGTTGTCGATCTCGTCCTCGACCATGATGCGGTCGGGGCGATGCAGGCGCGTCTTCCAGAGGATGGCGATGGTGCGGAAGAGTTCGTCGCGCAATTCTTCGTTGGGCTGGCGGCGCGCATTGTGATGCAGCGCCAGCAGCCGCGCCAGTTCGTGTTCGCGCTCCATCACCGAACGGCGGCGCATTTCCGTCGGGTGCGCGGTCAGCACCGGCGTCACGTGCATGGACTGAAAGAGTCCGTCGAGTTCTTCCTTCGTGTGTCCATGGCGTTTAAGCCAGGTTGCGGCGCCGGCGAGATTGCGCGGGCGCGATTCATCCGACGCCAGCACAAGGTCCGCTTGCCGGCGGCGGCCGACCACATCTTCAGCGATGTTGGAGAAGGTCGAAAGACACGCCAGCGCGCGCGCGGCGTACATCGCTTCCTGCGTGGAGAGCTTGGAAAGATCTTCCGGGTGCGCCTTGAGCGCGCGCTCGTAGAGCGCTTCGCCCTCCGCGCCGTCGAGATAGCCGATCGCGTCGCGCAGCAGCTTATCCAGCAGGCGCACGTTCTGCTGCACCAGCTTGGCGGCGCTGTCGTCGCGCGCGGCCTCCGCCTTCTTGCGCAGGCCCAATCTCGTCGTGTCAGCGTTCATGCCGTCTTCAAGCCTATGACAACGCGAGACCATACGGCCAAGCACGCCTCCGGCGGAAGACCAGACGCGCTAAATTCACCTGCAGCTTTGCCTCACGCTCACGTCGGCGCTTTCGTGGTGAGCTTATAGGCGCGCTTAGCCAGATTGTACGACAGATCGACGATCAGGTCGGCGGCTTCATCCTCGGCCATGCGGTGCTCCGACACGAGCTTCGCCAGGAAGGCGCTGTCCACCCGCCGCGCCACGTCGTGACGGCAGGGGATGGAGAGGAAGGCGCGCGTGTCGTCGTTGAAGCCGACCGTGTTGTAGAAGCCTGCGGTCTCGGTGGTCTGTTCGCGGAAGCGGCGCATGCCTTCGGGGCTGTCGTGGAACCACCAGGCCGGCCCCAGTTTGAGCGCCGGATAATGGCCCGCCAGGGGCGCGAGTTCGCGCGCATAGCTGCTTTCGTCCAGCGTGAACAGGATCACGGTCAGGTCGCGCTCGTTGCCGAAGCGGTCGAGCAGCGGCTTCAACGCGCGCACATAATCCGTGCGCATCGGGATGTCGGCGCCTTTGTCGCGGCCGTAGGCTTCGAACAGCCAGCGATTGTGATTGCGGAAGCTGCCGGGATGGATCTGCAGCACGAAGCCGTCGTCCAGCGACATTCTCGCCATCTCCGTCAGCATTTGCGCGCGGAAGAGTTCGGCGTCGGCGGCGGACGGATTGGGTTTCAGCACGCGCTGAAACAGCGCTTCGGCTTCGGCGTCGGAGAGATCGGCGGTCGCCGCCGTCGGGTGGCCGTGATCGCTTGAGGTCGCGCCCATGCTGGCGAAGAACGCGCGCCGTTGACGGTGCGCGGCGAGGTAGCCCTTCCATGAACGCACGTCTTCGCCGCTCAATTCGGCGAAGCGCGCGAGCGCGTCGTGAAATTGCTCGTGCTCGGCGTCGATCACCGGATCGGGCCGATACGCCGTGATCACATTGCCCTTCCAGCCGGACGCGCGAATCTTCTGGTGATGCTCCAGCGTATCGGTGGGGCTTTCGGTGGTGGCGATCACCTCGATGCGGAAGCGCTCGAACAGCGCGCGCGGGCGGAACGCATCGGTCGCCAGCTTGGCGTTGATGGTGTCGTAGTAGGAATCGGCGGTGTCGGCGTCCAACCGCTCCTCCATGCCGAACACGACCTTGAACACGTGGTTGAGCCAGAGCCAGGAGGGCGTGCCGCGGAACAGATGGAAGTTCTTGGCGAGCAGCCGCCACGCTTCGCGCGGATCGGCTTTCGAGGCGCCGGCGCGCGACGGCACGCACAGCTTCTCGAGCGGGACGCCCTGCGAATAGAGCATGCGGAACAGGTAGTGGTCGGGCGTGAGCAGAAGCTCGGTCGCGTTCGACCAGGTCTGATTGTCGGCGAACCAGGCCGGATCGGTGTGGCCGTGCGGGCTGATGATCGGCAGATCCTTCACCTGCGCGTAGAGCGCCCGCGCGATGGCGCGGACGCTCGCGTCGGCCGGGAAGAGGCGGTCTTCGTGGAGCACAATCGGCTTGGGCATGCCTTGGCCTTGTGGTAGCGGGCGGAGACGAAAAGCGGCGTCACCGGTGTCAGACTTGCCCCAGGGAGATGCCGCTGTCAGCCCTCTTGGGTTAGGAAGGCGCCGATGGGCCAAGATTTCCTCTCCGCCGCGACCTTGCCGCGCCTGCCGGCGCGCGTCGCCAAGCCCGCTTATGACCGCGCGGCGGTTCGTCCGGGCGTCGTGCATCTGGGGCCGGGCGCCTTTCACCGCGCGCACCAAGCCGCGGCGTTCGACGCCATTCTCGCGCGCGATCCGCGCTGGGGGATCACCGGCGTCTCGCTGCATTCGCCGGACGTGGCCGATGCACTCAACCCGCAAGACGGCCTTTACACGTTGGCGCTGCTCGACGAGCAGGTGAGCTTCCGCGTTATTGGCGCGATTCAGAAGGTGCTGGTGGCGCCGCGTGATCCGGAAGCCGTGCTGCGGCGCCTCGCGGCGGCGGAGACGGAGATCGTCACGCTCACCATCACCGAGAAGGGCTATTGCCTTGGCGCCGATGGTCAGCTCGATTTCGGCCACGCCGACATCCGCGCCGATCTCGCCAACCGCGCAGCGCCGAAAAGCGCGATCGGCTTTCTCGCCGAAGCATTGCGTCGCCGGCGTGAAGCGAACGGCAGACCCTTCGTCGTCATCTCCTGTGACAATCTGGTCGACAATGGCGGCAAGCTCGGCCGCGCCGTCATCACTTTCGCCGCCGAACACGATCCGGACCTCAGCGTCTGGATCGCCGAAAACGTCGAATTTCCTTGCACCATGGTGGATTCCATCACGCCGGCGACCACCGATGCGCTGCGCGAGCGCGTCGCTGCGGCGTTGGGGGTGACGGATCGCTGGCCGATCCAGCGGGAAGCCTTCACGCAATGGGTGATCCAGCGCCACGAGCATCAGGGCGGTCCGGATTGGCAAGCCGCTGGCGTCACGCTCACCGACGACGTCTCCGGCTTCGAACGCGCCAAGTTGCGCGTCTTGAACGCGAGCCATTCGGCGCTTGCGTATCTCGGGCTGGCGCGCGGCCACGAGACGGTGCGCGACGCGATCGCCGATCCTGAGCTCGCGGCGTTCGTGCGCGACCTGATGACCAAGGACGTCGCGCCAAGCCTCAAGGCGCCTGAAGGGCTCGATCTCGCGGCCTATATCGAAGCGGTGCTGAAGCGCTTTCATAATCCGGAGATCCGTCACCTGCTTTCGCAGATCGCCTGGGATGGGTCGCAGAAGCTCCCGAACCGCCTGTTCGGGCTGATCGAAGAGGCCCTGGCCGCTGGCCGGCCGATCGAGCGGCCAGCCCGGATCGTCGCCGCCTGGCTGCTTTTCCTGCGCCGCAAGGCCCAGAGCGGCGACAAGCTGACCGACCCGCTGGCCCCGTTGCTGCTGGAGACCGCCGCCCGGGCCCGGGACGAAGCCGGGTTCGACGTCCCGCTCTTTCTGGGGCTCGGGGCGGTCTTTCCGGCCCGGCTGGCGGGCGAACCAAAGTTCAAGGAAGCCTTGGTAAAGGCATATGGGGGCCTCCTCACCGGGGCCTGATTTGCCTCCGTCCGCAAACTGAGATTGATAGCGCTGTCATGGCTGAGTTCATCCCCGTCCCGCCCTTCGATCTGGTGGTCTTCGGCGCCACCGGCGACCTCGCGCTCCGCAAACTGTTTCCGGCCCTCCTGCACCGCTTCTTGGACGGCCAGATTCCGGCCAATTCGCGGATCATCGGCTTTTCGCGCCAGCAGCTCGACGACAACGCCTTCCGCGAGCTGGTGAAGACCAGCCACAAGAAATTCGCCGGCGAGATCAAGGTCGACGACGCCAAGTTCGACGAGTTTCTCCAGCACGTCTTCTTCGTCACGCTCGACGGCACGGCGCCGAAGCCGGCCTGGAAAGGCGCCATCGAGCTTCTGAAGAACGGCGCCGACAAGACGCGCATCTTCTATCTGTCGACCGCGCCCAATCTGTTCGTGCCGATCGCGCAGCGTCTGCAGGAGACGGGGCTGGCGACACCGAACTCGCGCATCGTCATCGAGAAGCCGATCGGTCACGATCTCGCTTCGGCCAAGGCGATCAATGAAGGCGTCGGCGCGGTGTTCGACGAGCATCGCATCTATCGGATCGATCACTATCTCGGCAAAGAGACGGTGCAGAATCTGATGGTGCTCCGGTTCGGCAATGCGCTGATCGAGCCTTTGTGGTCGCGCAATGCGATCGATCACGTGCAGATCACAGTGGCCGAGACGGTCGGCCTCGAAGGCCGCGCCGGCTATTATGACGGTTCGGGCGCGCTCCGCGACATGGTGCAGAATCATATTCTGCAGCTCTTGTGTCTCGTGGCGATGGAGCCGCCCATCTCCGTCGATGGCGACGACATCCGCACCGAGAAGCTGAAAGTGCTGTCCGCGCTGCGGCCGATCACGCGGCACGAAGCACGCGAGAAGACCGTGCGGGGCCAGTACAAGGCCGGCCTCGTCGATGGCAAGACCGTGCCGGGTTATAGCGAAGAATTGCAGGGCAAGCCGAGCCGTACCGAGACGTTTGTCGCCATCAAGGCGGAGGTCGATAATTGGCGCTGGGCCGGCATTCCGTTCTATCTGCGCACCGGCAAGCGCATGGCGCATCGCCGATCGGAGATCGTCATTCAGTTCAAGCGCCCGCCGATCGCGCTGTTCGGCGACGGCACCGACACGCCAAATCGTCTGGTGCTGCGCATCCAGCCGGATGAAGCCGTGACGCTCTGGCTCAACATCAAGGAGCCGGGGCCTGGCGGCCTTCGCGTCAAGGAAGTGCCGCTCAATCTCTCCTACGCAGAAGAATTCGCGGTGCGCTACCCGGACGCTTACGAGCGTCTGCTCATGGATGTCGCGCGCGGCAATCTCGCGCTGTTCATGCGCCGCGAAGAAGTCGAGGCGGCCTGGACGTGGGCCGACGCGCTGTTGGAAGCTTGGGCGGACGATAAGTCGGAGCCGCAATCTTACGCAGCCGGTTCGAACGGACCGCTCGCTTCGGCGCTGTTGCTCGACCGCGACGGCCGCGCCTGGTGGGATCCGGACTGAAACGCTTGTGAACGCCGAAGCATCGTCCTTCTTCCCTCGTGGGAGAAGGCGGTCGAAGCCGACGAAGTCGGCGCGAGACCGGATGAGGGGTGACCGCGAATGCCTCCGAGTGATTGTGCTTTCAACCCTCAACCGGCTTCGCACGCCGTGCTCAGCCACCTTCTCCCACAAGGGGAGAAGGACGATGTGCGACCCTTGCCGGCGCGCTAGACGAGACGCCAATGTCGCCACTTCACTCCACCATTGAAGCCGTCACCGAGCGCATCAGACAGCGCTCCGCGCAACGGCGCCGGCGCTATCTCGAGCTGATCGATGCGTATGACGCGAAGGCGCCGGCGCGGGTGCGCTTCTCCGCGCCCAACCAGGCGCACAATTCGGCGGGCTGTCCCGCGCACGACCGCGACTTACTGCTGCAAGGCAAGTGGCCGTCGATCGGCATTGTCACCTCGTACAACGACATGCTTTCCGCGCATGCGCCCTACGCTTCGTTTCCCGCGGTGATCAAGGAGGCCGCGCGCAAGGCCGGCGCCACCGCGCAGGTCGCGGGCGGCGTGCCGGCGATGTGCGATGGGATCACGCAAGGCTTCGAGGGCATGGAGCTTTCGCTGTTCTCGCGCGACGTGATCGCGCTGGCGACGGCTGTATCGCTCTCGCACGCCACGTTCGACAGCGCGCTTTGCCTTGGGATCTGCGACAAGATCGTGCCGGGTCTGCTGATCGGCGCGCTGCGTTTTCCCTGGCTGCCGATGATCATGGTCCCTGGCGGGCCGATGCCGTCCGGCGTGCCCAATCGCGAGAAGGCGAAGCTTCGCCAGCTGTTCGCGGAGGGCAAGATCGGCCGCGAGGAATTGCTGCAGGCCGAAGCGCGCGCCTATCACGCGCCGGGAACATGCACCTTCTATGGCACGGCCAACTCCAATCAGATGATGATGGAAGTGATGGGCCTGCATATGCCGGGCGCCGCGTTCATTCAGCCCTACACGCCGCTTCGCGACGCGCTGACGGCCGCGGCGGCCGTCCGCGCCGCGGCGATCACCGGCATGGGCGACGATTATCGGCCGATCGGCCGCGTCGTCGACGAGCGCGCCATCGTCAACGCCATCGTGGGCTTGTGCGCTTCGGGCGGTTCGACCAATCACATGATCCATCTGCCGGCGATTGCGCGCGCGGCGGGCGTCGAGATCAATTGGGATGATTTCTCCGACATCTCGCGCGTGACGCCGCTTCTGGCGCGCATCTATCCGAACGGCTACGCCGACGTGAACCGTTTCCACGATTGCGGCGGCATGGCGTTTCTGGTGCGCGAGCTGCTTGGGCTCGGCCTCCTGCACGGCGACATCATGACGGTGGTGAAGGAGGGCATGGCGGCCTACGCCACCGAGCCGTTCCTCGCCGAAGGCGGCGTCGCCTGGAGGCCGGCGGCGGAGCGGAGCGGCGACGAGGAGGTGCTGCGCGCGGGTGCTTCGCCCTTCAGCCCGGACGGCGGTTTGCGCGTGATGAAAGGCGGCATCGGCCGCGCGGTGACGAAGATTTCCGCCGTCGATGAAGCGCATCGCGTGGTCGAGGCGCCGGCCAAGATATTCACCGATCAGGCCGACGTGCAGCGTGCATTCCGCGACGGCGAATTGGATTGCGATTGCGTCGTCGTCGTGCGCGGGCAGGGGCCGCGCGCCAACGGCATGCCGGAGCTGCACAAGCTGATGCCGATGATGGGCGCGCTGCAGGATCGCGGTTTCAAGGTGGCGCTGGTCACCGACGGGCGCATGTCCGGCGCGTCGGGCAAGGTGCTGTGTGCGATCCATGTCGTTCCTGAAGCGGCGGCCGGCGGGCCAATCGCGAAGCTGCGCGACGGGGATCATATTAGGGTCGATGCGGGCGCCGGCGTGTTGGAGGTGATCTCTCCGACGGATTGGCGCGAGCGCGACTGCGCGCCGCTCGATCTCACCTCGCACGCGCGCGGCTTTGGCCGAGAATTGTTTGCGCTTTTCCGCGCCAATGTCAGCGACGCCGAGAGCGGCGCCAGCCCGATCGATCAGGCGCTCGATTAGTCCGAGCCGGTGTCGATGCCGTGGATACGCTGCATGAACGCGGCGTCCCGCGGCGCCGGGGCGAAGCCTTCGCCGACCGACACTTCGAACACGCGCGGATGCACCGCGCCTTGCGAGACGCTGAGCGGCTCGACGGCGCGAAATACGGTGAAGTCGGCGGCCACCAGCGGCACGTAGCGCGCGTTCTGATGCACGATCAGCACGCGTGCGCCTTCTTCAGGGCGCATCGGATCGTTGCTCTCGGCGGAATTGTGCGGACCCGAATAGAGCTTCCACATCCGCACCGGCGGCAACGGCGCGCCTTCGCGACGTGCTTCGCGCCAGTAATAATTGAGTTCGTAGAAGAGATCGCGATCGTCGACCAGCACGGCCGTGTAGGGCGGCTCGCCCGGGTGCGGCGTGGCGCGCAGGGCGATTTGATGCGCGGTTTCGTCCCAGCCGCGCGCGCGCTTGATCGAGTTGGACAGCGACTTCACGCGATCGGCAAGATCGGGCCGCAGCGCCGCGAAGCCGAACACCGCGCCCATGGCGAAGTTCACCAGGGTCGCCGCGATCAGCACGGCGCGGCCACGCTTCGAAGCGGCCAGCGTTCCAGCGATCCAGACAATGGCGGCGGGGTAGGCGACGGCCGCCCAATTGCCGTTGGCGCGGCTGAGGAAGGCCTGCACGATCATCAATAGGATGGGCGGCAGGATGAAGGCGATCAGGAACCGGTCCTGGTCGGACAGGCCGGCCGAGCGCATCCAGGCGCGCCACAGCATCCAGCCGAGCGCGCAGAACAGCACTGGTCCGATCACGGCGGCTTGGCTGCCGATGAATTCGAACACCTCTTCAGGGTGGATGAGGTTGTGGGTGAGATGCGCGTTCGAGACGGTGTGGCCGACGGTCTCGAAATGGTGCGTGACGTTCCAATAGAGGTTGGGCGACATCACCAGCAGGCCGACGCCGACGACGGCCGCCCAGCGTCCGCCCTTCAGCGCGTCGCGCACCGGGATCGACCAATAGGCCGCGAGCGCCGCGCAGAGCACGAAGTAGAGCATGGCGTATTTCGCCAGCACGCCGAGCCCCAGCACCAAGCCGAGCGCGATCGGCCAGGCCCAGCTCCGCGACACCACCAGCCGCCACGCGCAAAATAACGCGATCGACCAGAGCGGCAGCACCAGCGCGTCGGTGGACATGACGCCGGCGGACAAGAACACGCCCGGCAGCAGGAGCCACGACAAGCCAGCCCAGACGCCGACCGTTGCGCCGTACGCGCTGCGCCCGAGGCCGAACAAAGCGAGCGCCGCCAAGGTGTGCGCCACCGGCGCGGTCAGCCGCACCGCCCATTCGGCATCGCCGAATAGCGACGTCGTGCCGGCGACCACCCAGGCGATCAGCGGCGGCTTGGAGAAGTAGCCAAAGTCGAGATGGCGCGACCAAGACCAATATTGCGCTTCGTCCGCCTGCAGGTTGAGCGGCGTGGCGACGAGGCCCCAGATCCGCAGCGCCAGGATGAGCAGGGCAAGCCCCACGAAGGCGAGCGTCGCGCGGTCGAAGATCGCCTTCTGGCCAGTCATGCTTTGGTCTTTGTCCCCGGTCCCGCCTCTTAGCGCGGCGAGCGCCGCCGCGCTATGCCGCGCGCCCTTGGGACGCAGCGGCGGGGAGGGTTAAGACCCGCCTTTCGTGTCTGGAATGGGGACATTTCGCGCGCGAAGGGCGCCCGTGCGGACGCACGCGCCGACGTCGCCGTCACGCATGGCGTGAAAGCGCGCCGAAAAAGGGCGGGAGAGCGAGACGCGCTTCGAGAGTGCGCGAAAAAAACATGTGAGGTGTGCTCGAAGCGCGCCTCGCGCAATCGTTGTTCGCCGGTGAAAGCCTGAAGCGTTCAAGGCGCCTCGGGGCACCATGCGTTTTCGGGCAGATGGGAATTTGATCGGAAGGGCTCCTCCCTCGCTCCGCTCGACCGCGGCCGATCTCCCACGACGCTGGGTTTCCGAGCGCGCTTAGCGCTGGGCGTTCATTTCCGGTCGGCGTGCGGACGAGACCAAGTTCTCGAACCGGAGCCTTCGGGTTCCTTTCTCCCCGAAGCAGCGGTGCGCCCTGTCGCCAGTTTGAACCGCATCACGCTCGATTGCGTCCCGACTGCGTTTGGCCTTGGTGCACCGCGCGCCTCCCTAGCCGGGACGGGAGGAGTTTAGCGCGGGTGTGAGTTGGGTCGGATTGGCGGTGGCGGGAGGCGTGGGGAAACAAGGGGATGGGTGTAGGAGCGTGTGGGATAGGCGCGGACGCAATCCGCGTTGGACGGCTTTCGTCCTTCTCCCCTTGTGGGAGAAGGTGGCTGAGCGAAGCGAAGACGGATGAGGGATGAAAGCGCGATGTCCAAGTTTCGCGCTCGCGCCCCTCACCCGGTTTGCGATTGTTGACATGTCGCGCGCTTCATCGCCCTCTCCCACAGGGGGAGAGGGCCGGCGTCGGCGCGGAACGCGCCGAGACGAATGAGGGGCGATGTCGCGTCTTGCCAAATCGGATCGCGCGTTGCAGCGCGCGCGGCGCTTGCGCCGGGAGATGAGCGACGAAGAACGCATCTTGTGGATGCTGCTGCGCGATCGCCGTTTCGCGGCCTTCAAGTTTCGTCGGCAAGTTCCGCTGGGCGACTATGTCGGCGATTTCGTGTGCTTCGATGCGAAGCTCGTTGTCGAACTGGATGGCTCGCAGCACGGCGATCCGGATCAAGTCGCGTTCGACGCCAAGCGCGACGCCTATCTGAACGAAGCGGGCTTTCG
>DASZSK010000204.1:0-3666 GCA_035548735.1 Caulobacterales bacterium | reverse complement strand
GTCGCTTGCGGTTGCCCGCACGCCAGCAGCGCCAGAAGCGGCGCGAACATCCAGTAGCGTTTCATGCTGTCAGGCTCCGAACGTGACCATCAAACTCGCTTGGTGCGAGGCCGGGTCCATGATGATGCATTGCGAGGATTCGCTTCCCGCCGCGAAACAGAGGTCGGGCAGGTTCTGCGCGCGTAGATGTTCGTAGCTCTCGCGGTCGAACGGCGTGGAATAGGACATGCCCTGCACGCTGTCCGTCAGCGTTGCGGCGCCGGCGCGCCATTCCGGCAGATCGCGCGTCGTCTTCACGGTGACGTCGGCCCAACTGGTCAGGAATTCGTCCATCTTCGCGGCGATCTCGGGCGGCATCTGCGAAGGCGGCGCGCCGCCGCCTTGCATGACGGCGTAGGCGTCGGCGAACGTCCACAAGGGATCGCCATTGGCGGCGCGGATGGTGAGCGTCACGAAGGCTTGCGCGCAGGTCGGTCCTTCGGCCCGCGCCGTCACCGTGTCAGGCGCGGTCGTGCTGGAGAACGTCACCTGATGCGTTGCGGTCTTCGCGCAGTCAGCGCTGCTCGTAGTGGCCTGCGCTGTCGTTTGCGGGGCGGGCCGCGAGCAAGCGACGATCGAAAGCAACAGAGCAGCGGCGAAAGCGATGCGCATGGATGTCCCCTCGGGCGAGGACCATAAGAACGCTGCTTTTGCGACGCCAGTGTTAATCGGCGGCTTCGAGCGCACCGCCATAGGCGAGGTTGGCGAGCGAATCCTCCGGCGGCGCCTGGAAGAGGCCATGCGGACGCTGCAGCGCGGCGACGGTGGATTCGTAACCCGCGGCCACCGCGTCGTCGAAGCGTTTCCAGTCGCGGAGATCGACGTCGGCCATTTCGGGCGTGATCAGCAGATCGGCGCCAGAGCGGCCCTCCCACGGATCGACCGCAAGCGTCGCGGCGCGGATCAAAAGCGATGCGATCGGCGGCGGCTCTTGCAGGCCGTGGCTCGCGACCCAGCGGAAGAAGCCCGGCGGGTGACGGAAGTCGGCCGGATTGATGCCTTCTTGCTGCGCCACGTCGACGCCGATGATTGGCCCGCGGTGCAATTCTTTCAGCACGTCGACGGGAAAATTCTTCAACACCGCGCCATCGACGAGGATCGCGTCGCCTTCGATCACGGGCGGCAGAATGCCGGGCAGTGAGATCGAGGCGCGCAGCGCGTCGCGCAGAACGCCGGAGCGATGCACGCGGATAGAGCTTGAGACGAGATTGGTGGAGACGGCGAAGAAGGGAATCTCCAGATCTTCGATCAGCAATTCGCCGAAATGCTCGCGCAGACGGTCTTCCACGCGCTTGCCGGATGAGAGCGACACCACAGGAAGCACGTAGTCGCCCAGCGGATTGCTTTCGACGAACGCCTTGCGGATGCGCACTTCGATCTCATCGTCGCTCCAGCCGATGGCGGCGCAGGCGGCGACGATCGCGCCCATCGAGGTGCCGCCGGCGATGTCGAACGGCAGGCCCGCCTCGCGAAGCGCCCGCACCACGCCGATATGCGCGTAGGCGCGCGCGCCGCCGCCGGAAAGGACGAGGCCGATCGAACGCCGCGCGACGATGCGCGCGAGGCGCGCGCAATCCGCATCCTCAAGCCCGCGCCAATGGAAGAGACGCGCCGCGTCGGCGGCGATGCGCCATTCGTCGGTGGTGGCGGCTTTGCGGTCTGACCCATGATGCAAAAGAATGACGTCGACCAGGCGGAACGCCCGCGCCGGCGAGGGTTCTTCCATCGGGAAGAGCGGCACGGACGGGCGGGCGTCGGCGCGCGCCAGCACCCAGATGCGATCGGCCTGACGCAGGCAGGTGCGAAACCACGGGGTGTCGGCCACCGGCGAGATCAGAAAGACGGCGTCGTTCTTGGCCTCGAGCGCATCGAACCAGGCGCTTTCCATGTCCTGGCCTTCTTCGCCGACGACCGCCGCGCGCTTGCCGAGGCGCTTCAGCGCGGTCTGCAGCGTGCGGGCGCGCAGTTTCAGGTCGATGGTCGGCGAGGTGGCGATCAACGCGTAAATCTTCGGATCGGCGCGGGCGTTTTCGCGCGGCCGCATCCGCGCCCGCGTCAGCATCAGGCGCGCGATGTGCTCCATCAGCTTGGGGTGCGCCTCCACCAGGCGCTCGAACGCCGCGGGCGAGAGCCGCAACAGTTCGCTGTCGCGCATGGCGAAGACGCTGGATGAGTGGGGCTCGCGGGCGATCAGCGCCATCTCGCCGACCGGTTCGCCGGGGCGAATGTAGCCCAGGAGCTTGAACCCGCCGATATCCACAGGGCGAAACGCGGCGAGCGAGCCGCTGACGAGGAAGAGGACGCCGTCCGCCGGCTCGCCCGCGCGCATCACCGACCAGCCTGCGGGGACGGAAAACCATTCCGCCTCGTCCTCGACGGCGGCCAGCACTTCGGGCGCCGCGCCGGCGAGGAATGGGATGTCGGAAAGGCGCGGCTTCATGCGAGCGGGCGGGGATCCGTAAGGGTTTGCCTGAGCTTAAGGATAGGGAGCCGGAGTTAAGGCGCAATGACGGCGCTGTCGGTGATTGATGCATCCCCATGTCCCGGTCGCACGGCCATGCTAAGAGCCACGCCATGACCGTATTCATCGCTTTCGCCGAGGCCGACCGGCCGGCCGCGGACACGCTGGAGGCGTTTCTTGAGCGGCGCGGCCATTTCGTCGAATTGGACAACGGCGCGGCGGCGCTGCGGCCGGTCGAACCCAGCGACGTGGTTGTGTTGCTGAATTCCAAGGATTTTCCGTTCGCGCCGGGGCGGCTCAGGCTGGAGCAGCGGGCGCTCGACGCCTGGAGCGAAGGCCGGCTCGTGCTGGTGAAGCTGGACGGCGCCTTCGCACCGGTGGGCTTGCGGGACCTGCCCTTCATCGATGCGAGCTTCGAGCCGCGACGCGAGTTCGTCTGGGGCGAGGTTTGTGCCGCCATCCAGGAGCGGCAGAACTCGCCGGCGCGCCGGTACGCAGCCGCTGAAGCTTCCTCCACCCTTCGATCGCGAGAAGCTCGCGACGAATTTCTGGACGGGACGAAGACGGGGTCGAAGCCCAAGTCGGCGGGCGCTTGGCTCCACGTCCTCCTCGCGGCGCTCCTCTTGCCGGGCGCGCTGGCGATCGCGGCGACGGTGGCGATCTGGCTCGCCAACCGCATTGGGCCGACGCCCGGCACGCTTTCCGATCTGCTGCGCGGCATCGATGCGCTCGGCGCCCGGTTTGGCTTGCCGTCAGGTCTGATGATCTGGCTGTTCGCGGCGGCGCTGCTGCTGTTCGTGGGCGCGTTCGCCGCGCTCGTGATGCGGCTCGCGAAGCATGCGCCGGCCGGCAAGGAAACGGCGGAAGCCGCGCCGGCCGCGGCTGCGCCGAAAGCGCCGGGCGAGGCCGTGTTCGTTTCCTATGCGCGCGCCAATGCGCCCGTGGTGCTGCCGGTGATCGACGCCGCGAAGCAGTCAGGTCGCCAATTCTGGCTTGATCAGGACGGCATTCAGGCCGGCGACGGCTGGGCCGGCGAGATCGTCCGCGCCATACGCGGCGCCAAGGGCGTCATCGTCATGTGCTCGAGCGCCGCCTTCGAAAGCGATCACGTGAAGCGTGAAGTCTATCTTGCCGATCGCTACAAGAAGCCGCTCGTGCCGGTCTTC
>DASZSK010000203.1:0-3702 GCA_035548735.1 Caulobacterales bacterium | reverse complement strand
AGATCGGTCTCGGCGTAGCGGACCAGGATGTTGACGCGCTCGTCGCGATGGCCGCGCGTGTGGTCGATGGCGACATAAGCGAAGCGCGTGAACGGCATCGTCGCCGGCACGATCTGCTTGGTCTGCGCTTCCCACTCCGCGGCGACGCCGTCGGCCAGCGCACGCTTCGAGACATGCAGCGCGTTTCCGCCCGGTGTCTTGATCTCGCGCCCGTCGAGCGTGATGGCGAAGCCGTCGGCGGCTTCGCGCACGGCGACTTCTTTGTAGAACCGGCGCGGCGCGTCGCTCATTGCTGTTGCTGCTGCTGTTGCTGCGGGCCAGCGCCGCGCCAGCGCGTCAGTGCGTTGAGCAGCGTCGGAAAATCGTGCGCCAATTCGTGCGCGCCGCCCTCCTCCACTTCGTCGGCGGTGTGGAAGCCCCAGCTCACGCCCACAGCATAGCAGTCGGCGGCGCGCGCCATCGCCATGTCGAAACTCGTGTCGCCGATCATCACGGCGTGCTGCGGCGCGACATCGAGCGTGCGCAGATTGCAGAGCAGCATGTGCGGATCGGGCTTGCCTGGACCATCGTCGGCGCAGAAGGCGGCATCGAACCAGTCGCGCACGCCGTGATGCGTGAGGATGTGCTCAAGCCCGCGTCGCGCCTTGCCGGTAGCGACGCCAAGCAACCAGCCATCATCCTTGAGGAGGCGCAGCGTTTCGAAGGCGCCCTCATAGAGCGGCTCGTGCAGGCCGGCTTCGCGATTGCGCAGGAACGCGTCCTTGTAGGCAACGGCGAGTTCCGGATAGCGGTCGGGCGAAAGCGTCGGCGCGAGTGTCTGCACCGCAGCCAGGAGATTGAGCCCGACGACGCGGCGCGATTGTTCGTAGCTCGGCGGTTCGAGATCGAGCGCGATCCAGGCGTCGCGCACGGCGTCGGTGATGGCGCGGCGCGAGTCCACCAGCGTGCCGTCGATGTCCCAGACAGCGAGGCGCCTCAAATCGGCTCTCCGTTCTTGCGCGTGTAGCGGCCTTTGCCGGAATAGCGGCCGTTCGAGAATTTCATGTCGATATCGGAATACTCGCCCCAATCTTCGTCATCGCGCGTGCCGATGGCGAGAATGACGGCGTCCTTGTCGCTGCGGTTCTGGAAGCAGTGGCCGTCATGCACGCCGGCCTTGAAGCCCGCGCAATCGCCCGGGCCAAACGCTTCTTCGCCCGCATCGGTCACCAGCACGAGTTCGCCTTCCACGACCCAGACGAATTCATCTTCTTTCTCGTGCCAATGGCGCTGGCTCGACCACGATCCCGGCGGAATGCGCACGAGGTTGACGCCGAATTGCGTAAGCCCGGCGGCGTCGGCGAGCAGCGCGCCCACGCGCGCTTTGCAGGGCTCGTCATAAGGGGCGGGATAGCGCGAGCCGGTGCGCGTCGGCGCCTTGCTGAGATCGATCTTCTTCATGCCCCTGCCCTAACGCTTCGCCTTGAAATCCACAAATGGCGCGAACGGATTTTTCGCCTCGCGCTCGTCAAAGCCCAGCAGGTCGAACGCCGCTTTCATGTGCGGCGGCAAGGGCGCCGCGACGTTGATCTCGCCGCCCGAGGGATGCGGCAGGCGAAGCGCGCGCGCATGCAGATGCAGCTTGTCGGCCAGCCCGCCGGGCGTCTCGCGGTCGCAGCGGTATTTCGGATCGCCGGCAATGGCATGGCCGATCTCGGCCATGTGGAAGCGAAGCTGATGCGTGCGGCCGGTGACGGGCTTTAAGGCCACCCATGCCGCGCGCTGACCCGCTTCGGAGATCACCGAATATTGGGTGATGGCGTGCACCGCGCCTTCGTCGCTCTGCACGCAGCGCTGCATCATTTCACGATCCGCGTCGTGCGCGCCGGGCGCCTTGCGCATCCAGCCGCGAATTTCGCCGTCATGCGGACGCGGCACGCCGAGCACGATCGCCCAGTAGATCTTGTCGGTCTCGCGGTCGCGGAACGCCTCGCCCAGAAACGCCGCCGCGCGCGGGTGACGCGCAAGCACAAGGCAGCCTGACGTGTCGCGATCCAGCCGATGCACGAGCTTCGGCTTCTTCTCCAGATCGAACTTCAAACCATCGAGCAGCGCATCGAGATGGCGCGTCGTCTTGGTGCCGCCCTGCACCGCAAGCCCAGGCGGCTTGTTCAGGACGATAACGTCGTCGTCCTTCATCAGCACGAGCGAGCGGACAAAATCGAGATCCTTGCCGCTCATGCCGGCGGGCGTTTTCGGCGTGGCTTCCGGCAGCGGCGGCACGCGCACGATCTGCCCCGGCGTCACGCGGTCGGAAGCCTTCACGCGCGCGCCGTCGACGCGCACCTGACCGGTGCGGATGAGCTTTTCGATCTGTCCTTGGCTCAGATGCGGATAGCGGCGGCGAAACCAGCGATCGATGCGCCCTTCGCCCTCATCCGCGCCGATCTCGACGGTCTCGACACGCTTGACGTTCATCGGTGCTGCAACAGCCTCGCACTCAGGTTGGCGGACGTCGCATGCGCGTCATAGGCGTTGGCGTCGTCGGGCTTGGCGCCGGCGCCCATACGGATTTCCAGCGTCGCCGCTGTGGCGCGCGGACCGCTATGGCCCAACGGAAAGTTCAGCCCGACGCCAACCCCGGTCGACGTGTGGCTGCCGAAGCTCGCGCCGCCAATGCCGACGCCGACCGTGGGGCCGGTCTGCTGCGCGGATTGGTCTGTGGTGCGGCGATCGACGATGAACCAGTCCTTGCCCTGCTGCAGCGTGAGATCGGCGGCGCGCAGCAAAGCGAAGTCTTCCACCAAGCGCTGGTCGGCGCTCGACGGCGCGCGATAGGTGACGAAGAACCGGTTGGATTCGATCTGCTGCTCGGAATAGCCGGGCGCGTTCGGGCCTGCGGCGCGGACATAGGTCGGCGGCGTGGCGCAAGCGGCGAGCGCGGCAAGCAGCAGCAGCGGCATGAGGCGGCGGATCATGGACGTCCTCGTTTCTAGTCCCTCGCCCGGGGTCTTAGCAGATTTAACGCGGCGGCGCCGCCTCACGGCCAAGTGAATGGGCGACGCCGCGGAAAGCTTCGGGCGGCGGCGCGGACAGCCGAAGACGCCCACCGGCGGGGTGGGGAATGTCGAGCGCGGCGGCGTGGAGCGTGAGGCCGGGGATGTCGGTCCCGCCCAGGCGGAACAGGCCGCCATATTTGCCGTCGCCGGCAATGGGCCGGCCGATGGCCGCCAGATGGGCGCGGAGCTGGTGCATGCGCCCGGTCTGGGGCGCGAGTTCGACGAGCGCGGCCTCGGGCGCGGCGGCGAGCGTCCGGTAGCGCGTGAGCGCGGGCTGACCGTCTGGCGAGACCTCCATGATGTCGAGACCTTTGCGGCTGGACTTTTTGAGCGGCAGGTCGATCTCGCCTTCGGCCGGCGCCGGCGCGCCGCCGCAGACGATGGCGAGGTATGTCTTCTTCGCCTCCCGCCCGGCGAAGGCTTCCGAGAGAAACGCAGCCGCCGGCTTGGTGCGCGCCGCGACAATGACGCCGGACGTCTCGCGGTCGAGGCGATGCACGAGATGCGGGCGCTTGCCGTTGGACTTCGCGAACGCCGCCAGCATGTCTTCGAGGTTGTGCGTGACTCCCGAACCGCCTTGAACGGCGAGGCCCGCGGGCTTGTTGAAAGCGAGCACATGGGCGTCTTCGTGGATCAGGAACGCGCGTGGATCAGCCATTGCGTT
>DASZSK010000202.1:0-2789 GCA_035548735.1 Caulobacterales bacterium | reverse complement strand
GCCGGCAGCCAAAACAGGTTTTCACTGAGCTGCGACTGCGTCGGCAGACAGCCGATGGCGAAGGTGGCGAGCCCCATCATCGAGATGGTGACGAGGAAGGCGCCCTTGCGTCCGAGGCTGTCGCCCACCTTGCCGAACACCAGCGCGCCGATCGGGCGCACCACCAGCGCGATCGAAAAGGCCAGCAGCGAGAAGATGAGCGCCTGCGCGTCGGGCAGTCCGGAGAAGAAATTGTCCTTCATAATCAGGGCGATGGTGCCGTAGACGAAGAAATCGTACCATTCGAACACGGTGCCGGCGGCCGACGCCGCCACCACCAGGCGCATGCGTTCGGGGCTCACGTCCCCGGGGGCGGACGCGGGTGCGGCGGCTACACTCATCTGTCGAAACTCCCCCCAGACATCGCGCACCCGATCCACGGGAAGGTTCTATGCGCTTTTGTCGCTGATCGGGCCGCGCGGCAGGCTGTTGTCAAGCCCGAACGACGCATGGTATCCCGCGCCGCGACAAACGGACCCGCGCATCGGCAACGACGCGCGTGTGCGCTCTTTTGGGTGCGCAAGGTCCCTAAAATCAGCGAGATCGACGTGGCGGAAAAGGTCGAAGGCGAAGCATCCGAGGCTGCGGAGCGCTACGCCCAAGCCGCATTCGATTTGGCCAAGGAGCAAAAGGCGCTGGAGGCGCTGGAGGGCGACTTCGCCAAGTTCGACGCAGCCTGGAAGGAAAGCGCCGACCTCCGCAGCGTCGCGCGTTCGCCGCTGATCGATCCCGACGCCAAGGCTCAAGCTCTGGTGGCTGTCGCCGGCAAGCTCGGCCTCTCCACGCTCGGGCGCAACCTGATCGGCGTCACCGCGAAGAACCGCCGCGCCGGCGAACTGCCGCAGATCGCCTCGAAATTCCGTGCGCTGCTGGCGCGCGAGCGGGGCGCCCGCCAAGTGGAGATCGTGTCGGCGCGACCGCTCTCCGCTGACGAACAAGCTTCCATCGTCGCCGCGCTCGGCAAGCAGCTGGGCGCGAAAGTGGAGGCCGAAACCCGCGTCGACGACAGCCTCATCGGCGGCTTTGTCGTGCGCGTCGGCTCCCGCCAATTCGACGCCTCCGTCAAAGCGAAGCTCGATGCGCTTCGCCTCGCCCTCAAATCCGCTTGACCTGAAAGGCCGCACACATGGACGTCCGCGCCGCGGAAATCTCCGCCATCCTCAAGGAACAGATCAAAGGCTTCGGCGCCGAAGCGCAGGTCGCTGAAGTCGGCCGCATCCTCTCGGTCGGCGACGGCATCGCCCGCGTCTATGGCCTGGAAAGCGTGCAGGCCGGCGAAATGGTCGAGTTTCCCGGCGGCGTGAAGGGCATGGCCCTCAATCTCGAGCGCGACAATGTCGGCGTCGTCATCTTCGGCGAAGACCGCGGCTTGAAGGAAGGCGACACCGTTAAGCGCCTTGGCCAGATCGTCGACGTGCCGGTGGGCAAGGGCCTGCTCGGCCGCGTCGTCAACGCGCTGGGCGAACCGATCGACGGCAAGGGCCCGATCAAGGCCGAGAAGCGCTCGACCGTGGACGTGAAGGCGCCCGGCATCATTCCGCGTCAGTCGGTGAACGAGCCGATGCAGACCGGCATCAAGGCGATCGACGCGCTCATCCCGATCGGCCGCGGCCAGCGCGAGCTGATCATCGGCGACCGTCAGACCGGCAAGACCGCCGTCGCCCTCGACGCCATTCTCTATCAGCGCGGCGCGCATGACCGGAACGCTTCGGAGACCGAGAAGCTCTATTGCGTCTATGTCGTCATCGGCCAGAAGCGCTCGACCGTCGCGCAGCTGGTCAAGACGCTCGAAGACCGCGGCGCGCTCGGCTACTCGATCATCGTCGCCGCGACCGCATCGGATCCCGCGCCGCTGCAATATCTCGCGCCGTTCGCTGGCTGCGCCATGGGCGAATATTTCCGCGACAACGGCATGCACGCGCTGATGATCTATGACGACTTGTCGAAGCAAGCCGTCGCTTATCGCCAGATGTCGCTCTTGCTGCGCCGCCCGCCGGGCCGCGAAGCCTATCCGGGCGACGTCTTCTATCTGCACTCCCGCCTGCTTGAGCGCGCGGCGAAGCTCAACAAGGACAATGGCTCGGGCTCGCTGACGGCGCTGCCGATCATCGAAACCCAAGCCAATGACGTGTCGGCCTACATCCCCACCAACGTCATCTCGATCACCGACGGCCAGATCTTCCTTGAAACCGATCTCTTCTTCTCGGGCATCCGCCCGGCGGTGAACGTCGGCATCAGCGTCTCCCGCGTCGGCGGCAACGCGCAGATCAAGGCGATGAAGCAATCGGCCGGTCCGCTGAAGGGCGAACTCGCGCAATACCGCGAAATGGCGGCGTTTGCGAAGTTCGGCTCCGACCTCGACGCGGCGACGCAGCGCCTCCTCAATCGCGGCGCGCGCCTCACTGAGCTGTTGAAGCAAGCGCAATTCTCGCCGGTGCCGGTCGAAGAGCAGATCGTGCTTATCTTCGCCGGCACGCGCGGCTATCTCGATAAGGTCGCCGTCAACGACGTGCGCCGCTTCGAGAGCGAACTCGTCGCCTGGATGCGCGCCAAGCAAGCCGATCTCCTGGGCGCCATTCGCGACAAGAAGGATTTGAAGGCGGAAGGCATCGAGGACCGCGTCAAGAAGGCGCTCGATGAATTCGCGGGCACGTTCGCCTAATGCCGTCATTAAAAGAATTCCGGAACCGCATCGCCAGCGTGAAATCCACGCAGAAGATCACCAAGGCGATGCAGATGGTGGCGGCGGC
>DASZSK010000201.1:0-6477 GCA_035548735.1 Caulobacterales bacterium | reverse complement strand
AGCGCGACGCCGTCCGGCGTTTCGGTCACGCTCAGCTGATCGCCTTCGCCGACGCGGAGCTTCGCCAGCACCTCCTTGGGCAAGACGACGCCCAGGGAATTCCCAACCCGGCACATGAGCGTCATGGCCTGTCACGGCCCGGACGGCCCCGTTCTTGCGCTGGGGGAGCGCCATGACGGCCGCGCCCTATCCGAGCCACATCAAGCCCCTGACTTCGCTGCGCTTTGTCGCGGCGATGTGGGTGCTTCTGTACCATTTCAAGGATCATCTGGGCTTCGATCTGGGCCGGATCGGCCTGATCGGCGACGGCTATCTGGGCGTCGATCTCTTCTTCACCCTGTCTGGTTTCATTCTGGCGCACGTCTATCTGACCGAGGTCGAAGACGGTCGGTTTGGCTATTTCGCGTTCCTCAAGAACCGCCTGGCGCGCATTTACCCTCTCCATCTGGTCGGGCTCGCCGCGATGCTCGTGCTCTATTTTGGCGCGATGGCCGCGGGCGTCAGCGTGGGCCAGCCCGACGCCTTCAAGCTCAAGGATATCCCTGCGCATCTGGCGCTGGTGCATGCCTGGGGCGCGACCATGTCGGTGGGCTGGAATTTCCCGTCCTGGTCGATCAGCGCCGAATGGGCCGCCTACATCCAGTTTCCGCTCATTGCTTTCGTCGTGCTGCGGGTGAAGCAGCCGCGCTTCATGCTGTTGTGGTCAATCGTGCTCTGCCTGTTCAGCTTCATCGCGCTCGATCAATTGCATCATCTCTTCCGCCATGTCGGCCGCGAGTTCTCGCAGATGACGGCGCAAATCGGCGCGCTGCGCATCTTGCCGAGCTTCATCATGGGCGTGTCACTCTGCTCGTTCGGACGCGCCTATGCCGCGCCGGCATGGGCCGGCTGGCCAATCGCGCTGGCGTCAGCCTTCTGGATCATCGCCGTCGCGTCGCTTGGATGGTGGGAAGGTTTGACCTGGTTCGGGCTCGCGGGCCTCATTTACGGACTCGCGGAGGTGTCACGCCATGGCGTGGATGCGCCGATGGCTGGCCCGCGCTTCGTTTTTCTCGGCGCGGCGTCCTACGCGCTCTACATGCTGCACCTGCCGGTCGACATTGTCTGGTTTCACGCGCTTGAAAAGTTCGGCGTGACCGACGACGCACCGGTGCTCATCCGCACGGCCGCATGGATTGGCGTGTTCGTGGCGTGCATCGGCGTCTCCGCCGTCGCCTATCTCTGCATCGAGGAACCGGCGCGCAAATGGATCCGCGCTTGGCGCTTCAGCCCAAAGCCTGCGCCACTGCTTTCAGCCGCTCGACTATAGAGAGCTTGTCGTCGGTGAAGTCGCTGTCGATCCACCAGGCTTCGATTTCGCGCATCACTTCGCCGACCTTCGGTCCCGGCGGCACGCCGGCGGCGAGGACTTCTTCGCCGGTCAACGGGAGTTTCGGCCGCGCCCAGCCGCGCGCCATGGCGATCAACGCGCGCCATTGCGGCGCGGTCTTGTCGGTGCGATCGGCGGCCCAGGCGAGCTTGACGCGATCCTCGAAGCTTTCGCCGCCCAGTTTGTAGAGCACGCGGCGCACCTCGCGCGGCGACAGGAACGAGACGATGCGCTCGCCGTCGCCGAGCGCTGCTGTCAGCCGATCGCGTTCATCGTTGGAAACCTTGAGCCGCCGCGCCAGAGCGCGTGCGGCTTCGGCATCGGGCAAGCCCGCGGCGATGCGCGTCAGCGGATCGACATCCAGCAACAGGTCCGCCTCCAAGGTCATCAGCGCGATCAGCCGCTCATGGTTCGTCATTTCCGGAAGCGCGTGCGCGCGCACGCCGATCGCCTCCATGCCTTCCCAGGCCGCGCGCGGATCGCGCGCCGAAAGCAGCTTCTTCACTTCCTTCCAGACGCGCTCCGCCGAAAGCGCATCCAGTCCCGCGACCAGCTTCTCACAAGCGGCGACGCCATGCGGATCAAGCGGTCCGCGCGCATACCAGGCGTTGAAGCGGAAGAAGCGCAGGATGCGCAGATAATCTTCGCGGATGCGCGTTTCGGCGTCGCCGATGAAGATCACGCGGCCAGCGCGCGCATCGTCGAGCCCGCCGCCCGTGGGATCGAACACTTCGCCATCGGGCGCCGCATAAAGCGCGTTCAGGCGGAAGTCGCGCCGCTGCGCGTCCTCGTTCCAATCCTCGGTGAACGCCACCGTCGCGCGCCGCCCGTCCGTCGTCACATCGCGCCTGAGCGTCGTCACTTCATACGGGACATGGTTGGCGACGACCGTAATGGTGCCGTGTTCGATACCGGTCGGCGCCGCGACCAGCCCGGCGAGCTTCGCCGCCTTGATCACTTCAGCGGGCGTGAGCTGGGTGGCGATGTCGATGTCATCGACGTCGCGGCCCATCAGCGTATTGCGCACGCAGCCGCCGACAAAGCGCGAGCCGCCCGCGCGCGCATTTTCCAGCGCGTCCATCACCGCGCGCGTCTCCGCGCTCTTGAGCCAGGGGGCGTGAAGGATGGAGCCGCTACTCATAGAGTCTTTCATACAGCGCGCGGATCATGCCTGCGGTTGCGCCCCAGATGAAGCGGTTCTCGTACGGCATCACCCAATAAGAGCTTTTGCGTCCGCGCCATTCGCCTTCGCGCCGCTCGTGATTGGCGGGATCGAACAGAAACCTGAGCGGCACTTCGAACGTCTCGGCCACTTCGCGCGCTTCGAGCGTCAGCATGAATTCCGGCGCGACCAACCCGGCGATCGGCACGATGCGGAAGCCGGTGCCGGTCTCGTAGGCGTTCCAGCCGCCGACCGGATTGATCAGCGCGCGTGTCAGGCCGATCTCCTCTTCGGTCTCGCGCAGCGCCGCTTCGAGCGGCGTTTCACCGGTCTCGATGCGTCCGCCGGGAAACGAAATCTGCCCGGCATGCGTCGGCAGGTCATGCGCGCGCTGCGTAAACAGCATGGTCCAGCCATTGTCGCGCTTGACGATGGGCGCGAGCACCGCCGCCGGCTTGATCACAGCGCCAGCCGGCGGCGACCAGGAAGGATCAAGCTCGAAATCGCCGTGCGGCGCGCCTTGCGCGAGCGCGTCGAGCGGATCGAGACGTGCGCGCAGCCGCGCTTCGAAATCGGAATCGTCGATCAATTGTCCTTCTCCCCTTGCGGGAGAAGGTGGCTGAGCACGCAGTGCGAAGCCGGATGAGGGGTGAGGGCGCACCCCTCATCCGTCGCCGCTTCGCGTCGACACCTTCTCCCACAGGGGGAGAAGGACAAGGGCGCAGCCGTCATGCTCTCGCTCCCAGGCTGAACCACGTGTCGCTGCTCCAAACGCCCATGGCGCCGTCCCGCTCTTCGCTCCACTCCGCCAGTTCCAGAAACGGCGCGCGCAGGATACGCGCTTCGAGCCGGCCGCGGACCAAAACATAAGGACGCGGTTCGCCGGCCGCCGAGGTGACGACGCGGATCGGGTGCGCTGCGTCAGCGACAACCACATCGCCCACATTGGTGGTGAAAGCGATGGTCTGTTCCCGTCCCTCGCCGACCCGGTCGGCGCGCACCGCCAGGAAGGGCGCATCCTCGACGCGGACCCGGACCTTCTCCACCGGCGTTATCAGATAGGTTTCACCGTCCTCGTCCTTGCGGAGGATCGAGGCGAACAATTTGACCAAGCTTTCGCGCGTGATCCGAACGCCCTCCTGGGCCCAGGTTCCGTCGCGCCGGATTTCGAGGCCGATGTCGCCGCAATGGGCTGGATGCCAAGAATCGACTGGGCGAAGCTTCTGTTCGGCGCCCGACCCAAAAGAAGTGGTCGCGAGGCTCTTGAGCCCCGCGAGCATTTGTTCCAGGGACGGAGAGACGTTTTCCATGCTTCGGCGGCCCCAGCCGCTGCGTCCCAGGACGCACGCGGCCATACTTCCGCCCCCATAAAAAAGACCTTCGCCCCTATGAGCAATGTCGCCGCTGAGATGTCGCCCGAAGCCGTGGTGCGGGAGGCCGAAGCCGCTGGGGAAACCCTGGCGCGGGTCCGCGCCGAGATCGGCCGGGCGGTGTTCGGCCAGGAGCGGGTGGTGGAATTGGTGCTCGCCGCCGTGCTGGCCGGGGGGCACGGGCTATTGGTCGGCGCGCCGGGCCTCGCCAAGACGCGGCTGGTGCACGCCATGGCCGACGTGCTGGGGCTCCCGTGGTCGCGCGTCCAGTTCACGCCTGACCTGATGCCGGCCGACATTCTGGGCTCCGAAGTGCTGGACCAGGACGAGCAGGGCCGGCGCCACTTCCGCTTCGTGAAAGGGCCGATCTTCACGAGCCTCTTGATGGCCGACGAAATCAACCGCGCGTCGCCGCGTACGCAATCGGCGCTGTTGCAGGCGATGCAAGAGCGGCATGTGACGGTCGCGGGCGTCGCCTATGACGTGCCGGAGCCATTCCACGTGCTGGCGACGCAAAACCCGATCGAGCACGAAGGCGCCTATCCGTTGCCCGAAGCGCAGCTCGACCGCTTTCTGTTGCAGATCGACGTGCCCTATCCCGACAACGAGATCGAGCGGAAAATCCTGATCGAGACGACGGGCCTGGGCGAACAGGCGCCGCAGAAGGTGCTCGACGCGCCGTCCTTGATCCGCCTGCAACAACTCGTGCGGCGCATGCCGGTGGGCGAGAAAGTCGTTGCGTGCATTCTGGAACTGGTGCGCTCAGCGCGTCCAGGCTCCTCCAACGATCCGCGTGTGAACCAGCATGTCGCGTGGGGGCCCGGCCCGCGCGCGGGTCAGGCGTTGATGCTCGCCGTTCGCGCGCGCGCGTTGTTGCGCGGGCGCCTTGCGCCGTCGATCGACGACGTGGCGGCGCTGGCGCGCCCGGCCCTGGTGCACCGCATGCAACTTTCCTTCGGCGCGCGCGCGGAAGGCTTGGATATCGACAGCCTCGTCGACGATCTCGCTGAAAAGGCGGCGTGATGGTTGAGCAGACGCGCCTCGACGCGCTGGCGCTGGCGGGCGATCTGCCGGGCCTGCTGCTCGACGCGCGGCGTCTCGCTGCGAGCGCGCCCGGCGTTCACGGGCGCCGCCGTGCGGGTCAAGGCGAAGCCTTCTGGCAATATCGCGATCACCGCGCCGAGGACGGCGCGCGCCTGGTCGACTGGCGCCGTTCGGCGCGCGGCGACCGCTATTTCGTGCGCGAACGCGAACGCGAAGCCGCGCAGACCGCATGGTTCTGGATCGATCCCGATCCCGGCTTTGCGTGGAGCGCCGACGCCTCGCGCCCGACCAAACAACGGCGCGCGCTCACGCTATGCCTCGCGCTGAGTATTCTCCTCACACGCGGCGGCGAGCGCGTCGGCGCGCTTGGCTTTCCTTCCCGCGTCGGGCCGCAAGCGGTGGAGCGTCTCGCGCATGATCTGCAAACGCCGTCGCCGGAGCGCCCGCCGCCGTCGCGCGCTTGCGTCGTCTATGCGAGCGATTTCTACGCGCCGGTCGAGCAATGGCGCGCGCGGCTGAAGATTGCGGCGACCACGGGGGCAAGCGGCGCGCTGCTGATGATCGCCGATCCGGCGGAAGAAGATTTTCCCTATCGCGGCCGCACGCTGTTTCGCGAGATCGGCGGACGGCGCGAAGCTTTGCTGGGGCGCGCCGAAGCGGCGCGTGAACTCTACGCCGAGAGGCTCGACGCGCAGCGGCGCGCCATTCGCGCGCTGGGCGCCGAGCTTGGCTTTCCCGTGGTCATGCACCGCACCGACCATAGCGCCGCGCCGACGCTCGCCATGCTCTCCGCAATGGTGTCGGAGCGCCAGGTTTGAGCCTGGGGCCGTTGCTGTTCGCCGCGCCTTGGGCGCTCGCCGCGCTCGCGGCGCTGCCGCTTCTATGGTGGATTTTGCGGGCGACGCCGCCCGCGCCGCATCGCGCTGCGTTTCCGCCGACCCGCCTCTTGCTCGGCTTGAAGACGGAAGAGCAAAGCCGCGAGCGGGCGCCCTGGTGGCTGGTGCTGTTCCGCGCGCTCGCGGCGGCGTTGCTGATCATCGGCTTCGCGCGACCAAGCCTTGCGCCGAGCGCATCGGAGATGGCCGGCGGCGGGCGCACGTTGATCGTGATCGACGATGGTTGGACCTCGGCGCCGTTCTGGGCCCAGGTGCGCTCTGCTGCGGCCGCTGCTGCATCGGAAGCGGAGCGCGCCAACGCGCCGGTGTTCCTGTTGCTGACGGCGCCTGAGAAGCCGGCGCGCGATCCGGGCGAAGCATTGACGGCGGGGGACGCGCGCGGGCGCATCGCCCGGCTCGAACCGAAACCATGGCGTCCCGACCGCGCCGACGCCGCGCAGCGTTTCGCCCGCACCAGCGGTCGCTTCGCGCGCATCGTCTGGATCAGCGACGGACTGAATGACGCCGGCGCGCGCGCACTCGGCGAGGCGCTGGCCGCGCGCGGCCCTGTGACGGTGCGCCTACCCGCGCTGCCTGCGCGCGCCATCGTCGGCGCGGGCGTTTCGCCGAACGGCGTGGAGATCACGGTGCGGCGCT
>DASZSK010000200.1:0-2072 GCA_035548735.1 Caulobacterales bacterium | reverse complement strand
TACCAGCTCTTGCAGCCGCTCATCCACACCGTGCCCTTCATGCGCTCCTGAATGTCGGCGTTGAAGGCGTCCTGCACGTCCTTCTTCACTTCCACCGCGCCGGCGCCGCTCCACAGCCATTTCAGGCAGGCGAGCGCAAAGCGCACCTGGCTTTCGATCATGAAGACGACGGAGTTGTGGCCGAGGCCGGTGTTGGGCCCGAGAAGCAGGAACATGTTGGGATAGCCGTTCACCGCGACGCCGTAATAGGCGGACGCGCCGTCGCGCCAGTCCTCAGTCAGCTTGCGCCCGCCGCGGCCGCGAATGTCGACATGGGATAGCCAGTCGGTGACGCGGAAACCCGTCGCATACAGGATCGCATCGACCTCGCGCTGCGTTCCATCCGCCGTCACGACGCCGTTCGGCCTGATCCCGGCGATCCTCTCCGTGATCAGCGAGACATTCTTGCGCTGAAGCGCGGGATAGAAATCGTCGGAGATGAGCACGCGCTTGCAGCCGAGCGGAAAATCGGGCGTCAGCTTTTTGCGCATCTCGGGATCGCGGATGGCGCGCGCCAGATAGTCTTCGGCGAGCTTCTGGAATTTGGCGACCATCTTCGGGTTGCGCGTGAAGCCGATGGCCAGCATCTCCGCGCGCCAGTAGATCGCGTTGCGCCACAGACGCTGCAGCAGCGGCGCGCGCGCGAACCATGCCTTGACGCGATCGCTGAACGCGTAATCCATGCGCGGGATCACCCAGCCGGGCGTGCGCTGATAAAGATCGAGATGGGCGACCTTGGCGGCGATGCCGGGAACGAGCTGCACCGCGCTGGCCCCCGTGCCGATCACCGCGACGCGTTTGCCCTTGAGGTCGTAGGCATCGTCCCAGTCCGCGGTGTGCATGGTCTTGCCGGCGAAGCTCTCCGCGCCCTCGATTTCGGGATAGAACGGCACATGCAGGATGCCGGCGCCTGCGACCAGCGCGCGCGCAGATATCCGTTCGCCGTTCGCAAGCGTCAGCCGCCAGAGCTGCGCGACTTCATCGTATTCCGCGCGCGCGACTTCGGCGTTGCAGCGGATGAAGGGCATGACGCCGCGCTTCTCGGCCGTCGCCTTCTGGTACTTCCAGATTTCCTGCGCGGGCGAATAGGCGCGCGACCAGTTCGGGTTCTGCTCGAAGGAAAACGAATAGAGATGCGAGGGCACGTCGCAGGCGCAGCCCGGATAGCGGTTCAGGAACCAGGTGCCGCCGATATCGCTCGCCTTCTCGAACACCTTGAAGTTCGTGCGGCCCGCTTCCTTGAGCTTGATCGCCATGCACAAGCCGGAGAACCCCGCGCCGATGATGGCGACATCCAAGGTCGTCGGATCGCGGAACGGCGCGTTCATGAGGCCCTCAATTCAGAACTGACAAATTATCAGTCAATGCACCTCCTCGCAACCCGCCCACTTGTCATGGCCCGCTTCATGCGGGCCATCCCTTTGCGCCTCCAAAGGTGGATGGCCCGGACAAGCCGGGCCATGACAAATGGGGTGACGGTGAGAGTACAGCGCTATCCGACCAAATCCGGCCAGAAGTTTTTGGCGCCGCGTTCAGCGATGCGCGCGCCGATGCGGCCGGCCCAATAGCGTTCGTTGCCGCATTCCGAGCCCCAGGCCCAGAGGCGCCGCGTCAGATGCTGCAGGCGATACTCGGCGGTGAAGCCCATCGCGCCGTGGACCTGATGGGCGATGCCGGTCCCGATGCGCGCGGCCTGGTTGGCCCTGAGCTTGGCGCAGGCGATCTCGAACCACGCGTCGCCCCCATCTTCCGCAACAAGGTCGGCTGCGCGGAACGCGGATGCCGCCGCCATCTCCGCCGCCGCGGCCTCTTCCGCCAGCACGGCGAGCTGCTGCTGGATCGCCTGAAAGCTCGCAAGCGGCTTGCCGAATTGCTGGCGCTGGCGCGTGTAATCGACCGACAGATCGAGCGCGGCGGAAAGCGCGCCCGCCATCTTCGCGGAAAGCATCATCGCCATATAAAGTTCGCGGTCGTTGACGTTCGCGGAGTCGAGAATGGCCTCCGCGATCGGAAGATCGACCGCGTGCGCGCCG
>DASZSK010000199.1:0-13522 GCA_035548735.1 Caulobacterales bacterium | reverse complement strand
TCCGCCGCCATGATCACGGCGATCGACGCCGGCGAATTCGTCTGCGGCCAGGCGATCCAGCTGCATGGCGGCATCGGCATGACCGAGGAATATATCGTCGGCCATTTCTACAAGCGCGTCCGCGCCATCGGCCGCCTGTATGGCGATCTCGAATTTCATCGCCGTCGCCACACCGCCATCACGCAACGGAGCGCCTGATGCAACTCGCCTCGCTCAAGACCATGACGCTGACGGTCGCCGACCGCATCGCCACGCTGACGCTGAACAATCCGGCCGCGCTCAACGCCGTCGGGCCCGAAACCCATACCGAACTGACCTGGGTGTTTCGCGCGCTCGCCAACGAGCCGGGCGTCGACGTCGTCGTGCTGACCGGCGCCGGGCGCGCCTTTTGCGCCGGCGGCAATCTCGAATGGATGGAGGAAACCGCCGCCGATCCCACGCGCTTCCTGCCCATTCTCGAAGAGATCAAGCACATCGTGCTTTCCATGATCGAGTTTCCGAAGCCGCTGATCTGCCGCATGAACGGCGACGCGGTCGGCCTCGGCGCGACGCTCGCGGTCTGCTGCGACATCATTATCGCCGCCGAAGACGCGCGCTTCGGCGATCCGCATGTGCGCGTCGGGCTGACGGCCGGCGACGGCGCGGCGCTGGTGCTGCCGCACATCATCGGCCACATGCGCGCGCGCGAATTGCTGCTGATCGGCGATTTGATCAGCGCCGCCGAGGCCCGCGAATACGGTCTCATCAATCACGTCGTGCCGGCGGGCGAACTCGACGCCAAGGTGGCCCAGATCGCCGGCAAGCTGGCGCGCGGCGCGCAACAGGCGATCCGCTACACCAAGGCCGTGCTCAACAGCGGCCTGCGCGCAACCGCCATCGCCCAGATCGATATGGCCGCCGCCTACGAAGCGCTGACCGTGATGACCGCGGATCACAAAGAGGCGCTGGCGGCGATGCGCGAAAAGCGCCGGCCCAATTTTGGCGGCTAAGCTCGGTATCTAATGCGGCGTCGCCAACTCGATCTGCACCACGCCCAACCGCTGCTGGCCTTTCGACAAGCTGCTTTCGAACGCCTCGGCGACGGCGTCGATGCTCCATTCCGTCCGCTGCAGCACCGGGGCGATGATCGCCGGATGCGTCATCAGCGCCAGCACGCCGCCATCGATGCGCACGACCTGTCCATGAACGCCCGCCGACGCATCCGACAAGAGGTAGCAGATCGCCGGCGCGTTGGCGCTGGCCGGGGGCACGGTGTCGGGCAGCGGCACGGCCAGGCCCGAGAGATAATCGCGCGTCTTGTGCGCCATCTGTGTGTTGGCCATGGGCGAGACCGCGTTCATGCGCACGCCGCTCCCCGCCAGCTCCAGAGCCCAGGAATAGGTCAGCGAAGCCAGCGCGCCCTTGCTCGCGCCGTAAGCGCCAAGACCCAGCATGCCGCATTGCGCGCCGGAGACGATGTTGACGATGGCGCCGGCGCCGCGCGCCGTCATGTATTTCGCCGCCGCCTGCGCGCACGCAGCCGCGCCGACGAGGTTCACGGCCATCGTTCTGGTGAAATCCGCTTCGCTGGCCTCCGCGAGCGAGGAGATCAGGAAGAGGCCGGCATTGTTCACCAGTCCGTCGAGCTTGCCGAAGCGTTTGACGCACGCCTCCACCAGCGCCTGCCCGCTCGCCCATTTCGAAATGTCGGCGGCTTCCGCATGCGCGCTGCCGCCTTCATCGCGGATCGCCGCGGCCACGGTCTCGGCGGCCGTTGCATTGACATCGTTGACCAGCACGCTGGCGCCGAGCGAAGCGGCGAGTTTCGCCGTCGCCTCGCCAATCCCCTGCCCCGCGCCGGTGACGATGACGGCCTTGTCTTTCAGCGTGCAGCTCACGGCGCCGTTCCTCCGAATGTGAAACCTTTGAATCCATCGGCGGCGATCGCGCGGCACACATCGTTGAAGCGCCCTAGTCCGCCCGTATAGGGCATGAACACGCGCGAGCCGTCGTCGGCGTTCACGTGCACCATGTAATTGTCGACGTTGAGGCGCAGAAGCTTGCTCGCCGCCTGCGCCACTTCCGCCGTCCATGCGTCCTGCGCGGCCGGTTCGGGATCGACCGTCGCGAAGCCGCCCTCGCGCATGTGCGCGATCAAAGCGGCGACGAAATCGACATGCTGCTCATTCATCAGCGCCATATTGGCGAGCACGGACGGGCTGCCCGGCCCGGTGAGATGAAACAGGTTCGGAAAGCCCGCCGTCATCAGGCCAAGCATCGTTCGCGGGCCCCGACGCCAAGCGTCGCCCACCGTCGCGCCGCCTGCATTGCGGAAATCGATCCGTTCCATCGCGCCGCGGAAAGCGTGAAAGCCAAGCGCAAACACGATGAGATCGGCTTCGTACGTCGCACCGCTGCGCAACTGAATACCCGAGGGCGTGATCTGCTCGATGGGATCGCTGGCGATGCTCACCAGCGTCACGTTGTCGCGATTGAAGGTGTCGTAATAGCCCGTGTCGAGCACAAGCCGCCGCGTGCCGATCGGGTGGTCGTGCGGACAAAGCAATTCCGCGACCTTCGGATCGCGCACGATGGCGCGGATCTTCGCGCGCACAAAATCGGAAACGACCTTATTGACGGCGGCATTGACGCCCTGATCGGCGAACACGCGGTTCATCCCCTGCCCGCCGAGCGTCCATTGCGCTTCGAGCCGCGCCACGCGCTCGGCCTCGCTATAGTCCGCGTAAGGCAGCAAGGGCGGCGGCAGGCCGAACACGCTGCCGACCGGCGTCGCCAGCAGCGCTTCGCGGCGATCGGTCTGGTCGAGCGCATTTGCGTAAGCGTCGTCCGACAAGGGCGCATTGCCCGCCGGAACCGAAAAGTTCGGCGTGCGCTGAAACACGGCGAGATGCTGGGCGCGCGGCGCGATCGCCGTCACCGCCTGCACGCCGGACGATCCCGTGCCGATCACCGCGACGCGGCGCCCGTCGATGCGCACATCGCGTTCCGGCCAGTGCGAGCTCTGCACCCATTCGCCTTCGAAACTCTCCAGGCCGGGAAAATTCGGCTTGCGCGCCGCCGAAAGATTGCCGGTGGCCAGCACCAGGAAGCGACACGAGAGCGCTTCGCCCCTGTCGGTCATCAGCGCGTAGCGCGCCTCGTCGCTGCGCCAGTGCGCGCTCAGCAACGTCGTATTGAATTGGATGTGCCGGCGCAAATCGAAGCGGTCGGCGACGAAATTTAAGTAACGCAGCAGCTCGTCTTGCGCCGCATAGCGTTCGCTCCAGCGCCATTCGCGAAACAGCTCCGGCGAGAATTGGTAGCAATAATCTAGGCTCTCGATATCGACGCGCGCGCCGGGATAGCGATTGTGGAACCACACGCCGCCAACGCCGCTTGCGCTCTCGAGCGCCAGCACCGAAAGCCCCTCGCGCCGCAGCCGCTCGATCGCGTAGAGACCGCCGAAGCCGGCGCCGACAACCACGACGTCATACGAACTCATCGGTCGCACGCCTGTGCCGCGACGGGGGCGACCACTTGTCCGCCCGGCCGATTGATCGAGGTCAATTGGCGACCCCTGAATGCCTTGTCTAAGCCCAGCTTCATTGGCGTCATCCTGGCGCCAACACCGCTCGACAACAAGTTCTACCATACGTATGATTGGTAATAGTCGCGGGCGCGATGGGAGGTTCTGTTCAGGTCATGCCTAGGAAATTCGAACAAATCCGCGAAGTGACCAACGAAGAGGTCGATTTTTTCGAGGAGCACGGCTGGGTCAAGCTGGAGGGGCTGTTCGCCCGGCCGCTCGCCGACGAGCTGTTTCACCACATCAAACATGTGATGGATTCGCGCATCAAGGGCGAGGACGGTTACGTCGCGCAGCGCGCCCCTGAAGCCAAAGGCGAACTTATGGTCGAGTATGTCGCTTCGACCAATTTGCGCGAAAGCGATGACTGGCTGGAAGACCTCGCCGTCTGTCGCGAACTCGGCGAAGCCAGCGCCCGCCTGATCAAGACGCGCCCCTTGCGCCTCTTCGCCGACAGCGTGTTCCATAAGCCTGCGCGCGGCAGCGGCCCGGCCTGGTTCTCAGGGGAAACGCCTTGGCACCAGGATTATCCGGCGACGCCGCTCGATCGCGCCAACGATCTTCAGATCTGGGTCGCCGCCGTGGAAATCACGCCGGAGATGGGCTGCCTGCAATATCTAAGCGGCAGCCATCGCCTGCCGCCCATGGGCAAAGCGACGTCCTATCGCCATCCCGACGGAAGCCGCTGTCCCAAAGGCGCGGTGGAAATCTATCCGTGGCTTCTGGACAAGTTCAAAGTCTCGCCCGCCTTCCATATGCAACCCGGCGACGCGCTCGCACACCACAGCCTCACCATGCACTACTCGCAGGAAAACCAGTCGACGACGCATGATCGTTGGGCCTGGGGTTCGCGCCGCATGGATGCGCGCATTTGCTACAATGGCGCGCCCAACCACCGCACCGACGGGCGCGGCCTCGAACTCGACAAGCCGTTCGACCATCCGGCCTTTCCGATCGTTATCGAATGAACGACGACGGCATACGCGCCGCTTATGAGAGCGGCGCGTATGTCGAGATCGCCGGAATCGCGCTGCCGGCGTGCACTTCCTGCAGTTCGACGATATTGCCGTCGGGATCGCGCGCATAGCAAGTCGTGACGCGCGCTTCCGGCACGTGCTGCGGTTCGGAGAAGAATTCGACGCCGGCCGCCTTCAGTCGCTTATATTCGCCGGCGAGATCGCTGATGTCGAAGCAGATGTGGCGGATGCCGCCGTCGCACGCCGGACTCGGCGTCACCGCGCGCCCCTTCGGATACAGATAGTGGAAAATCTCGATCTCGACGTTGCCGGCGCGCAGCCAGGCGGCGTGAAACGCCGCATCCTTCATGCCGACGATGGTCTGGAAAGTCTCGTCCGTCTGTTCGACCTTCCACATCTCGCGCACTTCGAGCCCGAGCAGGTCCCGGTAGAAGCCGAGCAAGCGCTCAAGATCGGTGGTGGCGAGTGAAACGTGATGGACGCCGTTGATCATGGCGGCTTGCTTCTCCCGGTTCAGGCGGCGATGGCGTTGATCTCAGCCACTTCGTCGGCGCTCATCCTCCACGAAACGGCTTTGACGTTTTGCTCGACCTGCTCGGCGCGCGTCGCGCCAGCGATGACGCCGGCCACGACCGGCTGACAGACCAGCCAGCTCAGCGCCAGTTCTATGAGCGTGCGCCCACGGCTCTGCGCGTAATCGTTGAGCTTGGCGACGATGGCGTGATTACGCTCAGTCAGGAACTTGCCGCCCAGGCCGAGGAAATTGTCCTTCAGCCGGCCGGCGCCGCCGGTCAGATATTTTCCGGTCAGCATGCCCGAAGCGAGCGGAAAGTAGGGATTGAGCGCCATGCCATGCGCCTTCAGCGCGGGAATGAGCTCCCGCTCCGGCGACCGCTCCAGCAGGCTGTATTCGTTCTGAGCGGCGATGAAGCTGCGCGTGCCCAATTCCTTCGCCAGACAATTCGCTTCGACGACCTGCCACGGCGCCATATTCGAAACGGCGATGTAGCGGGCCTTGCCGCTCTTCACGATGTCATCGAGCGCGCGCAGTGTCTCTTCAAGCGGCGTCTTCGGATCGGGGATGTGCAGCATGTAGATGTCGACCCAATCGGTCTCGAGCCGCTTCAGGCTCGCGTCGATCGCGCGCATGATGTAGTCGCGCGAATTGTTGGGCGGACCGCCGCTGAAATCGTATCCGAACTTCGTCGTCAGCACGATCTGATCGCGCTTGCCCTTCAAGAGCGGGCCCAGAACGGATTCCGCCTTGCCCGGCGGATCGCCATAAATATCGGCGGTGTCGAATAGCGTGACGCCCAGATCGAGCGCCTTATGCACGACCGGCTTGGAAGCTTCCGCGCTGATCGACCAGCCGAAATTGTTGCATCCGAGCCCGATGGTCGAGACCTTCGGCCCCGACTTGCCCATGGTGACGAAATCCAAAGCGGCATCCTCCGCCGAAACGAGCGCTTGACGCTCTTCAATCAATCGTTTGGCAGCCTACGGCCCGCGCCACGCACGTCAAGACCGCGTCGCTCAGCTCTCGCTCGCGCCAAGGAACGGGCTGATCGGGGCGAAACCCAGCGCCACTTCCAGCGATTCCGGGATCACCGCGAATTCCACCTCGCGTTCCGGATCGATGATGTAGCCCGCCAGCAGATCGCCGACATCGACGAGGTAAGGCGGCTTGAGGCCCGCAGACGCAAGCCGCTTGAACGCCGCTTCGATCGGCGGCTTGTCGAGCGCGCCGAGCGCGACATTCACGACGCCTTGGTCCGATGTACGGTAATCCGTCGGGCGCGGCCGCCCCACGGGGCTGGCGTATTGCACGATCTCCAGGAACACACCGCCCGCATCGACGGTGAATTTCTCCGAGCGCGCGCCATTCAATCCCCACAGCGCATCGGAACCGGGCGGATGCAGCTCGACCTCCGTCAATGCGAGCTGCAGCACGCCGGTGTAAAACGTCTTCGCAGCCTCAAGGCCGGAAACCGAAGCCGACGCGTACACCAGCGCCGGCGCGGCTTTTCGCCCGGCCAGCCTGCGCAACGCTTCACCGTCCTCCATCACCTCGACGATCACGCCGATGTGCGGATCGCGAAAAGCGCAGCGGCGCAACCCTTCAACGCTCGTGACGCCGGCGATCGGCGTAATGCCGCGCTTAGCCATCTGTTCCAGCGCATGATCAAACCGCTCGACCGCGATGCCGAACCGCGACCAGCCATGGTCGGCGGGCGTCCAGTCGGCGCGCAAGGGCCGTTGCGCCGGTTTGGTATGATGAAAGAACTCGAGTTGCAGGCGCTTTTGCGCCCCCACCAGCCACCACATCAGCGCGTGCGAACTGGTGTCGAGCCCCTGAATCTGGATCAGGCTCCCGAGGATTACTTGCCCCCCGGCGTTCTGGAAGCCAAACGCCTCCGAAAACAATTCCAGCGTCGCCGGCATGTCCGCCGTGTTCATGCCGATCTGAATGAGTTTGAGCGACATTGACTTCTCCCACGCGTAATCTGCCTATCGTTTGGTTTACTGACAAGGCGAAAGGGGCGCCGTCCAGCCGCAATCGAACGACCGTTTGACGCCGTGACCCCGCCGCGCCATGCTGGGGGTCGGGAGGAAAGAATGAGGGACACGGTCTCCGACGCCGGCAGCTTTCAAGGTCACGGCAGCAAGCCCTACCGGGCCTACGTGCTGGGCGCGCTGGTCGTCATCTACATGTTCAATTTCATCGACCGCGTTCTGCTCGGCATCGTGCAGGAATCGATCAAGCACGAATTCAACCTCACCAATCTTCAATTGGGCATCATCGGCGGCCCGGCCTTCGCGCTGTTGTTCACAATCGCGGGCCTGCCCATCGCCCGCTGGGCCGAACGTGGCAACCGCATCAGCATCGTCGCCATGGGCGCGGCGCTCTGGAGCCTGTTCACAACGCTCTGCGGCTTCACGCAGAATTTCTTCCAGCTGCTGGCCGCGCGCATCGGCGTCGGTATTGGCGAGGCCGCCTGCGTACCGCCCTCGCAATCGGTGATCTCGGACTACTTCCCCGCCAATCGGCGCGCCTCGGCGCTGGCCATATACGCGCTTGGCATCCCCATCGGCTCGGGCATCGCCGCGTTCGGCGGCGGCTGGCTCACGCAGCATTTCGATTGGCGGAGCGCCTTCTGGCTCTTGGGCGCGCCCGGCCTTGTCACCGCGCTTCTCCTCAAGCTCACCGTTCGCGAGCCGCCGCGCACCGGCGCCGCAGAACAAGCGCCAAGCTTCGGCGAAACGCTCAAAATCCTGTTCCGCAAACCGTCCTTCTGGCACACGGCGTTTGCAGGCGCGCTGGTCGCTGCTTGCGGCTATGGCAGCCTGCAATTTTTGGTTTCGCATCTGGTGCGCAACTACAATCTGGGCGCAACGCTGCCGGAGAAAATCGCCAACGCCAGTTATGTTTTTGGTATCTACGCCGGCGTCTCGATGGGCGTCGGCACGTTCCTCGGCGGCTTCCTCGCCGATCGCTTCTCCAAGCGTCACAAGAACGCCTTGGCCTGGCTGCCGGCGCTGGGCCTCGTGCTCGCTGTCCCGCTCTATGCCGTGTCGTATCTGGAGACCGCCCTCGTCCCCGCGCTCGCTTTGCTGCTCGTCGCGCCGCTTGTGCACTATCTCTACACTGGACCCTACTTCGCCATCGCCCAAAGTGTCTCGCCGCCCCGCGCACGCGCCACCGCGACGGCGATCCTGGTGTTTGTGGGCACGATCATCGGCAACGGCATCGGCCCTCCGCTCGTCGGCTTCGCCAATGATTTCTTCGCCAGCCAGATCCTTGCGCACGAAGGTCTTAACCGCGCCACCGCCTGCGCCGATGCAACGAACGCCGCCGCCTGCGCCGCGGCCGATGGCATGGGCGTGCGCTATGCGCTCGTGGCGATGCTGGTGTTCCTGCTGTGGGCGGCGCTGCACTTCTTGCTCGCCGGACGCACCCTGCAGCGCGACCGCGAGAGCTGATCGGACGCCTCGTGCTTCATATCGGTTAATGGCGGAGACGCAGGGATTCGAACCCTGGATACCCTGTTCGAGTATAACGCCTTAGCAAGGCGCCGCCTTCAGCCACTCGGCCACGTCTCCGGCGAGATGCGGGCTTAGCGTGCGCCGCGTGGGCCATCAAGCACAGCCTTCGCCCCATCCCCTTGGTTAACCGGCATGGCCCTTGCGCGAGCCCTGGCCGAACAACTCTTCCAAGGGGCGAATTTCAATGTCGCAGGCCGCCTGGCGCATCCGTCGCGCCAAAACGGAGCAAGAGGCGCAAAGCCCGGCCGGCGAAGCGTCCGCGCACGAGACCAATTTACGCCGCCTGGCTGAACTCCAGGCGGCCTTTGAGATGTTCGGGACCCCTGAAATCACCGAGATTTCAGCCGAGACCGCCTACCGCTCCGCCCCGGAGGCCCCGACCAAGCCGGCCAACGACCCCGCCCCGCGCATGGCGTTTCCGGACCTCAAACGACGCGGTCCCCGGCTCGATCCAGCGCTGGCCGGCGCGCTCCTGAAGGGCCTCGACTGGACCGTGATCCTGCTCGTTGCGGACCTCGCCGCGCGCTGGAGCGCCGGCCTCGATCTCATTTCGCTCACCATCGGCCAGGCCTGCGCCTTCATCGCAGCCGCCGGCGCACTCAAGCTCGGGCTTTGGCTCACCGGGACCTATTCGGCCGCGCCGCAAAAGCTGACGCCCGAGCACGGCGTCGGCGGATTGGCGCTGGGCGCCCTGATCGGTCTCGCCATCGCCACCGCGTTCGCGCCCGACGCACGCGCCGCCGCGGCGCTTTCCGCGGTTCTGCCCCTCGGCGCAATCCTTCTCGCCGGCGTGCATGCCGCCTTCGCCGTGTGGCTCTCGGCCGCGCACAAAGCCGGCGCGTTCGCGGAGAACATCGTGCTGATCGGCGCCACCGACGCCGCCGAGCGGCTCGTGGCCCGCGCCGCGGAAACCGGTGAAGCGCGCGTCGTCGCCGTCGTCGACGACCGTCTGGCGCGTGCGCCGCTGCAAGTGCGCGGCGCGCCGGTGCCTGGCTCGCTCGAAGATTTGCTCAATTGGCGTTCGCTGCCCGAAGTCGATCGCATCGTCATCACCGTGACCCAGAAGGCCGAAGGACGCGTGCGCGCGCTGATCGAAAAGCTGCGCGTCGTTCCCAACCGCGTCGATCTCCTCATGGACTACGAAGCTGATAGCGTGCGCGGCGCCAAGCTCGCCTCCATCGGACGCACGCCGGTCGCTTGCGTCTCCGGGCGGCCGCACGCCGGCGCGCGCGCTTTGATCAAGCGCGTGGAGGATCTCGTGCTTGGCGGCGCCCTGCTGGCGGCGTTCGCGCCCTTCATGCTGGCGATCGCGATCGCCGTGAAGCTCGATAGCAACGGACCCGTGATTTATCGCCAGCGCCGTCACGGCTTCAACAACCGCGTCATCACCGTTTTTAAGTTCCGCACGATGCGGCATGAACCCGACGCGTCGCTCCGCCAGGTGCAGCCGAACGATCCGCGCATCACGCGGATTGGCCGTCTCTTGCGCCGCACCAGCCTCGACGAACTGCCGCAACTTGTGAACGTCCTCCTCGGCGATATGAGTCTGGTCGGCCCGCGCCCGCATGCCGTCGGCATGAAGGCGGCCGAGCGCGACCTCGAACACATCGTCGCCGAATATGCGCACCGCCACCGCGTCAAGCCAGGCATCACCGGCTGGGCGCAGATCAACGGCTCGCGCGGGCCAATTGAAACGCCAGCTGCGGTGCGTGAGCGCGTCCGGCTCGATCTCGACTACGTCTCCCGCGCCTCATTTCTGCTCGATCTCTGGATTCTCGCACGCACAGCGCCCGCACTGCTCGGAGACGCGAAAGCCACGCGATGATCGGCAAACGCATCTTTGCGCTCGCGCCTCTGCAGCTTGCACAGGCGCTGGTCGGCTTCGGCGCCGTCGCTGCGTTCACGCGGCTGATGACGGCTGACGAATTCGGCCGCTATGCGCTGGCGCTGTCGATTTCCATGTTCGCGCACACCATGGTGTTCACGTGGGCCGAAGCGGCGGCCTATCGCTTCTTCGCCGCGGCCAAAGCCGAGCGCCGCTTGAGTGATCACTTCGCGACGCTGCTGGTGATCGCACTCGCGCTCGGCGCCGCCGCGCTGCTGCTGACCGGCGGCCTGCTCTTCGTCCTCGATGCGCGCGCCGACATCATCGCCATCTCCGTGTTCGCCGCTTGCGCGGCGATCTTCCGCTTCATCACCCGCATGACGCGCGAAACCGAACGCGCCGCGCTGGCCATCGGCCGCTATGCGGCGGCGGAAACGGCCTATCTCGCCATCGGCTTTGCGGCCGGCGTCGCCTTGCTGACGACGCTCCATCTCGGCGCCGCCGCGCCATTCGCCGGGCTCATGGTTGCGGGCCTTGTTGTGTTCGCCGTCGACGCGCCGCGCATTCTCGCGCGCGCCAGGGGCGGGGCGCCTTCGGTCGCGCGCATCGGCGCCTATGCCGGCTACGGCGCGCCGTTGGCGCTGGCGATCGCCGTCGATCTCGGCGTGCAGACCGCGGCGCGCTTCCTGATCGCGCATCAAGCAGGACCTGCCGCGCTTGGCGCCTACGCGGCCGCGTTCGGCCTCGCGCGTCCGCTCGATCTCATCTTCATGTGGGCGGGCGCGGCGCTGACGCCGCTCCTGCTCATCGCCTATGAGAAGGACGGAGCGGAGGGCGTGCGCGCCGAGGCGGCTCGTGTATTCACACCGATGGTCGCGCTTGCGTTGCCGGCGACGATCGGCCTCGCGCTCACGGCGCAGCCGCTGGCGCATCTCTTGATCGGTCACACCTTGAGCGACCAGGCCGCGGCCGTGCTGCCCTGGCTTGCCGTCGCCGGGCTCTTCTCGGGGCTGAACCTTTATTACTGGTCGGAGGCTTTCCAGCTTTCACGCCGCACCGGCCTGCGCGCGCTGGTGATGTTCGCGCCCGGCGCCATGCAGCTCACGCTGACGTTCCTGCTGGCGCCGCATTTCGGCGCGCTCGGAGGTGCAATTGCAGCCGCCGCCGCATCCGTTTCCGCGGCCTGCCTTCTGGCGCTGGTCGGGCGCCAATTGTTGCCGCTGCCTCTTCCGCTGAGCTTGCTTTCGCGCGTCACCGCGGCTGCCTCGATCATGGCCGGCGCCGTCTCAATGTTGCCGCCTGACGCGCTCGTGCAGCGTGTTCTGCTCGGCTGCGGCGCCTACGCGCTCGGCGCGTGGCTGCTCGACATTGGCGAGGCGCGCGCCTGGACGCAGACGCTGGCGCGCCGGTTCGGATCGCGTTGGTCGCAACCGGCCTTGGTCGAGAAGCTCTGATGCTCGGGCGCGAACGCATCGTCGCCGCAGGCGCAAAATCGCAGGCGCGACCCTGGCTCAGCGTGCTGACGCCGTTTCACAAGCATGACCCCTCGCCGCTGCTTGAACGCCTCTCAACCATGGTCGGCGATGAAGCCGAAATCATCCTGCTTGATGATGGATCAGGCTCGGCCGATCTCCTGAACCACGCCATCGCCGCCGCCGACCGCCTGCCGTTTCCGGCGCGCATCATCGTGTGGGAGAACAATCGCGGCCGTTCAGCTGCGCGCAACCGTCTGATCGAAGAGGCGCGCGGCGTCTACATGCTCTTCCTTGACGCCGACATGATTCCGGACGCGCCGGACTTCCTAGCGCGCTGGCTCGATCTGATCGATCGCGAGGCGCCCGCCGTCGCCTTCGGCGGTCTGTCGCTGAAGCAGGCGCCGCGCGAACCGGAGACCGCCCTGCATCACTTCCTGTTCGGCCGCTCCGATTGCCGCGACGCCGACGCGCGCGCCCGCGACGCCGCGCAATTCACGGCGGCAAGCAATCTGCTGGTGCGGCGCGATGTGCTGACGCAAGTTCCCTTCGACAATTCGTTCTCAGGCTGGGGCTGGGAAGACGTCGACTGGGCGCTGCGCGCCGCGACGTTCGGCCCGATCCGCCACATCGACAATCCCGCAACCCATGCGGGGCTCGACAGCGTCGAGACACTGTTGCGCAAGTGCCGCGAAGCGGGTCCCAACTACGCCCGCATGCTCCGCAAGCACCCGAGTGCGCGCCGCTTCGCCAGTCATCGCGTCGCACGCGCCCTGCGCGCCGTGCCCGGCCAACACCTTGCGCGCACCGCGCTCGCCGCGCTGGCGAAGAGCGATGCGCCGCTGCCGCTGCGCCACGCAGCGCTGAAGCTCTACCGCACCTCGATCTATGCGGAGCATCTGCCGTGAGCGCGGGCGCCGCCTACGCGCCGCCGCGCACATTCGCGGCGAAGGTGAACCGTCGCCTGACCCAGTGGCGCGCAGCCGCGCCTGCTCATCTCGCTTTCGATCGGCCGCTTCTGTCGATCTGCTTCGACGATTTTCCCGCGAGCGCGGCCGCGCACGGCGCAGCAATCCTGGAACACTACAATGGGCGCGGTACGTTCTACGCCGCCGCCGATCTTGCCGAGAAGGATGGCCCCTGCGGCGCGGGCTTCTCAGCAAGCGATCTCACACGCTTGCGCCGCGCCGGCCACGAAATCGGCTGTCACACCTTCTCGCACAAGGACTGCGCGAGCATGCCCGCCTATGACGCGTTGATCGACATCGCGCGCAATCGCGACGCGTTGAAGGAGATGGGGCACAGCCAGCCGCTGACGACGCTGGCCTACCCCTACGGCGAGACCTCGTCCGATCTTAAACGAGCGCTGCCGCCGCGTTTTCTCGGCGCGCGGGGCATCCAACCCGGCTTGAACGTGGGTCGCGTCGACCTCGCACAATTGCGCGCGTTCGCCTTATTCGGCGCCGGCGCCATGGCGCGCACCCACCGGGCTCTACGGCGCGCCGCGCACGCCAAGGCTTGGATGATCGCTTTCACGCACGATGTCGACGATGCGCCGTCGCCATGGGGCACATCGATCGAAGCCTTCGAACGTTTCGTCGTCGCCGCTCGTGACGCAGGCGTGGCGCTCGTCCCGGTC
>DASZSK010000198.1:0-1614 GCA_035548735.1 Caulobacterales bacterium | reverse complement strand
GCGAGCGCGCGCGCTTCCGCACTGGAGAACCAGCTTACGGCGGCGCAAGTGCAGCAAGCGCATGCCCGCGCCGAGGCCTTCCGTCCCCGCGCCGTCAGCGGCCCGGCGAATGGCGAGTTCGGCCCGCGTCCGTGGAGCACGCCGCGACCAGGGGCTTAAGGCCTGGCTTGTTCTGCGACCGCGTGAGCCCGCGCTTGCTCCAGGAATTGCTCGTCGGTTGGAAACAGCACGCCGCGCGCCTTCATCGCTTCCATGCGCTCCAGCACCTGCGCCCACCGAACGCTTGTACCGTCCATCTTCGCCAAGCGCCACAACGAGACCCATAAATCCCGCTGCGCCTCGGCGCTGCCGGGGTTCTGCGCCGCGAGCTTTTCTCTGACCGCAAGGCTCGCCGCAAACCGCGCCTTCGCGCCCTCAAGATCGCCAGCCTGAACCAGCACGTCGCCAAGCTTGTTGAAGCTCACCGACACATCCCGCTGCGCCTCGGCGCTGCCGGGGTTCTGCGCCGCGAGCTTTTCGAGGATCGCGTTGCAGGCTTCAAACCGCGCCTTCGCGCCCTCAAGATCGCCAGCCTTCACCAGCACGTCGCCAAGCTCATCATGCGCGACGCTTTGCTCACGATCACCCCGCGCCGCGCGTCCGGCGGCTCCGGCGGCAGTGCGGGCGGTCGCGATGTCGCCTTTCCAGACGCGGTAGAGGCGCGCCAGCTCGACGCAGGTCCAGAAATCCTCCGGCTGTAGGCGAAACGCTTCTTCGTAGGCCGCAAGTGCTTTGGCGTCGTCGACGCCACGAGCGATGGCGCCGATGCGGCGGTAATCTTCCGCAGCGCCCTCCTTCTTGGCCCGCGCCGCGCGCTCCAAGGCCTCGATCGCGTCCGTCGCGTCCCCGCGCAGGGCGTCCTGCGCGAATTCCGATGACGCCGGCGTCTGCTCGCCCAGCACCTCGCCGACTGCCGCGTCGCGCCGGCCTTTCTCCTCCGCCCCCAGCGGCTGGGCCGCGCCCGCCGCGACTGCGGTGGCGTTGGCGGCGTCGAGCCTGGCGATGACCGTAGCAAGCTGCGCCTGCAGGTCCCGCTGCAGCTGATCCACCTGATCCGACGTCGCGGGCGCCGGATCGTCCGTGGATTCCCCGCGCGCAAATTTTCTGGCCTTGGCGAAGCCCTTCCGCACCTTGCCCAGCGTGTCGAACAGCCAGTGCAAAAACAGCCCGGCCAGCACCAGGATCACCGCCGGCGCAGCCAGGAAGAGCGCCCAGTCCGGCCAGCTTGTCGGGATGAAATCGAGCGCGTCCGGCAGCAGATCGATCAGGCGATCGCGCACCCAGGCCGTCAGGGCGTGGACATCCATATCCCCCTCCGCCGGACCCCGTTAGCACAGCCTCCAGGCGAGCGGAATGGGATGGCCTGGCGCAGTTGCCTCCAGGGCCAACCCCTCGCATAAGGCTCAAGCACGCCCGCGCCGTTCCGGGAAAGCTTCATGCCCTCGATCTACCTGCCCATCGCCGAAATGCCGGTGGACGTGGCCGTTGTCCTATTGGTCAGCGGGCTGGTGGGATTCGTGTCCGGGCTCGTCGGCGTGGGCGGCGGCTTCATCATGACCCCGTCGCTCATTTTCA
>DASZSK010000197.1:0-12686 GCA_035548735.1 Caulobacterales bacterium | reverse complement strand
ATGTGACTGGAATTCTGATCGAGCGGGGAAACTACCCGCCTGCGCCATTTTGCATTTATCATACATATCGTTATAACGAGCCACGCATGGCGCTGCGCGGTGGGGGATAGGGTGAGACTGGGCAGACGTGAAATTGTGCTTTCAGCGCTGGCGCTCCTCGGCGGATGCGGCGGCGGAGGCGCCGATACAGCCGCTAACGAACGGGGCGGGACAAGCCCCGCCCCCCCCACGCCCCCGCCACGCAGGTTTGGATTGAATACGTGGACGAACGCGAAGATCGGCGGCGGCGGCTACGTCACGGGCCTCATCTTCCATCCGACTTCTGCGAATATACTGTACGCACGCACGGACATTGGCGGGGCCTATCGTTGGAACCAGGCCAAGACGTCTTGGACGCCCATGACTGACGGCTTCAGCGCGCGAGAAAGTTTCTATCAGGGCGCCGAGAGCATCGCTCTGGATCCGAACGACGACCAGCTCGTCTACATGAGCACAGGCTTGTACAACTCCGCCGATCCGACGGGTCGGCTGTACATCTCCAACGACCGCGGCAACAATTGGACATCGGTCAACCTGCCCTTTGCCTGCGGGGCGAACAACAACGGCCGGGCCATCGGCGAACGCATGATGGTCGACCCCAACAAGGCGTCGAGGTTGTTCTACGGCTCGCGCACCGCCGGGCTGTGGAAGAGCGCCGATTCAGGCCGCACCTGGACCCAAGTGACGTCGCTATCGAGCGCCAAGATGACCTCCGCGCAGATCAGTGCTGCGGGCGGCAGCGCGATGGGGGTTGAGCTGGTGGTGTACGACACCAACTCCAGAGGTTCCGGCGTTGCGACGCAGACCATCTACACCGCTATAGCCCCCGACTATGCGAGCGTCGCAGGGCTTGCGAACATGTACAAGTCCACCGACTCTGGCGAGACCTGGACCTCGGTGTCGACTCCAGTGTCCGGCTATCACATTCCGCACATGGTGCGAGCGGCCGACGGTATGTTCTACGTGCTATTCACCAGCAGCTCCGGCCCGGGTTCCGGCGGTCCTGGTCGCTTCTACAAGTTCGACGGCGCTAACTGGACCTTGCTCGCCAGCACCAACTCCGCCGGCTATGGCGGCGTGTCGGTCCACGGCAGTGGCGCGACCACTCGCATTGCGCTGGGCGTCAGCGGCACCTGGGGCGACTATAGCGGCCAACAAGTCGTGCAGCTGTCGGACGATGCAGGCAGTACGTGGCGCGAGATCGAAGCGATGATGCCCCACACGCCGCCCGGCAGTTTCTCCGGCTGGGTGGACGACATCGAGATCGACCCGTTCGACCGCGATCACATCCTGCACGTCAATGGCGGCGGCATCGTGGAAACGCGTAACGCATCTTCGGCCACGCCGAGCTGGGCCGTCGCGGTCGACGGCATCGAAGAGAATGCGGTTTCGGACCTTGCCACACCGCCGGCCGGCGCGACTTACGCCGTGATCACCAGTGCGGGGGACATCGGCACGTGGGTCCACACCGACCTCACCAAAAAGCCGACCTTCGGCCCCACCAACATGTGGAACAGCACCTTCTGCTCCGATATGGCGTGGTCCGATTCTCAGTACATGGTCACCATCGGCGTGGCGAACTGGAACAACGGCGCGGCCACCGGCTTCTGGTCCGGCGACGGCGGCAGCACCTGGACGGCGTTCGCCACATTGCCTCCTGGTGTCACGACCAATCCGGGCAGTGAAGCCAGTATCGCGGTCACCGAGCGCAACAAGGCGGTGTGGTCACCCTCAAATGCGGCCGCGTCATATACGACCAATAACGGCGCTAGCTGGGCGCCGACAAACTTGCCAGCGCTGCCCAGCATCGGCGGCGGCATCGGTCGGGGTTACCATCTGAGGGTCGACCGCCAGAACTCGAACAAGGTCTATGCTTACGACTCCGGCGGCCACTGGTGGGGCACGGCGGGCAAGGTCCATGTCTCCACCGATGGCGGCCACACCTTCACGCTAAGCCAAGGCTCGGTGGCCGCGGCCCTAGCGCCCAATTATTTCACGACGACCGCACTTGCGGTTAATCCCAATCTCGAAGGCGATCTTTGGTTGGCTGACGGCAACGCCTTATACCATTCCACCGACTCAGGTGCGACTTGGCAGAAGGTTAGCGCCTTCGCGTCCATCTGGGGCAACAACCCCTGGCCTGACGTACAGGGCGCCACGGCGGTGGCGCTGGGCAAAGCGAAGGCCGGCGCCATGTATTCGGCTGCAGTCTACGTGGTGGGCGTGGTGAACGGCGTGTGGGGCGTGTTTCGCTCCGACGATGGCGGCGCCACGTGGACTCGTTTCAACGACGACACCCATCAGTTCGGGGGCATCGGCGCGATTGCGGCTGACCAGAACCTCTACGGACGCCTCTATGTCGCTGGTAACGGTCGCGGCGTGCTGTACAGCTAGCTGCGTTCGCTACGGGGAATCCGGCATTGGGTTGCTCAAGGGCCAGGTTGCTGGCCGCAACCCTCCCAGACGATGGTCCGCTCCCGGCGAGTTCCGGCCCCGTTACCAACTCATGACCAACGGCAGAGATGCACCCGCAGAAAAGCAAGAGAATTTTGTATGTGCGCGAGTCACCTAGGCGGCACCATTCTTCTGGTCGTCCTCAACCCTGTGAAGTTGAAGATTGCTTCTGCGTCCGCTGCTCCGTGCGCGCAGGAACGATCCGCCCCGGTTGCAGCGAGAGCGGCCGCAGGTGATTGGAATAGTTGACGCCAGACACAGGCGGTCCGATTGGGGCGAAGGAAAGCCCGCGCGCGGAGAGCGCGGCGGTCAGCGCGGGCAGATCGCGGCCCTCGACGATGAAGGCCGCGCCCGGCGCGGCGGCGCGCGCTGCGTCTTGCGGATCCGCGAGCAGCGTATCGGTGCGCGTCAGGAAGACGAAGCTCGGTTCGTTGTAGCCCACCGCGACGAGACGCCCGGCGTTTGAATTGAGGCGCGGGTGGAGGCCGGCGCGCTGCAAGGCTTCCGACGCCGCCTCGCTCGCCATCCATCGATGCGCTTGCGGCAGCAACAGGCCGCGCGCGGTGACAGCGAACACCAGCGCCATCGCTACAGCCGCGGCGGTGGCCGCCAGATCGCTTCGCGCGCGACAGAGAAAGACGAAGAAGGGCAGCATGACGAGCGTGACCAGCATCGCCGTCTCCGCGCCCACCCGCAGCGTGTCGTGCTGGTCGGCGATGTCGAGCGTCGCGAGAAACGCGCAGAGCGCTACGAGGGCGGCGGCGACCAACCCCGTGAAGACGCCGCGCGCGAGCCGCTTCGGCGTCCGGCCCGCAAAGGTCGACGCCAGCCCAGCGCCGGCAATGAGGGCGATCGCCGGATAAGTCGGCAATGTGTAATGCGCCAGCTTGGTGGGCATCAGTTCAAACACCAGCCATGTCGGCGCAGCCCAGCAGAGCAGGAAGCGGACGCCGCTCGTCTGTGCGTCGGTGCGCGGCGCACGCACCGTGCGCCAAGCCAATTCCGCGGCGTCGATCAGGCCCGCCGTGATGGGGAAGGCGAGGAAGGGCAACAGCAAGAGATAATAGCCTGGCGGCGCGGCGTGCCCGTTGTCGGCCGCGACCATCTTGCGCCCGAGATCGCCGCCCACGGAGTCGCGTAGGAATTGGCCCTGCGTCTTCGTCTCGATGGCGATGAGCCATGGCGCGAGGATGAGAAGGGCCAGAGCGATCGCCGGCGGCCAGAGCAAGACTTTCATCCAAGCCGCGCGGCGCTCCCAAAGCGCGAGCGAACCCAGGCACAGGACAGCCACCATCGGCGTCACCGGGCCTTTGATCAAAGCGCCGACGGCAAGCGCGGCCCAGAATACCGCGACAAGCCCGCGCGATCGCGAACCGCAAGAGAGCCGAGCCAACGCCGCCATGGCGATGACGGTTGCGCCGGTCATGGCCGCATCCGTCTTGGCGATCATGCCTTCCGTGGACAGAAGGACGCTGGTCGCCAGCAGCGCGGCGCCGAGCAATGCTGCGCGACGACCGATCAGCGCCGCGCCGCCCCAGAACGCGCCGAGCGCCGCGACCAGGGCGCCGAGGAGAGAAGGCAACCGATAAGCCCAAATCGCCCGCGCCGACGGCGATGAGAACATGGCGACGGATGCGGCCTGCATCCAATAAATGCCGATCGGCTTTTTGTTGCGCGCCTCCTCCTGCAGTCTGATGCGCACGAAGTCGCCGCTCTCCAGCATCTGCGCGGTCGATTGCGCAAAGCGGCTTTCGTCGCGATCCAAAGGCGGCGTGGCGACGAGACCGGGCAGCGAGGCGCAGAGTGAAAGGCAGGCGATGACGACATAAGCACGCCAGCCATGCGCGGCCCAGCGCCATGCACGATCGAGGATCGCGGCGCCGGGCGCTTCGCCAGCGAGCGCGACACGTGTGAGGAAAGAATTGTGGGCGGGCACATGATCGAGACGCCGCCGACGGTTCGGCGCCGCAGGCGCCCGTGCGAATTTATCCGCTGCAGGGCGCCGCCGCAGCAATGACGGCGGCGATGCGGGCGCGGCGGTCCGCATGCGCAAGGCTTGGCCAATAGCGCCCAGCCCCGGCGATCGCGTTTGCAGTGTTGACGGAGGCGTCAAGGATGCGCGCCGCACATGCGGCGTTCACCGTCGGCGTGGTCAGCTCTTGGCCGCTCGACACCGCGCAATTGTAGCGGTCGCTATGAGCGGCCTCGATCGAGATTTGAAACAGGCCACGCCGGAATGTCGGGCGATGCATGACGCCGTCAAAGGCGAGCCAGTGCGTGCGGCTCGCGTCGCCGCCGCTTTCGGCCATGGCGACTTGCTGCAGCAGAGCCGACCAGAAGGCGCCGCGTCCGGCCGGATCGAGCGACGCGTAGTTCGGGCAATAGTCCGTGACGTCCGTTGGCGTGAGCGTGGTCAGTTCGGGGTCCTGTGTCACGGCGGTTTGAACGGCGGTCGACCAATCGGGCGCCGGCGCGGCGGCATCTTGCGCCAAAGCGCAGGGCGCCGTCGCAAGAAGGGCGACGACGAAGGCAAGCATGCGCGCAGGAAACATAAGACCTCGCTTTCCGTCTGCATGACGCCGCCGAGCGACGAACGCCTCAGGGCGAGGTGAGGCGGGGCGCTCGTGGCGGCGTCAGAGCTGTGACGCTCTCAAGGAGTTCCCGTTGAAATCAGTGTGGATCGCAACCGCGCTTGCTCTCGCCGTTTCGGCGTGCGCCACAGCGCCGGACCGTATTGTCGCAAGGCCCGCCGACGCCGGCGTTTATGCCGGCTTAAGTTGCGATCAGCTTGCTTCGCAACAGAACGATGTTCAAAACGCGCTGAGCGGATATGAAGCGGCGCAGCGCCGCACCAGGCGCGTCGATCAGGTTGGCGTCGCGCTCGTGTTCCTGCCGATCGGAAGCCTGACAGGCGGCAACCATGCGCGTCAGATCGCGGATTTGCGCGGTCGAAGCGAAGCGCTGCACGATCAACAGCACGCCATGCAATGCGGCGCGGGAGCGCCAGGTGATGCGCCGCTCGTTATAAACGAGCCATCGGCGGGTCGGTAGGGAGCGAGACGATGCGGAGAACCTTGACCAGCGTGTTCGCTGCGACCGCGCTGACTGCTTGCGCCGGCGTCGCCGCGCCGCCTTCCGCGGTTGTCAGCATGCGGGATGTCAGCGCCGCCGGCGTCGGCGCCGGAATTGGAGAAATATCGCTGGCGAACAGCGGCGCTGGCGTGCGTCTGCATGTGAAGGTGCATGGTTTGCCGCCGGGAGATCACGGCATGCATCTGCATGCGAACGGTTCGTGCGAGGCCGCGGCGAACAGCTCGGGGCAAATGACGGCGGCCGCAGCCGCGGGCGGTCACTTCGATCCGATGCAAACGGGTCATCACGCCGGCCCCATGGGCGACGGCCATCTCGGCGACCTTCCGTTGCTGCATGTCGGCGCCGACGGCGCCGCCGACGTGACGCTCGTGGCGCCGCGCCTTCATTCCGTCGACGCGCTGCGCGGACACGCCATCGTCATCCATGCCAATGGCGACAATTATAGCGATACGCCCGCTCCGCTTGGCGGCGGCGGGGCGCGGATCGCATGCGGCGTCGTGCGCTAAAAACGTCGCCGCACTTGCACGCCGATTGTCAGGGGGCGCAAGCGCGTGACGAATGGCCCATCGGCGGAATAAGGGTTGGCGAGCGAAAAAGTCGAACCGGCGGAATCCAGCAGATTGTTCGCATAGACCATGAGGTCGACATCGCCCGCGCTCAGACCGACGGACGCGTCAACTTCGGTGTAGGAATCGCGATAGATGTCGTTGCCGAAGCTGATCGCGGAATCGCCGACATGCGTGACGTCGAGCTCCATCCGCGCCTGCGCGTCGAGGCGTGCGATCCGCAGCTCGCGCTCATAGGCGGCTGCGCCGGACAAGGTGAATTCTGGCGCGCCCGGCAAACCGCGTACGGCGGCGGGAAACGTCGGGTCGGGCTTGTTGATCTCGGGTTCGTTGACGAGCACGTGGGCGCGTAATGTCAGGTTATCCGTCGCGTAATAGCGCAGATCCGACTCGAATCCGACAGCACGCGCGTCGCCGACATTGCCGGTGAACGGCAAGCCGTTGACGATGAGATCGTCGGTTTGCACGTTTCGCCAGTCATTGGCGAACGCCGTAGCGCTCAGTGCGACGCGCCCGTTCCATAATGTGAGGCGCGTCCCCGCCTCATAGGTCCACAACTCGTCGCCCGTGAAGCGCGCAAAGGGTTGCATAGGGCCGTTAAAGCCGACGCCGATTGGCGCGCCGGTGTTGAAGCCGCCGCTTCGATATCCTTCCGACGCCGCCAGGAAGAAGAGCATTCCCGCGCTCGGTTGGTAGGCCAGGCGCAGGTCCGTCGCGAGGCCGCGATCGGTGAGCTTGCCCGCACTCTGGTTCGACAGCGAAAGCAAAGCTTCGCTCAGCGCCGCGTTGGTTTTTACATCGTATTGGAAGAGTCGCGCCCCGGTCGTCAGCGTCACGCGCGGCGCAATGCGCCAAACGGTTTCGCCAAACAGGGCGATCTCGTCGATCGCGTCGGCGCGCGTCTCGAGATAGGCGCCGCCCGCGTCGTCGTGCAGGAAACGCTCCGATTCTGTGTCGCCATCCGAATAGAAAAAGCCGACGTACCAGGGGAGGACGGCGTCGGCTGGCGAGGTGATGCGTGTTTCATGCACGATGATGTTGAGCGCATTGTGCTCATCCATCGAAAGCACTGCGGCGGGATTCGCGCCGAGCGAGGCGAAGTCGCCCGTTGCATCGAAGCGGTTGTTGATTTCGTGGCGCACCCAGGCGGTCGTCGAATCGATGTCGCCAAAGCGCGTTTCGCCATGCACCGAGCTTCCCACAAGAAGGAAGTCGTTGTCGTGCGGCTCCATCAGGTGTGCGGCGCGCACGCTGGACCCCTGCGGTAGATACTGCGAATCCCGGGAGTCAATCGTCTGGTCGGTGACGAAGGCGCGCACGCGCCAATTCGCGCTGGCGTTCCACTGAAGCGTCAGGCGGCTGCCGGCGCGGTGCGATTCATTCGTGTCGGTTTGGCCGATGCCGGGATTGTCGAGCCAGCCGGCTGTCAGCGCATCGTAGCCCGCATAGCGCAGAGCGAGCTTACCGGGCGCCAGAGGAATATTGACCACAAGCTCTGCGTTATGGCTCACGCCGCCAGTGCGCGTGCTCTCGGCGCCGAGCAGCGTGTCGCCTGAAAACACCGAGGCGTCTGGCGCATTGGATTCAATGCTGACGATGCCGCCGATCGAGCCGGCGCCATAAAGCGCGCCCTGTGGCCCGCGCAGCACGTCGACGCGCGCAACATCGACCAGCTGCAGTTGAGGGTCCGGCGCCGCGTAGGTGAGGCGCACGCCGTCGAGATAAATGCCGACTGTGGATTGAGCACGCCCGGTCAACGCGCCGTCGGAGACGCCGCGGATGTAGACCTTGTCGCGTCCTTCGCCGACGTCGGTGAACAGAACGCCGCTTATCTGGCCGGCCAGCCCGTGCACATCGCGCGCTGGAAGTTGATCGAGCCTGTCCTCGCCGAGGTCGCTGATCGAACGCGGCAGGTCTTGTAAGCTGGAGCGCCGGCGCGCCGCGGTGATGATGACGTTTTCCGGCGCCGTTTGCTCCGCCGCATGAATTGGCGCCGCCACGATCCGGTAAGCGCGGTCGCCCGCGACTTCAAAGCGATAGCCGGCGCCGGCGAGCAGCCGCGTCAGCGCTTCCGTCGTCGTATAGTATCCATCGACGCCTTGCGTGCGGGCGTCTCCGACGCCTGCCTGCGGCAGGGCGAGCGAGACATTGGCTTGCTGCGCGAACGCAATGAGCGCGGGTTCAAGCGGCTGCGGCGCGATATGAAACGGCGCGCGCGTCTGGGCGGCCGCCGACGCGGGCGCGCTCAATGCGGCGGTCCCCGCCAAGATTGCTGCCCAAGCCCAACGCGTCACGCCTAGGAAGTGCTCCGCACCACGATTCGACTGGCTTCTTCGTGGACGCGAATAGGCAGGAAACCCTGAAGCCGCGCAAGCATCACGCGCGGTTCGTCGATGACCAGAACCCCGGAGAAATGCAAGGCATTCGCAGCTGGGGTTTCGAGGACGATTGGCGTTGCGCTGTAGCGGTTGAAATCCTCGATCACGGCGGCGAGCGGAGCGTCGTGATAAACGAGGCGCCCGGACTGCCAGGCGAAGGCGTCGTCGGCTTCACTCGAACGGACGCTGACGGTTCCAGCGGCGGCGCGCGCCTGCTGTCCCGCATGCACAAGTGTTGAGGCCGCGTTCGGCGCGATCAACGCGACTTCTCCGGATCGCACCGTCACGACGATGCTCGCCGCGTTCCGTGCGACGTTGAACTCCGTGCCGATGTCGCGAACCAGGATGTCGCCCGCCGCCACCTGGAACGGGTGGGTCGGATCGTGTCGCACCGAGAAGGACGCTTCGCCGCGCGTGAGATCGGCTCGGCGCTCGCGGCCATAGCTGACGTGCAGCGCGGCGCCGCGATTGAGCTGAATGGTTGAGCCGTCGGGGAGCGTAACGGCGCGGCTTGCGTCCGTCGGCGCGCTGTAAACGAACTCCTGCGCAGGCGGCGGCGACGCCATGACAAAGAGGACGAGAGACGCGGCCAGCGCCGTTGCGGCGCCGGCCCAAACGACCGGCCGCGCCGCCCATCGCCGGATGAAAGGCGTGACGTTCGATCCCGCTGCGGGCGCGTTGCTCTCGCTTCGAGAGCTCTCCGCCATGATCAGCGCATCGTCGATGGCGTTCGCCGCGGCGCGATGGGCCTCATCTTCGGCGAGCCATTGTTCGTAGGCGAGCCAATCGGCTTCGCTGGCGTCGTCGCCATCGAGCTTGGCGCGCCAGCGGGCGGCGGCGGCCGCTACGGTTTCGGAGATGCGATCCTTGCTCATGTTGTTTTGTTCGCCTGAGAGGCGTGCTTTCCATTGATGAGACGCCGTCGCGCGCAATGCGCCTCAGCTGAATGCGGCGATTTCTTGGCTTGATGGATCATGGATCCGCCAGGCTTGCCAGCTGCCGCAACGCGGCGATCATGTGTTTCTCGACGGCGCTCTTGGAAATACCCAGCGTTTCCGCCACTTCTCCGTAGGAGAGCCCTTCAATCTTGTGCATGGTAAACACGCGTCGCCGCTGCGGCGGAAACGCATCGATGACGCGAAGAACATCAGCCAAGCGGCGCCGCGCCGCCCAGGCCTGCTCGGGAGACGGCGCCGGCGTGGATGGTTCAAGGCCTCCGCTTTCTCCCGCCTGGCTGTCGAAATAGGCGCTGTCGCGCGCTTCAGCGCGCCGCTTCGCGCGGAGCCGATCAAGCAAGATGTTGGAGCCAAGCTTATAGAGGAAGGCGCTGGCGTTCTCGATGGCGGAGCCGTCGAGATTGGCGATCTTAACGTAAATCTCCTGGACAATGTCCTCCGCTTCCGCAGCGGAGGCCGTGCGCAGCGTGAAGAAGCGGACAAGGCTTTCCCGCTTCGACAAGTAGGTCGAAGTCAAGGCGCTGTCTTTTTCGGTGTCCGCCAAGCGCCGCTCGCCCACGAGGATTCGAACCGGAAGAAGGTTCAAGCAATGAGGCCCTTCTGTGACAAGCGGTTGGCGCAAAAAACTGCAGAAGCCGCCTGAGGCGGTTCACGCGCGGCGCCGTCCCTGAAGCACGGGACGCGCTGCTTCAGGCGTGCGTCGGAGGCACGCTCATGGCGCTTTGCGCGGTTGCGAATGAAAATACGCCGCGCGCCCGGCTCATCGGGAAGACTGTGATCATTGGACGAGGCCATCCGCTGCGCGACGAAGCGGAAAGCCTGATCGAAAGGGTTTACGCCGAAACCTTCGACGCCGCACTCGACAGTCATTTCCCGACACTGGTTGCGATGTTGGACGAGATGGGCCGCGTCGTCTCCGCCGCTGGATGCCGGCGCGCGATCGATGGACCGCTCTTTCTCGAGCAATATCTGGATGAGCCCATCGAAGGCGTCCTCTCGCGCGCGGCCGGATCGCCGATCGCGCGGCGTCAAGTCGCAGAGATCGGCAGTCTGGCCTCGATCGGGATTGGCGCCGCGCCACTCTTTGCTTCGCTCGCCGCGCATTTGCACGAGGAGGGCGCGGCCTTCGCTGTGGCGACGGCGACAAGCCGCCTGCGGCGCGCCTTCAAGGCCTTCGGCTTTGGCGCCACCGAGATCGTCAAAGCGGATTGTTCGAAACTCGCAGATCGCGGGCGCAATTGGGGCGGATATTACGAGCACGATCCGATGGTCGTTTGGGGCCGCGTTGCAGCGGGTCTGCGCGCGCAACCAGGCGCGCAGCGATGAGCCGCGTCCTCTGCGCCATCGCTCAGCACGCCTATGCGCGGCCAAACGCCGTCGCGCTCGCCAGCGGCGCGATGCGGATGTCCTACGCGGATTTGGCGCGTGAAGTGGACGCGACCGCGTTCGCTTTGAGCGGTGCGATACGCGATGGCGCGGGCTGCGTCGCCGTCGGACTGGGCAACGGTCCGGCCTGGGTCGTGCTCGATCTCGCGCTGATGCAGTTGCGGCGCGCATCCCTGCCGCTGCCGACTTTCTTCACGCCGTCGCAGACCGACGCCGCCCTCGCCGACGCGGGCGCCGATTGGCTCGTCAGCGCGACGCCGTCGGGGGCGCCGATGCAAATTGCCGGCGAGCAAGTGTTCCTGCGCCGCCTCGATGGCGGAGCGGGTCGGCTTCAGCCGGGCGCCGCCAAAGTGACCTACACATCCGGATCGACGGGCGCTCCCAAGGGCGTTTGCTTGTCGCAGGCGCAGATGGAGTACGTCGCATTCTCGATCGTCGAGCGGTTTGGCGTTCACTTCGCCGGGACGCACGCGCCGCTTCTGCCCTTGGGGGTGCTGCTGGAGAACGTCGCCGGACTGTATTCCGTCTTGCTCGCCGGGGGCTGCTATCATGTTGAGCCGGCCGATGAACTCGGCTGCGCCAATCCGTTCAAGCCCGACTTCGAACGCATGGGCGCGGCGCTGACGCGCGCCGGCGCCACCAGTCTCATTCTGGTGCCTGAATTGTTGCGCGGCGTCATGGCGGCATGCGCCTTCGGCAAGATGAGCCTGCCTCGGCTCAATCTCGCAGCCGTGGGCGGCGCCAAGGTCGCGCCCGATCTGATCAAAGCCGCGCGCTCGATCGGCTTGCCGGTGTTTGAAGGCTATGGCCTCACCGAATGCGCCTCCGTCGTGGCCGTAAATGCGCCAAGCGGCGATCGCCTCGGCTCCGTCGGGCGTCCATTGGCGCACGTGGATCTTTCCATTCAAAAGGATGGCGAGATCGTCGTTGGCGGCGACGCATTCCTCGGCTACGCGCGTCGCTCTCCGCATTTCGGCGTCACGCCGACCGGGGATATCGGCCACATCGACGACGACGGATTCCTCTTCGTCACCGGACGCAAGAGCAACGTCATCATCACGTCGTTTGGACGCAACGTGTCGCCGGAATGGGTGGAAAGCGAGCTTCTCGCTGAACCGACGATCCGCCAGGCGCTGGTGTTCGGCGAAGGGCGCGCTGAATTGCGGGCGCTGGTGACGCCCGTCTATCCGAGCGTCGAACGGTCTGTTGTCGCCGCGAGCATCGAGCGCGCGAACGCCCGTTTGCCGGCATATGCGCGCATCGGCGCTTTCGAACTTGCCGCGCCGTTCACCGTCGAGGCCGGCGAACTCACCGGCAACGGACGACCGCGCCGCCAAGCCATTCTCGCCGCGCATGCGGATTTTGTGAACGGGTAGCCCATGAGCTTTTACGCAGAACTTCGACGAGCGACGGCGCCGGAGGCGCAGCAATTGCTGAGCGTGCCGCAACTGATCGACGGCTTGGCCGGCAAGATCAGCAAGGACACCTACGTCGCCTATCTCACCGAAGCCTATCATCATGTGAAGCATACGGCTTCGTTGATGGCCGCCGCCAAGGCGCGGCTGGATGACTCGCACGAGGCGTTTCGCCAGGCGCTGGACGAATACATCGCCGAGGAGACGGGCCACGAATTGTGGATTCTCGACGATATCCGGGCGTGCGGCGCGGATGCGGAGGCCGCCCGCACGGCTCAACCGCGCATGGCGACCGAGCTGATGGTGGCGTACGCCTACGACTACATCAATCGCGTCAATCCAATGGGCTTCTTCGGCATGGTTTACGTGCTGGAATCGACCAGCGTGATGCTCGCTTCG
>DASZSK010000196.1:0-35509 GCA_035548735.1 Caulobacterales bacterium | reverse complement strand
TAGCGTCGATAGCCTTCGATCAGCTCTTGCATGGGAGCCAGGAAGCGCATGCGCGCCGGTCGCGCAAGATGCGTCTTCGCATAGGTGTGTCGGCTTGAGCGGTTGAGACTCTCCGCGCAAAGTTCCCGCGTATGAGGATGCTGATTTCGCTCGCAGCGGTGCTGCTGACCGTGGGCTGCGCAGTCGTTCCGTCCGCCGCGGACCGGCGGACCGCGCTGTCGCACCAGATTTCCGATGACGCGGCGGCGTTCAACGAAGCCTATGGCCAGGCGGTGTCGGGGCAGATCCTGCTCAATATGCTGCGCGGACGCGATCGGCTGCCGCGCTATTACCTGTCGATGACGGGCATCGCCGACAGTCCTTCGGTCGCGATCCACGAAGGCGCGGGCATTGGCAGCGTGCCGCTGGGCGCGAGCAGCTCGCCATGGGGCGTCGGCAATGTCGGCGTCTCGCGCGACACGCAGAGCCGCCCTGCTTACGCCGTGCAGCCCTTCGATGCGGGAACGCTGACGCGCACGGCGTTCGAGTCGACGCAGCCTTTCGTATTCGAGCATTATTGGGAAAGCGGCTGGCCGCGCGATCTGCTTCTGCTCTTGATGGTCGAGCGCATCGATACGATCGACGCAGCGGGTGCGCGTCATGCCTACGTCAACGAAGCGAACGAGATTTTCGGCGATTGCCCGCCGAGCGTCGACACCGGCGGCTGCGCCTTCGTGCGCGAAGTGCGCGCCTTTCTGGCGGATGCCAACGGGAGCGCGGAGCAAACGGGCGCCGGCGCGCCAGTCTGTGGTTTGGTCGAGGCGTTTCATCCAACGTCTCCCGTGCGCGCCGCGCCGCCGCCGCAAGGGGCGACATGCGATCCCGTGTTCGTCGAAGGCTCGACGCGGTTCGTGCTGCATCTGCGCTCGCTCGACGACATGATCTACTATGTCGGCGAATTGCTGCGCGCCGGGTCGATGGACGAGCATGCCGGCGTCATCGAAGCGCAGGTGACGGTGCGCGCAGCCGGTTTGCGTGGCGGCGGCGCGGGTGTGCCGCTGTTTCGCGTCGTGCGCGGCGACACGCATGGCGCACATTATGCGGCGCAGATCGTCTATGGCGGCGAGCGGCTTGCCGCGGGACCAGCGATCGGCCGCTCCTGCGCGGAAGCAGCCGCGACAGGCGCCTGTCGCGACGACGCTGAGCACGGCGATCGATCTTCATCCGTGCTCTCGTTGATCGCGGAGCTCATGGCGCTCAATCAATCGCCGGACGCGATCCGTGCGCCGAACCGGGTATTTGCGGAATAGTCAAAACGCGCCGTGCGCGCGCATCCAATTGAGCACGAGATCGGGCCAGAGCGCTGTGGGTTTGCCGACGGTGAAGCGGATGCCGAAACCGTGGCCGCCCTTCTCGAAGGCGTGCAGTTCCGAGGGAACGTGCTGTGCGCGCAGCGCCTGATGCACGAGGAAGGCGTTCTCCGGCGGCACGGTGTCGTCATCCTCGGCCAGCGCGAAGAAGCAGGGCGGCGCATCCGGACGCACCATGCTCTCCAGCGAGTAGGCGCGGATTTGCTCCGCTGAGGGCGCGCGACCCAGCAATTCCTCGCGCGAGCCCGCATGCGCAAACGCGCCCATGCTCGCCACGGGATAGATCAGCATCGAGAAGGCTGGCCGCGCCGGTTGATCATCGGCGGCGTCGATGCGTGAGTACACGCTCGCGTCGAAACGGAACGTGAGCGAACCGGCGACGTGCCCGCCTGCGGAAAAGCCCATGATTCCGACGCGCGCGGGGTCGACATTGAACTCCGAGGCGCGCGCGCGCATGACGCGCATGGCGCGCTGCACGTCCTGCAGCGGCGCGTTCGGGCCGGCTGCGTGTCCATCGCCGGGCAGGCGATAGGGCATCACGAAGGCGGTGACGCCCGCGGCGTTCAAGCGCTCGGCAGTTTCGAAGCCCTCCTTGTCGAGCACAACGCGCACGTAAGCGCCGCCCGGCGTGATCAGCACGCCCGCGCCATTCGGGCGCTCCGGACGAAACACAATCATCACCGGTCGCGTGACATGCACGACGGCGCGATCGCGCAAAGCCGGCGGCGTCGAGCGTTCAAGCACCGCTTCGTGGAGGCCGTGCGCCAAGCCGGGCGGTCGTCCAGGCCAAATCGGAATGATCTCGCGCGGCGCACCCTCCGGCGCCATGGCGCGGTCGAGGTCGGCGGCCGAAAGCACGCGCCCGTTCGCCAGCGTTATGCCGGCCATGCCGCCCGCAACATCGCGCCGTGTCGTATCCATGGCTCGCCTCTGCTAAGCTGGCTCTACCTCGATTGCGGTGGAAGGAAAACCGATGCGCGGCACCATCCTCGGCGTCCATGACGGGCGTGGCGTTCTGCTCGGCACTGATGATCGCCGATTGGAGTTCCCGTTGTCGGAATGGCGTTCGGCCGGTACGCCGACGCCCGGGCAGATCGTCGACTTCGTCGAAACGGAAGGCGAGGCGCGCGGCGTCTTCGCCGTTCCTGGCGGCGGCGGGACTGTGCCGCCGCTGGCGCCGCAATCGACGACGATGACCATGAGCATCATCGCCGTGGCCTGCCTCGCGCTTGGCTTCATCATTCCCCTGGTGCTGCCAACCATCTGCGCGTTCGTTCTTGGCGTGATCGCCGCGGGCCGCGCCAAAGTGGAGCGCGAGGAGACCGCTTTGGTGCTGGCGCGCATCGCCTGGATCGGCGCGGCGGTGATGTTCGGCTTCGTGATCCTCGTGCTTTCAGTGATTGCGCTTTTCTTCGGCGGCCTCGCCAGCTTCGGCTGGTGGCATCACTGGTACTAGCCGATCCGCCACGGCGGATAGCGCCGGTTTTCGCCGGCGAAATAGAGACACAGAAGATTGCCGGCCGGATCGCGCAGATAAGCTTCGCGCCAGAGCCAGCTCTTGTCTTCGGGGTCGGCTTCAAAGCGAAGCCCGGACGCCTTGAGGCGCGCGACGTCTTCATCGAGCCGCGCGCATTCGAAATAGACCACCGGCGCGTCGCTGCGTGGGACATGGCCGTCCGTGAGGTGCAGCGAAAATGTCGCCTCGCCCTCCGGCAATTCGAAGCGCGCATAGTGCGCGTCCTCGACGATCAATCGGAGCCCGAGCGTCCTGTAAAAGGCGATCGAGGCGGGGATGTCTTTCGCCGGAACGGTGACTTGGTTGAGGCGCATGCGAAACCTTTAGCACGTGGTCCGAAAACGGCGAGCCGGGAAAGCCGCCAACACGCATATGGGAAGCCGAAGGAGATCATCCATGAGTTTCCGTATTCGCGGCCTCGATCCGAGCCCGTTCACGCCGCTGTTCGCCAAATCCGACGCCGAACTCCGCGAGAGCGGCGCCCAACGCATGCGCGTTGAAGACAAGCCCGGCGCGCCCTGCCGCATCAGCCTTGCAGACGTCGACGTGGGCGATGACGTCATCCTCCTCAACTATGCGCATCAGGATGCGGCAACGCCGTATCGCCAGCAGGGGCCGATTTTCATCAGCGCGGCCGCGCGCGCGTTCGACGCCATCGATGAGATCCCGCCGGCCTTTTTGCCGCGTACGCTGTCGCTGCGCGGGTTCGATCGCAACCACATGATGATCGAAGCGGATTTGACGGATGGCGCGGAGAGCGCCGACCTGATCGATCGCGTCTTCGCCAACGAGGAAGTGGCTTACATCCACGCGCACTACGCCAAGCGCGGTTGCTTCGCGGCGCTGATCGAGCGCGCCTAGTTGGGCTTGAGCGCCGCGCCCAACGCCTTCATTGCCTTGGCGGCGTTCTGGTGCGCGGCGATGCTGCGCTGCGCCTTGGAGACGAGGAACGCACCCTCCATCGCCGTGATCAGCGCCGATGCAAAATCGGCGGCGTTTTTCTCGCTCATGCCGCGAAGCTGCGCGGCGCGCGCGACCTCGGCTTGCCAGGCGTCGAATTGCTTGTTCACGGCGATGCGCAGCGCCGTCGCCTGTCCCGCCGTCTCCGCGGCGATCGCGGCGATCGGGCAGGATGCGTCGAAGCCGCGCTCCTTCACCATTTTCGCGGTGTGGCGGAATACGTGCTCGATGAATTGGTCCAGAGTGATGTCGCGATCGGCGAGCGTGCGGAATTGCCCCGCGACCGCTGCGCCCGCGCGCTCCACAACTTCGACGCCGATCTGCTCTTTGCCGCCCGGAAAATGGAAATAGAGCGAGCCGCGCGGCGAGCCGGACGCTTCCAGCAATTCGGCCACGCCAACGCCCTCATAGCCCCGCGCGCGAAACAATTCGGTCGCGGCGGTCAGGAGATCGTCGCGTGCGCTCGAAGCTTTGGCCATGACGAAAAGATAAAGCTTGTATGACGATCGGTCCAGTTGTAAATGCATATAGACCGGTCATCATAGTTCGGCCGCAGCCAAAGGGGATTTTCGCATGCGTGTTTTCGCTGTCGCCGCGCTGGCTACGCTGGGTTTGAGCTTCGCCGCGCCGGCTTGGGCCGACGCCGTTCACGACCGCTCCGAGGCGATCCGCGTCTGCCGCGCCGAAGTGGCTGAGCGCGCACAGGTCGATCCGCAAGCGATTCGCTTCGACAATATTCGCGCGCATGGACGCAACATCCGCGTCGATCTCGCGCTGTGGTCCGCCGGAGCGCTCACCCATGTGCGCTGCCAAGTGAGCCTGGGCGATGACGGCGCGCAGGTCGCCTCGATCGAGCCGCCGTTGGCGGCGACGGAAGCGGCGCGCTAATCTTCCGCCTCGGCGTGCGCCGCGTGCAGGATGCGGTGCAGGATGGGCGCGAGCACCACGCCTGACGTGATGATCACCAGCAATCCGCAGAAAAGCGCGTAGAGGCCGGCGAACAGCTTGCCGCCATCGGTGTGCAAGGTGTCCACCGGCCCCATGCCGCCAAGCAGCATCGCGGCGTTGAGAAACGCATCAAGCCAACTCATGCCTTCGGTAAGGCGATAGCCCGCCATGCCGAGGGCGAGTGCGATCACGATGATGCCCGTGGCGATCAGAACATTGTTGGCGAGACGCGTGGCGAACACCGTCGGCGAGGCGAGCGGGGCGCCCTTACGTTCGAAGCGAAAGACGCGCATGGCGCTCCTTTGATTGTCAGCGTCGCATGAGCCAGAGAATGAGCGAGCCGACGATGCTGACGATGATGCAGGTGACGATTGGAAAATAGAAAGAGAAGCCTTCACGGCGGATGACGATATCGCCCGGCAGGCGTCCGAGGCCCAAGCGGGAGAGATAAGGCCAGGCCAGCCCCACGAGGATGAGCACGATCCCGGCGATGATCAGCGCGCGCGGCATGCGTCAATACATACCCGTTCCGCGGTGGAACCCAAGGCCGCGGCGGCGCGTCCTTTCCACGAGGCGGGGAGCGACCTTGTAAGGAGGTCCGCGATGCTGCGCACTTCACTTGTTTGCCTTGCCTTGTTGGCGCTGGCCGCGTGCGGTCCGGGCGCGCGGTCCGAGGGGCCGATGGGCTCGGCCGGATCGGCCAGCGGCCCCAATCCGAACATGGTGGCGCTCAATGCGCATTATGATCCGCAATGGGCGACCGGGCCGGACGCCGACTATGTGCCCGCGTTTCTCTATTATCTGGATGCGCCGAAGCCCGGCGCGCCGGCGCCGACGGCTCAACCCGCGCCGACGCCAGCTAACGTCATGGCCGAGGCGCCCGCGCCGCCCCGCACCTGAGCGCGCCGCGAGAAAAGTCTTGCCCTGGCCGTCCGCGCGCTTAGACGCGGCGCCATGGCCGAGATCAAGACGCTGTTCGTCACCCAACTTTATCGCGCGTCGCTGGACGATGCGGCGTTGAACGCCGAGCTTGCGCGCGCCTGCCGGGCGATCGCCGCGGAGGACGAGGCGGGCAAGACATGGAGCCGCGAGAAGGGCTATCGCGGCTACACCTCCTATGCCTCGCTCAACGATCTGCCGAAGCGTGATCCGGCGTTCGCCGCACTGAGAACCGCGCTCGACAAACACGCGCGCGCTTTCGCGCAGGCGCTGCATCTCGAACTCGGCGGGCGCCGGCTGAGTTTGGATTCGCTCTGGATCAATGTGCTTGAGCCGGCGGGCGTGCATACGGGCCACATCCATCCGCACAGCGTTGTCTCCGGCACGTATTATGTTGACGTTCCGCCCGGCGCTTCGGCTCTGAAGCTGGAAGATCCGCGCCTGCCGCTGATGATGGCCGCGCCGCCGCGCACGGAAGACGCGCCGGAAGCGGAGCGGAGTTTCATCTATGTCGCGCCGAAAGTCGGCGACGTGCTGATGTGGGAGAGCTTCGTGCGCCACGAAGTGACGCCGAACGCCGCGAAGAAAGCGCGCGTCAGCGTGAGCTTCAATTATCGCTGGTGATCTTGGATCGCCAGGCGTCCTGGGGTGGGTCGGATCGATTTTGCCGATGGCGTTGAGCGGCAAGGCGATTTAGGGCGGATGGTGTTGGATTGGCGTCACGCCAGTGCAACGGGTTTCGCGGGGGTTCTCGATGATGCTTTCGGATTGGGGCGCGCTGGCGGGCATCGTCAGCGCCATCGGCGTGCCGGTTTCGGTGATCTATCTGGGCTTGCAGGTGCGCCAGGCGGAGAAGAGCCAGCGCGCGATGATGCAGCAGGGACGCGCGACGCGCGCGCACGATGCGGCCTTCACGCTGGCGCAAGCGGATTTCGCGGCGCTCTATTACAAGGGCGCGCGCACGCCGAAAGAGCTGACGAGCGAGGAGATCGACCGCTTCATGCTGATGTGCCGCGGCGCGTTGCTGAGCGCGGAGGATTCTGTGTTGCAGCACCAGTCGGGGCAGCTTTCGGAGGAAGCGTATCTGGCTTTCGCCGCCGGCGTGCGTGCGCTCGTGGGGCGCTCAGGCGGCTTGCGCGCGGCGTGGCGGCTGACGGCGCGGAACTACAGCCCGGCGCTGAATGAATTGATGGAAGACGCGATGCGCAGCGCGAAACCGCAAACCGCGGAGGAGTTTCGGGAGATGTGGTTGGGGGCGTGCGAGGAGTGAGTGACTGAGAGGTCAGCGGGAGAGGAAACTTAGCGCGGCTTCGGACGCCGTTCGAGAGAGTGCCAGATGCGCGTCACCACGATCTCGGTGTCGGTCAGGCGATAGCGGAGCACGTAGGCGCCGCCGCCGAAACGGAGGACGAGTTGGCGAATGGCGCCGCCAACGGGAAACCCGATCAAAGGATGCTCGCCGATGAGCTGGAGCCCATCAGCGAGACGGGCCTGAGCCGCAGCGCGCACGCGCTCCGATCGGCGTGCTTGGAATTGCATCAACCGCGCCACGTCGGCGTCCGCCCGTGCGCTCAGCCGGAGCGTGCGCATACGCTATTTGAGTTTTCGCGGAGCGGGCCTGGGAAGCGGATTGGCGGTCGAAAGCGATCTCAGCCAGGCGATCACCTTGTCGCCCGGGACGCCGATGCCGGTGCGATCGTAATGTTCGGCCGACGCCTCATCCTCTGCGATGTCGTCGGCGAAGGCGTGGTCTTCATCGTCGAGGCCAACGCCGTATGCGACTTGGAGGCGGACAAATTCCTCCGGCGACAGACCTCGCGCCGCTGCGGCGGCGCGGACCTCGTCAGCAAGAGGGGCGGGAAGGGAGACGGTGAGCGTGTCGGCGGGCATAATCCAATGATATCAGAGCGTTCGCCTCGCGTCGTCATCCCATATCTGGTGGTAGACATGAGAACAAAAAGAGTCTAAGCTACTATCTATTGAATGCAGGGGGACGCCATGCTGCTCTTGGACGTCAATTTTACACTCCGGGGTCCTTGGGACCGAGACGATGAGCGGATCGAGCTATATCGACGCGCTGCCGAACTCGGTTCCGTGGCGTGGGCATCGGAAAGCCAGTTCTATTTGCTTACGGTGCACGAATTCGGGGTCGCCTGCGAGCATCTGGGAGCGGATCTCCTGACACGCGATTTTCTCAAGGTCCAAGAGGTCACCGGCCGGTTCTTTGTCGCCGGGTCCTTTCCCCCTGGTGTCAATTCCATTTTCGAGCGCGCGCAGTCGCTTGGGCTTGTGAGCCTCTATTGTTCTGAACGCGCGCTCCCAGCGCTGGCCGCGCGAAGGGTGCTCAGGTAAGCACGCCGCCCTAATTATCCAAAAAGCTCCGCACCCCGGATAACGCCTGCGGCGTTTCCGGGGCTGAAGGCTAGTTGTCGAGAAAACTTCTCAATTTTCTCGACCGGCTCGGGTGCTTCAGCTTGCGCAGCGCTTTCGCTTCGATCTGACGAATACGCTCCCGCGTCACGCTGAATTGCTGTCCGACTTCTTCCAGCGTGTGGTCGGTGTTCATGCCGATGCCGAAGCGCATGCGCAGCACGCGTTCTTCGCGCGGGGTGAGCGAGGCGAGCACGCGCGTGGTGGTTTCGCGCAGGTTGGATTGGATCGCGGCGTCCACCGGCAGGATCGCGCTCTTGTCTTCGATGAAGTCGCCCAAGTGTGAATCTTCTTCATCGCCGATGGGCGTTTCCAGGGAGATCGGCTCCTTGGCGATCTTCATCACCTTGCGCACTTTTTCGAGCGGCAGGCCGAGCTTTTCGGCGAGCTCTTCCGGCGTCGGTTCGCGGCCGATTTCGTGCAGCATCTGACGGCTGGTGCGCACCAGCTTGTTGATGGTCTCGATCATGTGCACGGGGATGCGGATGGTGCGCGCCTGGTCGGCGATCGAGCGCGTGATCGCCTGCCTGATCCACCACGTCGCGTAGGTCGAGAACTTGTAGCCGCGGCGATACTCGAACTTATCGACCGCTTTCATCAGGCCGATATTGCCTTCCTGGATCAGGTCGAGGAATTGCAGGCCGCGATTGGTGTATTTCTTGGCGATGGAGATGACGAGGCGGAGGTTCGCTTCGACCATTTCCTTCTTGGCTTGACGCGCTTCGCGCTCGCCCTTCTGCACTGCGTGGACGATGCGGCGATATTCGTCGATCGGCACGCCGGTCTCCTGCGCCACGACGGCGATCTCGGAGCGGATGTCGGCGATGTCGTCGGCTTCGGCGGCGACGAACTTGCCCCACGCCTTCGACTTGGCGGCGACCTTGTCGGTCCATTTCGGATCGAGCTCGCTGCCTTGATAGGCTTCGATGAATTGCATGCGCGGCACGCCATTGGCTTCGGCGAGACGCATCAGCTTGCCTTCAAGCTGAATGAGCTTCCGGTTGATGGCGTAGAGCTGTTCGACCAGGCTCTCGATCCGCGCATTGTTGAGCTTCAGTTTCTTCAGCTCATCGATGATGGTGTTCTGCGCGGCTTCGTAGGTTTCCGCTTGCGCGGCCGGCAGCGACTTGCCCTTGAGCCGCAGGTCGATGCGCTTTTCCTGCAGCTTGCGGAATTGGCCGAAGGCTTCGGCGATGGCGTCCAGGGTGGACATCACGCCTTCGCGCAACTCGGCTTCCATCGCCGACATGGAGATGGCGGCTTCGTCGTCGAATTCGCTGTCGCTGTCGGCTTCAGCGGCGGCTTCGGCGGGATCCTTCTCTTCGTCGTCCTCGCCCTTGACCTTCGGCAGCGGCGGCTGGCCGTTTTGCCCTGGCGTCGGCTCTTCGCCCGGCAGCGGCGCCGAGACGGGGACGATGCCCATTTCAGCGGAATACGTGCCTTCGAGATCGATGATGTCCCGGAGGAGGATCTTCTGGTCGCGCAATTCCTGGCGCCACACCATGATCGCTTCGAACGTGAGCGGGCTTTCGCAAAGCCCGCGGATCATCGCGTCGCGGCCGGCTTCGATGCGCTTGGCGATGGCGATTTCGCCCTCGCGGCTCAGCAGTTCGACGCTACCCATTTCGCGCAGATACATGCGCACCGGATCGTCGGTGCGGTCGGCGTCTTCGCGCGTATTGGTGACGGGCGGCTTGGCTTCATCGCGCGTGGCGACGGCCTTGCTGTCGTCTTCCTGCGCTTCGCCTTCTTCTTCGCTGTCGACGACATTGATGCCCATCTCGTTGAGCTGAGACATCACGTCTTCGATCTGCTCGGAGGTGAATTCCTCGCTGGGCAGGACCTTGTTGAGTTCGTCGTGGGTGACAAAGCCGCGCGACTTGGCGAGCTTGATCATCTTCTTCACGGCGGCGTCGGAGAGGTCGAGGATCGGGCCGTCGGCACCGGCCTCTTCCTTTTCCGGGGCTGCTTCTTCGGTCTTGCTCATCAGAATTCGGCTCTCCGAGAGAACATAAATCTCAAATGTTAGGCGACCAGATCGCTGGGTGCGTCGGTCTGTTTGGCTTCGTGGGCGCGGGCTTCGATCTCACGCGCCTCGCGCGACAGAGCTTGGAAGCGCGCGAACGCGGCTTCATCCCCCTCATCCGCGAGCGGACGCAATTCGGCCAGCTCCTCCCTGATCGCCGGCAGCACCACTTCGCGCGTCACGTAGGCCGCCCACTCCTGCTCCACCCCTGCCGCCTCCGCGGCTGTCTTGGGTTTGGGCCAGGACGTCACCCGCGCCGCCGCGCGCTCTTCGCCTGATCGGGTCAAATGGAGGCTCAGCCCTTCGCGGTCAATGGTTTTGGAGCCGTCTTCGCTGTCTTGGAGCGTATGAATAGCGGTCCGGATGGCGACGAGGTCCCGGTCGGGCAGCTCCAGGCGGTCCATCAGGTCGCCGAAGCGGGCCAAGAGAGCGGGGTAGTCGATGGCGGCGCGGAGGAAGCGCTCGGCGTCGGTCTGGGTGAGGCCACGGGCGCCCACCTTGCTTTTCAGCTCGGCCGTCGCGCCCTCGGGAACGAACGGGCCGCGTCGCGGACCGCCGCCGCCCTGGTTTTGCGGACGCGGCGGCGGGCGAGTCAGCGCGTCGGCGCGGCTCAAGAGTTCGGAGAGATAGAGCCGGCGCGTTTCCGGGTCGGCGATCCTGTTGGCGGCCTCGCGCAGATTGGTCTTGAGCGCGGCGCGCGCCTCCGGCGTCGACAGCGGACGGCGCGCCTGCTCGCGCGCAAACAGCGCTTCCGAAGCGGGACGCGCCGCCGCGAGCAGAGGCGCAAGCGCTTCGGCGCCGGCGCGGCGATAGACGTCGTCGGGATCCTCGCCTTCGGGCAGAAGCGCGATCTTCACGGTGCGCGTCGGCGCGAGATGCGGCAGCGCCAGATCGAGCGCGCGATCGGCGGCGCGCTTGCCGGCGGTGTCGCCGTCGAAGCAGAGGATGGGCTCAGGGCCGGCGCGCCAGATGAGCTGGAGCTGGTCTTCGGTGAGCGCGGTGCCGCAGGGCGCGATTGCGGCGACGCCCGCGCGCTCGAAGGCGATCACGTCGAGATAGCCTTCGCTGACGACGAGGCCGCTGGCTTTGGTTTTCGCCAGCAGCTCGCGCGCCTGCTTCAGGCGGTAGAGCACGCGGCCTTTGTGATAAAGCGCGGTCTCCGGCGAGTTGATGTATTTGGCCTTCTCGTCCTTTTTCAGCGTGCGTCCGCCGAAACCGATCACTTTGCCGCCGAGATCGGTGATTTCGAACGTGACGCGTTCGCGGAAGGTGTCGATGGGACGCGAGCCGGTTTCGCTGTCGCGCGCCAGCCCCGCATCGATGATCTCCTCGAAGCTGAAGCCTTCGGCGCGCAGCTTGTCGATCGCCCATGTCCAGCCGCCCGGCGCGTAGCCGATGCCAAAGCGCTTCCAGATCTCGGCGTCGAGCCCGCGCCCTTGCAGGTAGGCGCGCGCCTCCTTGCCCTGCGGGCTTTTGAGCGCTTCCGCGTAGAGCGCGGCGGCGCGTGCGCAGGCTGCGTAAAGGCGCTTGCGGCGCTCCGTGTCTCCGCGGTCTTCGTTGCCATCGTTGGGCAGAGCCATGCCGGCGCGCTCGGCCATTTGCGCGACCGCTTCCGGAAACGAGAGCCCTTCAAGCTTCATCGCCAGCGTGAAGACGTCGCCCTTCTCGCCGCAGCCGAAGCATTTGTAGATGCCCTTGCTGTCGAGCACGTGGAATGAGGAACTCTTTTCCTGGTGGAAAGGGCAGCAGGCCCAGAAATCGCCGGCTGCGGGGCGCGTCTTGCGCTTGTCCCAGGCGAGCTTGCGGCCCGCATAATCCGCGATCGAAACGCGGTCGCGCAACTGGCGCAGGAAGTCGTCGGAAAAGCGCATCGGGGGACGCGCGTATTATACTCGGATTCGTTCCGTGACTGATTCGCAGGGTCCCGTCGAGTGCGGCGACCTCAGGAGTGCAGGCCCACACAGGCGGCGAGGCCGATGCCCCAGTTCACGGCGATGATGGCGTAGGCCAAGATTTCTGGCCGCTTCAGCAAACCATTCATGAAAACGTTCCCGCATCCCGCAGCGAGGGATCGTCCGACTTAACGGGCCAGGGCGCCGATTTCTTCCCGCACCTGGGGCCAAAGGGGGGCGAAGCGGAAGCTAAGCTACGGTTTTTGCTTGGAATCGTGATGCGGATCGACCGCCGGCGGGTCGCTCGCCGGGAAGGATTCGTCCGACGCCTCGTCGACCTCGGACCAATCCTTCGGCGGATGCTCCATATTTTCCGGGCCCGCATCGCGGACCGGTGGCGGAGTCGGCGGTTTGCTCATGCACGGCTATTTCGGCGCATCGCGGCGCGGCGCCAAGGCCAAGCCTAGTAATTCGCCGGGGGATCGCTGGCGGGAAAGGACTCGTCGGCCTGCTGGTCGATCGGGTCCCAGCGCCGCGGGGGATTGCGCATGGCTTCCGGGCCGGCGTCGCGGACCTTCGGCGGCGGCTTGACCGGCCCGGCCGAGCGTCCCGTCCCGCCGGCGCGCGTCATGGCGTAGGATATGAGAGCCCCCGTTCCAGCTAAGGCCAACAGAAACAATGACGTGCGCATGAGGCGCTCCTTTCGGCAGGAACAACGCCCAGCCTCACCTGAAGTTCGCGCGATCGTGATCGACAAAACCTGGAAGCGCCGTAATTCGGTCCGCAGGGATCGGCATGAGGGGCGCCAGTGGGACAGGAGAAGTGGAGTGGGTTCCATGCGTGTTTTGAAAGCCGTTGCGACGGCTCTGGTTCTGGCGGCGGCGATTCCTTCGATCGCGGCGGCGCAGTCGCCCATGCCGCCGATGGGCGGTCCGCCGCCAATCCAAGGGACGCTTCTGTCGGTCAGCGCCGAGGGCAAGACGACAGCAACGCCGGACATGGCGGTGATTTCGCTTGGGGTGATGACCGATGGCGCGACCGCGCAGGCGGCGGTGAGTGAGAACGCCACGCGCATGAACGCGCTGATGGCGGCGGTGCGCCGCGCGGGCGTGGCCGAGCGCGACGTGCAGACCTCGAACCTCTCGGTCAATCCGCAATACCAATATGGCGACAACCAGCCGCCGCGCTTGACCGGCTACCAGGCCAACAATCAGGTGACGGTGAAGGTGCGCGACGTGTCGAAGCTCGGGCGCATCATGGATGCGGCCGTGGGCGCCGGCGGCAACACCGTCAACGGCGTGAACTTCACCTTCCAGGATGTCGACGCGCAGCTCGATCGCGCGCGCACCGATGCGATCACGCAAGCGCGTCATCGCGCCGATCTTTACGCGCACGCGCTTGGCATGCAGGTGGCGCGCGTCATCTCGGTGACCGAAGGCGGCGGCTACACGCCGCCGATGCCGCTGCCAGTGATGGCGATGCGGGCCGACGTGGCCGCGGCGCCGCCGACGCCGACCGCGCCGGGCGAGCTGCAAACGACGGCGAATGTCAGCGTGATCTTCGAACTGCGCTAAGCTTCGCGCTCACTCAGACAAGCAAACGCGCTCCCCGCAAAGGGAGCGCGTTTTTTGTTGTCTTGGTTTTGCGCGTTACGGCGTCGTGTTCGCCGGCGCGTTGTTATCGGCCGGGGCCGTGTTGTCGGATGGCGTGGAGGCGCTGCCGTCCAGCGGCGGATTGGCCGGCGCCGAATTGTAATTGTTAGTGGTTGAAGCGGGCGGCGCGACGTTCACCGTCGGCGGTTGCACGTTGATGACGCTGGGCTGTTGTTGCGGCTCCAGCTGAGCGGTCTGCTGCGGCGCGCCGTTGAGCGCGAAATAGCCCACCACGATCAGCGCGACGACGATGATGCCAATGAGAAACGCCATCCAGGGCGTTGCATTGTCGGTTCTATCGACCATGACGGAAGCTCCTTACTGACCCGAAGAAGCCGGCGCCGGATTGCTCGCGGGCGGCTGGACGGCGGGCGGGTTGACGTCGGGAAGATCCGGCGGATTGACTTTCGGCGTTTCGATCTGCGGCGTGTTGATATTGAGCTCCGCCGTGCGTTGCGGTTGCGCGCCGCCGAATGCGTAGAAGCCCACGACAAGCAGGGCGACGACCACGATGCCCACTAGGAAAGCGAGCCATGGGGTCGCGCTGCCGCCGCTATTGGACTCGGCCATTGCAGTCTCCATCGTTCGCCCCGCGCGGGTTCAACAAAGGAGCACAGGCTGAGTTCCGGACGCGCTGAAGCGTAGAGTCGCTGCGCGTCAGCCGGCGTGATGGCGATAAGTGTAGTCGTAACGCACGGTCCATGTGCGCCCATCGGCGGAACTTTCGCCCAATTGGCGCACCGAGCCGTCGGCGTTCTTCGTGAACGTCATGCGGGTGAAATGCGGCGTGGGATTGTTCGGCGAGACATCGTTAGGCGCAGTCAGTTGCATGCCGTCAGGCGTGGGATCGCCGACGAAATCGGTGACGTCGCCGACACTGTCGACCCAAGTCTGGCGCCAATGGCCGATGGCGCGATCGTAAAGATTGAGACTGCGCCCGCTGAAGGGGGCGCCTTCGCTGCGCCAATGCTCGGTGATGACGCAGCCCGCGTCTTCGCTGGCGATGGTGCTGCGGCCAGCGAGTTGGTTCGTGCCGGTGACGTAGGCGTCCCACTCGCCCAGCCAAAAATCGAATGCGCGATGTTGCGGCGCCGAACAATCAGGACGTTGCGGCTGCGCATGCGCGCCTTGGACAAGCGTCATCGCGAAGGCGAACGTCACCGCGCCGACCAGAGTGCGTATGTGCATGTGAACCCCCGTTTGCGTCAGGAGGGATGCACGCGCGCGGCGGGGTCAAGCGCGGATCGACGAATGTCAGCGGCCAGCGGCGTAACGCTGCAAATCCTGGACGAGATCATCGGGCGCGGGCGCGTCGGCGACGGCCTCGTAGAGCCCGCGGCGCGCCGGTCGCTGACGCGAAAGCCGGCGCGGCGCGCCCCAGGTCGCCCCGCCATCGCGCGTCGGATACATGTACCAGAGTTCGCGGTCGCGGCCGTCGCGTTCAACATGGGCGACGCCGACAACTTCGCCGCGGCCGCGCGCATCAATGTCGAGATCGCTGATTTCGAGATACTCGCCGCGATAGTCGGGGCTGTTGAGCGCGTGCGGAAAATTGACGACGGAGCAGAAGCCGGTGGCGAATCCGTCGTCGGAATGCACCAGCGTCCAGGACGGGCCGGGCCCTTCGGTCTGCAGCATGGTGACGACGATCATCGCCCCGGTGGATGGCGCGGCGTAGAGGCCGACGGCGTCTTCGCTCTCCGCGAGGAAAAAAGCGCGCCACTCGCCGTGCACGTCGCGGACGAAGAAGATGCTGCCGTGCGCGCCGTCGCCGCGATCGGCGGCCTGCGTTGCGGAGATACCGCCATACACGATGGCCGGCGCAAGCGTGTTGGGGACAGCGGTGAAGCCGTTCACACCGGCGGCGGCGACGAGGTCTTGCGTCACCGGTGCTTCCACCATGCAGCTGTCGTTGACGGGCGGGATGTTGGGATCGTCCTGCGCGATTGCGCTGGCGCAGAGGCCAAGGCTCGCCATCACGGTCGCCAGGATGATTCTCATACGCGCTCCTCTTCGGCGCGCATTCTAGCTTTTCATTTGACGGGCGTCAGCAGATCTTCGCCGGCGAAGAAGCGGCGCACGTTCTCGACGGCGTTGAGCGAAGCGCCGAGCAGCGATTCGCGCGTGCCGCCGCCGAGATGCGGCGTGAGCATGACGTTCGGCACGTCCTTCCAGCGCGCGGCCGGCGTCGGTTCTTGCGCGAAGACATCGAGCCCGGCGCCGCCGAGCTTGCCGGATTTGAGCGCGGCGATCAGCGCGTCCTCATCGACGATCGAGCCGCGCGCGATGTTGATGAGGATGCCGTCCGCACCCAAGGCTTCGATGACGCGCGCATCGATCAGGCCATCGGTGTTCTTGCCGCCCGGCAGCGCTAGCGCCAGCACGTCGGCCCATTGCGCGAGCGCGAGCAGGTTGGGCTCGTAGCGATGCTTCACGTCGGGCTTGGGGTGCGGTCCGGTCCAGGCGATCTCCATCAGCATGGGCTCGGCGCGCCGCGCGATAGCTTTGCCGATCGCGCCCATCCCGACGATGCCGAGCTTCAGGCCCGCGATGCGTCGCTGCGGCGCGACCGCGAGCGGCAGGCGCCACTGATCAGCATAGAGCGCGCGCTGACCCTCGGGAAAGCGGCGCGCAACGCCCACCAGCAAGCCGATGGCGACGTCGGCGACGTCGTCCTGATTGATGTTCTGTCCGTTGGTGACGGCGATGCCGCGCGAACGCACGAAGTCGAGATCGAGCCCGTCGATGCCGACGCCGAGGCAGGCGATCAGCTTCAGATTCGGCAATTGCGCGATGAGCTCGTTGGGGATGCCTTGTCCGCCCACCGTGATCGCCGCGCGCGCCTCGGCGGCGTTGGCGTCGGCGACGTGCACGACGTCGAAGGCCGAGAGCATCGGCTCGAAAGCGGGCAGCGCGGGATAGACGAGGACGAGCGGCTTGGTCATGGGCCGCACTTATGGAGCGCCCGCGCCGCGCCTGCAAACACCTACGCCGCGCGTGCTACCAACCGCCGCCGCCGCCGCCGCCTCCTCCGCCGCCGGATGAACCGCCGCCGCCGGAGCCGGACGAACTCGAACTTTGCGGCAACGCGCTGGTGACGCCCGAAGTCAGATTGGAGATCAGCGCTTCGTTCATATGCGAGAAGGAGTGCGAGCCGGCCCAGGCGCCGGTGGTCCAGGCGGGATGATAGGCGGCGGCTTCCTGCGGCAGCGCATGCTCGAAGTGCCGCGTCCATGGCGCCTCGACGCCGAGCGCGACGGCATAGGGCAGGAATGTCTCGTAGCGTTCCGTGGTCATGGGCGGCGGCGCATCGCTGCCGACTTTCACCGCGTTGAGCGCCAGTTTCTCCGCCGTGTTCATGTAGAGGCGGAATCCCTCGATCTCAGTGCGCACTTGCTGACCTTGCGGCGTCGGCGCCGGCATCAAATACATGAAGACGCCATTGAGCGCGGCGAGCGCCAGCACCGCCGCCGTGTGCCAGACGGTCCAATGCAACGAAGACTTGATGGCGAAGATGACGACGCCGATCGTGATCAGGGCGGAGAGGATCGTATAGCCGGCGTTCCAGCGAAAATACGGACGGCCATATTTGCGTGACAGCGCCGCTTTGAAGAGCGTGTACGCCTCGGTGAACTCGGGATCGTATTTGCCGCCGATCACCTTTGTGCTGAGCCCAGCGAAGACGTTGCGCTCGAGTTCCTGATCCTCTTCGGCGAATTGCTCCGGGTGGCCCTGATTGTGCGTCAGGTGGAGCGTGGTCGATTTCTTGTCCGACGCGTCAACGGTGATGCGCCCCTTCACCGCGAGATTCATCAGCGTGGCGATGAGCGCGCGGTGCCCGGAGAGGCCGCGATTGTAGATGTAGTGCGTCGCCGCCGGCGAATAGCCTTCGGGCGCCTCGTAGCGCGGGAAGACGGGGCCCTTCTGCGGGTCGCGGCCGACGCGGATGAAGCTGCGATAGAGAAACCAAAACAGGCCGCCGAGCGATGCGACCAGCACGGCCAGCGCGCCATTGCGCTGCCACCAGAGCCAGGCGCGATCCGCTTCCGACGGCGGCGCGATCAGACCTTTCTCGAAGCCGACGGCGACCGTCAGCCCTTCGCCCGCCGCCAGCGGTTGCGTCGTGGTGAAGATGAAGCTGTCGCCGGATTGCGCATAGCTAAAGGCGTCGCCCTTTTCGCCGAGCGCGCCGGTGTAGCCGGAATGCTGGATGACATCGGCGCCGTGCGGGAGATTGATGGTGGCGCGCGCCTGGGCGATCGGAAACGCCCAATAATTGCCGGTCGCATTCCAATACACTTCGTCATAGCGATCGAAATAGCGAACCTGGTTCTTCACGCGATAACGCAGCACATATTCGTGCGCGCCGGTGGGGATCGTCGTATCGGCATCGCCGATGCGGATGCGGAAGGCGTTGTCTTCGTTGGCCGTCTCGTAATGTTCGCCATGCCCATCGAGCGTGATGCTTTGTACTGAATATTGGTAGGGCAGCCTGTCGCCGTCCTGCTCGTAATAGCGCGGCAGGTCACGAAATATGCCGTGACGAATTTGATCGCCCTCGGCTTCGACGTCGATGGTTTCGGTGACGACGATGTCGCCGCTTGTGGCGACATCGATGACGACGTCGAAGCGATCGATCTGCTCCTTCGCCAACGCCGGCGCGGCGAAGGTCAGGGCAATGAGGGAGAGAAGCGCGGCGCAAAGGCGGTTCATGAAGCGCCGCCGAGTTTGATTTGCGGGACCGCGCCTTCGCTCATGGAGATTTCGAAGAACGAGCGCTTCTGGATGCCGCCGACGCCGGCGACGAGATTGGAGGGAAAGGTCTCGACCGCCGTGTTCAGTTCACGCACCGCGCCATTGTAGAAGCGGCGCGCCATTTCGATCTTGTTCTCGGTGTCGGTGAGCTGCTTTTGCAGATCGAGGAAGTTCTGGCTCGCCTTGAGTTCGGGATAGCTTTCCGCCAACGCGATCAGGCGCGCCACCGGCTTGGACAATTCCGTCTCCGCCGCGCCGCGGCGCGCGGGATCGTCAGCCGCCGCCAGCGCTTGCGTGCGGCGCTCGGCGATGTCGGCGAACAATTGCCGCTCGTGCGCGGCATAGCCCTGCACGACGCTGACGAGTTGCGGCACCAGATCGGCGCGTCGCTTCAACTGCACGTCGATATCGGCCCAGCCATTATTGGTCATCTGCCGCTTGGCGATGAGCTGATTGTAGAGCAGCGCGAACGCGACGGCCGCCAACACTGCGAGTGCGAGAATATAGATCACGTCCACCTCGGGGAGCCGACGGCTCTTTCCGAGAGGATATGTCCTACACCACGCGATTGCGCGCAATCAGTTCGCGATACCAGAGCGCGCTGAGTTTGGGAATGCGACGCTGGCTCTGGAAGTCGACGTAATGGATGCCGAAGCGCTTGCCGTAACCGTCGGCCCACTCGAAATTGTCCATCAGGCTCCACAGGAAATAGCCCTTGATCGGATAGCCCTCGGCGCTGGCGCGATGCAGCTGCGTCAGATAATTGCGCAGATACATGACGCGGTCGCTGTCGTCGATGCGCCCGTCCACCACCGGATCGTCGGCGGAGCAGCCGTTTTCGGAAATGTAGAGGGCCTGCACCTGGTCGGGCCAGAGTTCTTTCACGCTGCGAACGGCCCAATAGATCACTTCCGGCCCGACATAGAGCCAGGGCGAGGCCATACGCGGCGAATGCTCGAGATGGGGGAGCGTCGCGTAACCCTTGGGGCCGTCGTCGGCGCGCACATAGACCGGCTGATAGACGTTGAGCGCGACGAAATCCAACGGGCTTGAGATTGCCGCCATGTCGCCGGCGCGCACTTGCGGCGCATCGGCGCCACAGCTGGCGAGATATTCGTCGGTATATTTGCCTTCCATGATCGCGGTGATGAACATCGCGTTTTCCTGACGCGTCGCCTTCTTCGCCGCGTCGATATGCTCGGCGGTTTCGATCACGGGCACGTGGAAGGTGGTGTTTTCGGCGATGCCGATTTGCGTGCCGGACGGCACGGCAGAGCGCAACGCCTGAACGCCGAGCCCGTGCGCCAACACGCCGTGATGACGGATCTGGTTCACGTCTTTCGCCGGCAGACGCAGGCCAGGCGCATGCACGCCGACCTGATGGCCCAAATCCGTGAAGCAACGGATTTCGTTGGTGGTCATGTAATGGCCGCAGCGGTCGCCGAGCTGGCCGCCGATATAATGCGCGTAGTCAGCGAAGGCGAGCGCGGTGTCGCGGTTGCTCCAGCCGCCGGGCAGCGCTTGCGGCAAGTCCCAATGGAAGAGCGTGACGTACGGCGTGACGCCGTTCTCGTTCAAATTGTCCAAGACGCGCTTGTAGTGATCGACGCCCTTGCGGTTGGGGCGTCCGCGCCCGTTCGGGAAGATGCGCGACCAGGCGATCGACATGCGATAGGCCTTGGCGCCGATATTCTTCAGAAGCTGCGTGTCTTCGGCGTAGCGATGATAGGAATCGCAGGCGACGTCGCCCGTGTCGCCGTTCGCGACCTTGCCGGGCGTGTGCGAGAAGGTGTCCCAGATGGTTGGCCCGCGGCCGTCCTCGGTGACGGCGCCTTCGATCTGATACGACGCGGAGGCGCAGCCCCAGACGAAGTCAGCCGGAAAAGAGAGGTCCATCGGCTGCGCGTTCGCGGCGCTTGCGCCTGTTGCCGCGATCCCTGCGACGGCGCCCAACCCCTTGCCCAGGTCACGACGATTGATGCCCGACATGCGTCCCTCCGTTTTGTCATTGCCCTAGTCATTGCCGGGCCTCGCGCATCGGGCAAGGAGATTTTGACAGCGTGAGACAAAAGCTGTCGCCGGACGGCAAATCGTCTACACAACCGGCGGTGTTTTGGAGGCTTCCCGTGCGGGTTCTTGCGGCGTGGGTTTGTGTGTTCGCGGCGCTGTTCTGCGCTGAGGCGCGGGCTGAGACGTGGCGGCCGGCGGCGGGCGCGACCGAGATCGCGCTCTGGCCGCAGCGCCTGCGTATCGAGCGGCCGGCGGTAACCGGCCCGGAAACCGCACACCCGGTGGAGCGGCCCGTTGGCGGACGCGGCTGGGGCTATATCGAAAACGTCACGCGCCCGACCATGACGATCTATCCGCCGCATGGCGTCAACACGGGCGCGGCGGTGATGGTGTTTCCGGGCGGCGGCTACAACATCCTGGCGATCGATCTCGAAGGCACCGAGGTCTGCGATTGGCTCGTCTCACGCGGGATCACCTGCGTGCTGCTGAAGTATCGCGTGCCGGGCGGCGGGCCGAATTGGAACAGCGCATGCAATTGCCGGCAGATCCCGCGCGTGCCGATGGCGCTGCAGGATGCGCAGCGGGCGATGGGCCTGCTGCGCCAGCGCGCGCAGAGCCTTGGCGTCGCTCCGCACAAGATCGGCGTGATCGGCTTTTCAGCCGGCGGGCATCTCGTGGCGGCGGTGAGCAACAGCCCGGAGCGCGCCTATGCGCGCGTCGATGCGGCCGATGATCTGTCGAGCGTGCCGGATTTCGCCATGGCGCTTTATCCTGGGCATTTGTGGGCCAACGCGGACAATCCCGATGCTGCGCCGCCGGGCGATCTGACGCTTGCGTCCGACATTCACGTCAGCGCGCAGACGCCGCCGACCTTCATCGTCATGGCGGAAGACGATCACGTCGACGGCGTGCGCATGGCGCTGGCTTATTACGTGGCGCTGCGGGCCGTCGACGCGCCGGTGGAGATGCATCTCTACGCGACCGGCGGGCACGCCTTCGGCTTGCGCCGCACCAACGAAGCGATCACCGAATGGCCAACGCTCGCGGAGCGCTGGATGCAGGGGCTCGGCATGCTGCCGGCGCTGCACGATCCCCACTAACTGTTAGCGCAGCAGGCGCATGCCGAACGCTTGGGACGCGTGTTGATCGAAGGTGGCGGTTTCGCTCGCGCCGGCCAGCGCTGCAGTTTGGGCGATGAGCGCATCCGCGTATTCGCCTGTAGTGCTGGCTCGGTAGGCGCCCAGCGCGCGATATGCGGCTTCAGCATTCTCGACAATCAACTCCGCTGAGCGCAAGAGTCCTTCGACGGCGCGCACAATATCGGCGCGCGTCGCTTTGTAGGCGCGCGAGAGCACCCAAGTGATTTCCGCCAGCACGACCGCGCTGATGAAGCCTGGCTGGTGCTTGGTCAGACGGGAGATGAAGCGCGTGGCGATGGGGGACTGTACGTCGTCGTCCTGCGCCAGGAAGCGGATCATGACATTGGTGTCGAGCCCGATCATTCGCCCTTCGAGCCGCGCGCTATGGCGCGATCCATGTCCTCAAGCGAAACGGGCTTCCTCGGCTTCGGCATGAGCCCCTTAAGATTTTTGACGGAATGCGTTGCGGGCAAGACAGCGAAATTGCCATCTTCCATGCGCACAAAGTCCACGCGGTCGCCCGGGCCCACACCAAGAGCGGTGCGTACGTCTTTCGGGAGCGTGAGCTGGCCTTTGGAGGTGAGCGTCGCGGCGGTCATGGAGCCTTACATACAGTAAGAACGAATGTAAGGCAAGCGCCGGGGCCGCCGCCTTCCAGCGGGCATCCCAGCTTCAACAAAACTCTGCTTTCGCAAGTTCGTACGTGGGGATTTGTCCGAACGGATTGAGCGCCAGATGCGCGGGCTGCTTCATCGTTTCGAACGCAAGCAGACGCACGTCGTAAGGCTGGCCGACTTCCGTAAGCGCCCACCGGACGTGCGCATCCCGCGCCAGCCCGCGGGCGCGGTCGGGGGAGGTTTCGAAAGCCGTGATGATGATGGTCGTGGAAGGATCCTATCGCCGCAACCTCGCGGCGGGAGAGGCAGGATTGCGAAGCGATCCGTGAAGAGAGAGGCCCGGGCCGAACGCGACCCCGTCCTTCTCCTCGTGTGGGAGAAGGTGGCGCGAGCGGAGTGAGCGACAGATGAGGGGTGAACGCGCGACGTTTCGCGCCGCCACCCTCACCCACGTCTCAGCGCCTGCAACGCCGCGCCCGCGATCCCTCTCCCACAAGGGGAGAGGGGCAAGTTGAGCTTTCGATCGCCGACCGCTTTTCGCCGAATGCGGAAGTTAGGCCGTTGAGTGTGCAGCCTGAAAGGCGGCTTTGGCGTAATTTAGAAAATCTGCTCGATCCGCGTCACTAGCAAATGCCCTCGCTGGGATGATGAACGCATTCTTGGTTTTGACCACGACTACAATCGCGCCTTCCTCGTCTGCCACTGACCGAATTTCATCCCACTTACGCACACCGGATTTCGCGCCGATGGTCGTCGAAATCCCGCGCTCGTCTACCGTGAGCGTGCGGGTCTGCGGTTTGAATTGAATCATTGGAAACAGTGGCATCCACGCTATCGAGGCGATGCCCGCCACGAGGGCCAAGACTACATTCATCGGACGCAAAAGGTCGGTGCTCCAAAGGAGCAACAGAACAACGCCTGAGACCCAGCAGAACACCACGGCATGGGTGACCCAGAGCCCGCGCCGCCAAGAGCGCCAGTACCAGCGCCAAATCTCACCTCTTGTTGAGGCGTATTCGATAGTTCGGGCCATCACTCCCTTTCGGGCGAAACGCGCAGTGCTTCAACGTCTCAATCGGGCGGCGGTCTCAACGGGTCGACGCAACGCACGCGCTAAATCGCTCGGCTGGGGTGGCGAAGTCCAGGGTTTTTCGGGGCCGTTCGTTGAGCCGGCGCGCAATCGAGTTGAGTTCGGCCTGGGAATGCGGCGCCAGATCGGTCCCGCGTGGAAAGTACTGTCGCAGCAGCCGGTTGGTGTTCTCGTTTGAGCCGCGCTGCCATGGACTTTGCGGATCGCAGAAATAGACGGCGATGTCGGTCTCCATGGTGAAGCGGCGATGGTCCGCCAGTTCTTTGCTGCGATCCCAGATCAGCGACTTGTAGAGTTCGTCCGGTAGTTTTCGCGCCTGCTTGATGAGGGCGTTGACGACGGTTTGGGTTTCCCGGTTCGCGACCTTGGCGAGCATGACATAGCGCGAGTGCCGTTCGACCAGCGTGACGATGAAGCTGTTGTTCGATCCGCAGAGGAGATCGCCTTCCCAATGACCGGGCACGGCGCGGTCTTCGGCCGAGGCAGGTCTCGGCTATCGAAACGGCGTCTGCGATATGGCCCACCCGCTTGCCCTTCATCGTGGCGTGTCGCGAGCGGCGGATCGCGCGCCGGGTGCGCAAGTGCTCCATAAGCTCTTTTTTCAGCGCGCCGCGGGCCTGAACATAGAGGCTTCGATAGATCGTCTCGTGCGACACCTGCAGCGCCTCGTCATGCGGATGGCTGCGTCTCAGCCAGCCTGCGATCTGCTGAGGAGACCACTCCAATTGCAGTTTCGCCACCACAAGCTCGCGGAGCGGGTGATGCAGAGCCAGCTTACAGGACTTCGGACGCAGGCTTCTTTTCCACGCCCGGCTGTCGGCTGAGGCGGTGCGATAGCGGCCGGCCCCGCCGTTGCGGGCGATCTCACGGCTGAGCGTCGATGCGGACCGGCCCAAGCGGGTTGCGATCGCGCGCAATGATCGCCCGGCGACCAGACCGCGCGAAATCTCTTCGCGCTCGGCAAGCGTCAACGCCAGGCGAGACCTCGTCCGCGGTGGTGGCCTTATCCCGCCGCTGCCGCGGATGTGATTGAAAATAGCCGATGATGTCGTGCCGAAGGCGCGTCCTATGGATTTCAAACCTTCGCCCGCCTTCCAGCGATCCCACAATTGCGCACTCTGCGCGCCGGACAGGCGGCGATATCGTCTTTTCACTGGCTTCGCTCCACGACCTCGATCCAAGGTACGTGTTGCGTCGATCAGTTGAACTCACAGCCAATAGCGGACGCTCTTAGGCCGCGTCTTTTTTCTTCGCCGCCATCGCCGCTGCGAATTGTTCGAACAGGTAGTGGCTGTCTTGCGGGCCGGGCGAGGCTTCCGGGTGGTATTGCACGCTGAACACCGGGCGGCCTTCCAAGGCGACGCCGCAGTTCGAGCCGTCGAACAGCGAAACGTGGGTTTCCTTCACGCCTTTCGGCAGCGTGTCGCGATCGACGGCGAAGCCGTGATTCATCGACACGATCTCGACCTTGCCGGTGGCGAGGTCCTTCACCGGATGGTTCGCGCCATGATGGCCCTGCGCCATCTTTTTGGTCTTGGCGCCGAGTGCGAGCGCGAGCATCTGATGCCCGAGGCACACGCCCATCACCGGCTTGCCGCTCTCGACCATCTTGCGGATTTCCGGCGCCGCGTATTCGCCGGTCGCGGCGGGATCGCCGGGGCCGTTCGACAAGAGAATGCCGTCGGGATTGTGCGCCAGCGCTTCTTCGGCCGTCGCGGTGGCGGGAAGGACGATCGTCTTCGCGCCGATGTCGCCGAGCGCCCTGAGGATGTTGCGCTTCACGCCGTAATCCATGACGACGACGGTGAAAGTAGGCTTCGCCACCGGCTGCACGCCGAGCGGCCAGCGCCAGCGGCCTTCACTCACGACGTAGCTCTGCGCTGTCGTCACATCCTTGGCGAGATCGAGCCCTTCGAGGCCCGGCCATTCCGCGGCGCGCTTGCGCAGCGCTTCGAGATCGAACTCGCCGGTGGGCGAGTGCGCGATCACCGCGTTCGGCATGCCGTTCTCGCGGATGCGCTTGGTGAGCGCGCGCGTGTCGAGACCGGCGAGGCCGATCACGTTGCGCTTCCTCAGCCATGCCGAGAAATCTTCCGCCGCGCGCCAGTTGGAACTCTTGGTCGGGCGGGTGCGGAACACCGCGCCGCGCGCGGCGGCCGCGGCCGCCGGCGAGGAGGTTTCGATGTCCTCGTTGTTGGCGCCGACATTGCCGATGTGCGGGAAGGTGAAGGCGACGATCTGCGCGGCATAGGAGGGATCGGTCAGGATCTCCTGATAGCCGGTCATCGCCGTGTTGAAGCAGACCTCGCCGAGCGCCTCGCCTTCGGCTCCGAGCCCCTCGCCCAGAAAAACGGTTCCATCGGCGAGCACCAGCGCGCCAGTGGGGGAATCGGTGAGCGGAGCTTCGGTGACGGTCAAAACGACTGCGAGATAGGGGGCGTCGCGGGCGCTGTCAAAGCGCGGCGGGCGCGTTAGGCTCGCAATCGTGTGCAATCTCTACCGCAACGATATCCGCAAGGCCGGGCGCGAGCGCGCCTATTACGGCTATGAGGAATTCTCCGAGACGCCGCAGGAGATCTACCCCGACGTGCTCGCGCCGGTGATCGGCGTTCGCCAGGACGGGAGCCTAGGCTGGACTTCGATGCGCTGGGGCTTCCCGCCGCCGGAAAAGCTGGCCCGGCGCCTCGTCACCAACGTCCGCAATCTGGACTCTCCCTATTGGCGCGGCTGGCTCGAGCCGCGTTACCGCTGCCTCGTGCCGTTCGACCGCTTCTGCGAGTGGAGCGATGCGACGCCAAAACGGCAGGCCTGGTTTGCGTTGCCGGAGGAGCGGATGGGCTTCTTCGCCGGCATCTGGCGGCCTTGGTCGGGCGTGCGGGGGACGAAGGCCGCGCCGGTCGAGGGCAAGCATTTCGTGTTCGCGATCCTCACCTGCGAGGCCAATGGCGTGGTGCGGCCCGTCCACGCCAAGGCGATGCCGGTTATTCTGGGCGGCGCGGCGCAGCAGGACGCCTGGCTGCATGCTCCAGCGCAGGCCGTGCTGACGCTGGCCCAGCCGCTGCCCGAGACGGAAATGCGGGTCTTGGCCGCCTAAGGGTCCGCCTGCGGCGTCAGCCTGCGGCGCTGCGCTGCGATTGACGGGGGCGCCGCCCCTTTCTGGCCTCAAACGTGAACAGGTTGTCAGGCATCGAGATTGGACGGGGCATGACAGTCCTTTAAGGTCGCCGCGTGGGGAAACGATCAGGACAAGGTTGGGCCAGGGCGCTGCTTGCCCTCGGGCTCGTGTTGGCTGTCGTCGCGTGCGGCGACCGCAAGGCCGCGGTCGCGCCTGTGCCGCCGCCGGCCGCCCCGCCGCTGATCGCCCGCGCCGACCTGTTCGGCGACGCCGTCCGGCAGAAGGCGGAGCTTTCCCCGAACGGAGAGATGATCGCGTTCCTGGCGCCGAAGGACGGAACGCTGAACGTCTGGGTGATGCCCGCCAACTCCCCGGAGCAGGCCCGCCCGGTGACGGACGATCATACGCGCGGCATCCGCCGCTTCGCCTGGGCTGAGGACAACGCGACCATCCTGTATCTGCAAGACGAGCAGAGCGATGAGAATTGGCGCCTCTACGCCGTGCCGGTCGCCGGCGGCGAGCCGCGGGCGCTGACGCCGGCCGGCGCCCGCGCCGACATATTAGGTTTGAGCCCGCACGATCCGGGCGCCGTGGTGGTGAAGCTCAATGCGCGCGATCCGGCGTGGCCGGACGTGGTGCGGATCGATCTGGCGACCGGGGAACGCACCACCTTGGTGCGCAACACCAACACCGCAACAGTGCGCGGTTTCGCCGATTTCCTCGTCGATCTCGACAATGACGTGCGCTTGGGCATTCGCAGTCGCGACGATGGCAGCATGGACGTCTATGCGCGGGCGAGCGGGCGCTGGACCAAGCTGTTCAACATCCCGTTCGAAGACGCGATGGCGTCCTATCCGCTTGGTTTCGAGGCGGGCGGGAAAAGCTTCCTGATGCTTGATTCCACGGGTCGTGACCGCGCCGCCCTGGTGCGGGTCGATGCGGTGACAGGCGCGAAGGCGGTGCTCGGCGAAAGCCAGCGCGCCGATGTCGTCGACGCATGGCTCAACCCGGCGACCAATCAGCCGGAAGCGTTCGTTGCAGATTATCTGCGCCCCGAATGGCGCGCGCTCGATCCCGAAGCGCAGGCCGATCTCGATTTCCTCGACGCGCAGCTGCAGGGCGAACCGAACGTCGTTTCGCGCAGCCTGGACGACAAGCATTGGATCGTCGTTGAAGACGGCCCGACGACGCCCGCGCGCTCCTACCTCTACGACCGGACCGATCTGGCTGCGCGACGGCTTACGCTGCTGTTCCGCCATCGCCCAAACCTGGAGCGCGCGCCGCTGCAGCCGATGACGCCCGTCGAGATCGAGGCGCGCGACGGGCTGACGCTGGTCTCCTATCTCACGCTGCCGCCAGGGTCCGACGCCAACGGCGATTCACGACCCGAGCATCCAGTGCCGCTGGTGCTCATGCCGCATGGCGGGCCATGGTCTCGCGACAGTTACGGCTTCAACGCCATGCATCAATGGCTCGCCAATCGCGGCTATGCGGTGCTGAGCGTGAATTTTCGCGGCTCGACCGGCTTCGGCAAAGCGTTCCTCAACGCCGGCAATGGCGAGTGGGGCGGCAAGATGCAGGAAGACCTGCTCGACGCCGTGCAGTGGGCGGTTGAACAGGGCGTCGCGCAGCCCGATCGCGTCGCCGTCATGGGCGGATCGTATGGCGGCTACGCCGCCTTGGTGGGGCTCTCAGCGACGCCGGAGCGCTTCGCGTGCGGCGTGAGCTTCGCTGGGATCGCCAATCTGTCGACGATGCTCGACTCGATACCGCCCTATTGGACGACGTGGCGCAACGAACTCTATCGGCGTGTGGGCGATCCGCGCACGGAAGACGGCGCGCGCGTGCTGCGCGATCACTCGCCCTTGTTCCGCGCCAACCAAATTCGCAGTCCGCTCTTGTTGGCGATGGGCGGACGCGACCGCTTCACCGCGCGCGCCGAGCAGGACCTGATCGCGCAAGCTGCGCGCGCGCGGCGCAACGGCTCGATGTATCTCGTCTATCCCGATGAGGGGCACGGGCTTGCGCGCCCGGAGAACCGCGTCTCCTTCTTCGCCGTGACGGAACAATTCCTTGGCGGTTGTCTGGGTGGGCGCGTCGAACCGATCGGCGCGGCGTTCACCGGCGCAAACCTTCAGGCGATTGACGGCGCCGATCGCGTGCCGGGCCTCTCCGCCTATCGCCGCGCCGCGTCAGCCCCTGCGGAGACGACGACGCAAACGACGACAGACGTAGAGGCGGCGCCGCAACTGGACGCAACGCCCGCCGCCGCGCCGGTGGAGACGCCGGCGGCGTCACCGCCGCCCGCAACCACCGCGCCTGCGCCGAATAATTGAGCAAATACAGGTTACTGCGCAGCCCAAGCTGGCGCGCATTTAATGCACGCGGACGTGCGCGTTCCCGGAACTGACCCTTAAGCCGCTGGTTGGATAGGCGCCGGCGGGCTTCGTCGGCCAAGCTCCAAGCGATAAGGAGAAGCGCATGCCGCAACGGCGTGACGGGGGCGACACCTCCAATCGAGGATTCGCCTCGATGGATGCGCAGAAGCAGCGTGAGATCGCCAGCAAGGGCGGTCAGAGCGTCCCGAACGAGAAGCGCAGCTTTTCGAAGAATCGCGCGCTGGCGTCCGAGGCTGGCCGCAAAGGCGGACAGAGCGTCGACCCCAGCGATCGCAGCTTTTCGCAAGACCGCGAACTCGCGGCGCAGGCCGGCCGCAAAGGCGGCGAAGCCCGCGGCGGACGGCGCAACGCGGCAGTGCGCAAGCGTGCAGAGACTGAAAGTGCAGATAAGGAAGAGGCCGCTGGCGCCGAAAGAGAAGAGCCTGAAAGCGAGGAAGGCGACGGCTCGCCTGCGCGCTGATCAGAGCGCGACGAGCGAGCAGACCGCTTCCAATTCTCGCTGATCGACGGCGTCGAACGCGGCGAAATTTGTGGAATCCACGTCGAGGACGCCGAGCAGCGCACCCGCCTTATTGATCAGCGGAACCACGATCTCTGAATTCGAACGGCTGTCACAGGCGATGTGACCGGGAAAGGCGTGTACGTCTTCGACGATCTGCGTTGCGCGCTTCGCGGCGGCCGTTCCGCACACCCCTTTGCCGAAGGCGATGCGCAAACAGCCGAGCGTGCCTTGGTACGGTCCGACCACAAGTTCGTTGGGTTTCTCAGGATCGACGAGATAGAAGCCGGTCCAGAAAAAGCGCTCGGGGAATGCCTGCGCAAGCAAGCAGACGGCGCTGGCGTAGCGCGCGACCATGTTGCGCTCGCCCTCAAGCACCGCGGCGACTTCAGCGTGCAGCGCACGATAGCGCTCATTTTTGTCGGCGATCAGCGTGAGATCGGCGGGTGCGGCTTCCATAGCGCAGCATAGCACGCCGCGCAGGCGGAACCAGAGCGTCCTCGCCCGGTTTGGCCTCTGCCTTCGGAGGAGCGGTCCCATGCTTGTCGAACAGATGTTGCGCACGCACCCGATGCATGCGGGCGATCGTGATCTCGCTCATTGTGTCGAGGCGTGCTTCTCCTGCGCGCAAGCCTGCATTGCCTGCGCCGACGCCTGCCTCGGCGAAGAGATGATCGCGGATTTGGTGACGTGTATCCGGCTCAACATGGATTGCGGCGACGCCTGCCTGGCGACGGGTGCGATCGCCTCGCGTCGCACCGGCGACAACCCAACGGTGACGCGCGCCATGCTGGAGGCGTGCATGGAGGCGTGCCGCATCTGCGCCGAGGAGTGCGAGAGCCATGCGGACGCGCACGAGCATTGCCGGATTTGCGCCGAGGCCTGCCGCTCGTGCGAAACCGCCTGCAGACAAGCGCTCGACGCTTCGCCGGCGCTGAACTGAGTTTTCAGTTCTCTTTGCGTCCGGGGAGGACGCCGGCGATCTTGGCGAGATCAACTTTCTCGCGTCGGGAGAGCGCCCGGTTGGGGACGCCCCGGTGCTTGGGTTGCATGAGGCCGACGAGCACGGCGGCCCCGCCGATCGCCACGATGCACACGAAAATGACGATGAAAAACATGACCTGCTCCCCGGGGCGTCCGCGCGCTGGAAAATAGCGCCCGCCAGGGGGCTTTACCAGCCTCAGCCGGCCTTGCGCGGCGCCAGCTTGCCCATCGTCGCCCGGTTCCATTCCGACGACCAGATTTCGGCGTCAGCGTCGATCAGAATGTCGCCGTCCCGTGGCGCGTGATTGTCGATAAGCGGATCGGGCTTGGCCAAGGCTTCGAGCGCGGGAATGTCAGTGAGCTGCACGACCGAGCCCTGCACCTTCACTCCATGCGATTGCAGCGTGCCGAAGGCGCGCGAAAGATTTTCCGGCGTCATGCCGAGCAGCGAAGCGAGAATGCGCTTCTCATGGTGCAGCCGGACGGTCGAGCCGGCGTTGTCGGCGGAGCGCAGCACCAGAAGATAATTGGCGAGCCGCTCCACGCCGCTGCGGAGCTTGTGGTTCTTCATCGCGCGCACCATGCCGCGAAACGCGCCAACAAGGTCACGCGACACAGCAACCGCGAAGCGTGCATCCAGCTGCATGGCGGTGCGGATCGCATCGCCGGGGATCATCAAGATCTCGCAACGCTCCAGCGTGCGCGCCGACATGAGCGCGTCGGCGTCGAGCACGACGGCGGCGAGGATGAAGGTGGACACCGGGCGCAGGATCGCAATCACCGTCTCGCGATCGTCCCAGCCGCTATGCAGTTCGACCTGGCCTTCCAGCAGCACGTAGAGGAAATCGACAGGATCGCCTTCGCGCAGCAGCGTGGTGTTGGCGGGAAAGCGCTGTAGATTGGCGCCAGCCGTCGCGACGCGGAACGTGTCCGGCGCGATGTTGGCGAACATCGGTAGAGTTTTCACGCGTTCCAGATCGCTTGAGCGCACCTGGGCACCTCCTCAGGCCCCACCTTCACCCAAGCCGCGCAAGCCGGAATTGATGTCGATCAATCCGGCTGCTGCGCCTGTCGGCCTTAACTGCACTTGGAGTAGCCGCACTCCAGACATTTGTCGCATCCCTCGGACCGGATCAGCGCGGCTTGCCCGCACTTGGGGCAAAAGCGCGGCTTCAGCGCGGTTTGAGTCTGTGGCCGCTCGGGCTTGGCGATGCCGACCGAGTCCGCGTCGAGATGGCGCTGGATCACGTCGCCGATGGCCGCCAGGAGCGAGGGCACATAACGCCCGCCGAGCCAGGCGCCGCCGCGCGGATCGAACACCGCCTTTAGCTCTTCAGCCACGAAAGCGACGTCGCCGCCGCGCCGGAACACGGCGGAGATCATGCGCGTGAGCGCCAGCGTCCACGCATAATGCTCCATGTTCTTGGAGTTGATGAAAATCTCGAACGGGCGGCGTTTGCCGTCTTCCTCGATGTCGTTGATGGTGACGTAGACGGCGTGCTCGCTCTCGGGCCACTTGATCTTGTACGTGGCGCCGACGAGCTCTTCGGGACGCGCCGTCAGCAGCGGATCTTTCGATGCGGCCGCCTCGGCAGGTTTGCTCGTTACGGAGAGGATCGAGCCAGTAACGCTGTTTGGGCGATAGGTGGTGCAGCCTTTGCAGCCCAGATCATAGGCCCGCTGGTAGACGTCGGCGAAGTCCTCGAATCCGATGTCTTCCGGGCAGTTGATGGTTTTGGAGATCGAGCTGTCGATGAGGTCCTGCGCCGCGGCTTGCATGGCGAGGTGATCGCCGGGCGTCAGCGTCTGCGCGCTGACGAACGTGTCCGGGGGCGCGGCTTCGCCCTTGAGCAGACGCCAGTGCGCATAGGCATAATCCTCGACCGGCTCTTCGATGTAGGAATCGTCCGGCTGGCGGCGCTTGCGGTTGTAGCTGAAGGCGAACACGGGCTCGATGCCGGAGGAGGTGTTGCCGGCGAGGAGCGAGATCGTGCCGGTGGGCGCAATCGTGGTGAGGCAACCATTGCGCAGACCGTTCTCTTCGATCAGCGCGCGCAGTTCGGGATTGAGCGAGGCCAGCATCGGCCGATCCAGCATGGCGCGGCTGTACAGCGGGAACGTGCCCTTCTCGCCGGCGATCTCGGCGGAGGCGCGGTAGGCGGCGTCGCGGATGACATTGAGCCACGTGCGCGTCAGCGCGACGCCGTCGGCGGCGCCATAACGCGCGCCGCAGAAAATGAGCGCGTCGGCGAGCCCGGTGACGCCCAAGCCGATGCGGCGCTTCGCCTTGGCTTCGGCTTCCTGCTCCGGCAACGGATAGCGCGAGATGTCAATGACGTTATCGAGAAAGCGCACCGCGGTCGCGGTCAGCGCGGCGAGCTTGACTTCATCGATACGCGCATCGGGCTCGAACGGGCGATCGACCAGGCGCGAGAGATTGATCGAACCCAACAGGCAGGCGCCATAAGGCGGCAAGGGCTGCTCGCCGCACGGATTGGTCGCCGACAGCGTTTCGCAATAGGCGAGATTGTTGGCGGCGTTGATGCGATCGATGAAGATGACGCCCGGCTCTGCGACGTCGTAAGTCGCGCGCATCAGCTTGGCCCAAAGCTCGCGCGCCTTCACCGTGCGATAGACTTTGCCTTCGAAGAGAAGCGGCCAGTCCTGATCGGCGGCGAGGGCAGCCATGAAGGCGTCCGTCACCAGTGCGGAGACGTTGAAATTGCGTAGCCGCGCCGGATCGCGCTTGGCTTCGATGAAATCCTCGATGTCGGGGTGATCGATGCGCAGACAGGCCATCATGGCGCCGCGGCGCTGCCCCGCGGACATCACCGTTTTGCACATTGCGTCCCACGCATCCATGAAGGAGATGGGTCCCGACGCCTGCGCGCCGACGCCGCGCACCGGGGCGCCCGACGGGCGGATGGTGGAGAAATCCATGCCGACGCCGCCGCCCTGCTGCATGGTGAGCGCGGCCTCGCGCAGGTGCTCGAAAATGCCGTCGAGATTGTCGGGGATGGTCCCCATCACGAAACAATTGAACAGCGTGACGCTGCGCCCCGTGCCGGCGCCGGCGATGATGCGCCCCGCGGGCAGAAATTTGTAATCCTTCAGCGCCTCTTCGAAGCGGCCACGCCACAGTTTGCGCGCCTTCGCCGGCTCGGCGAGCGCTACGGCCTCGGCCACCCGCGCCCATGTTGCTTCAATGTCCGCGTCGCCGCCGCCATCGTGACGGAAGCGATATTTCGCGTTCCAGATTTCTCCGGAGATGGCGGCTTCGAACGGCATGCTGCACTCCATATAGGATTAAAGTCGATGCAGCGCACTGTCCGCGAGTCGAGAATTACGTCGTTCTAAATCGGCGCGTGAAGCGACGACCCGCCGCACATTTTGCCGGCTTTCGCGAGGCGGTTTGATCTGGGTCAAGCCCGCGCCTGATCCTTGCTCAAGAACGACGGAAAACGCCAACCAATTCGTCGATGACGCGTTCGCGTGCGGCGTTGTCCTTCGAGCGCATCGCTTCGTGCACGCAATGCTGCAAGTGCTGGCGAAGGAGGTCGGCTTCGACCTTCGCCAGCGCCGCCCGAACGGCTTCGATTTGCGTGACGATGTCGATGCAATAGCGGTCTTCCTCGACCATCTTGGCGACACCGCGCACCTGGCCTTCGGCGCGCTTGAGCGCGGTCAAAGCCTTTTTCTGCGAACTCTCGTGCATTCTTAAGCTCTCGGGCGTTGAAAGATACCCCCATAAGGTATATCTGGACCGGCGCAGGTTCAAGCCCGTTTGGAGTCGTCCATGAACGACCAGCACGCCGCGCACGCGCATCCCAATCACCACCACCATCATCATGATGAAGGGGGGACGGGAGCGCTCCGCGATCCGGTCTGCGGGATGGCGGTGAAGCCGGACACGCCGCATCGGCTGGAGCGGAATGACGAGACGGTGCTGTTCTGCAGCGCGGGCTGCAAAGCCAAGTTCGAGGCCGATCCCGCAAAATACGAAGCGGCCGCGCCCAAGCCGGCGCCGAGCGCGCCCGCGGGCGTGAAATGGACCTGCCCGATGCATCCGCACATCGTCCGCGACGGGCCGGGCGCATGCCCAATCTGCGGCATGGCGCTCGAACCGATGACGCCAACCGCGGAGGCGGACAATCCGGAGCTTGCGTTCATGACGCGTCGTCTCTGGGTGGGCGCGGCGCTCTCCGTCCCGTTGCTGGCGATGGAGATGGGCGCACACGCGGGGCTGGTCCCGATGGGCCTGCATGGCGCGCCGCTGCGCTGGCTCGAATTCGCGCTCGCCGCGCCGGTCGTGCTGTGGGGCGGATGGGAATTCTTCGTGCGCGGCTGGAATTCCGTGCGCACGCGCAGTCTCAACATGTTCACTTTGATCGCGCTCGGCGTCGGCGTGGCGTTCGGCTACAGCGTGATCGCGACCTTGGCGCCGGGGATCGTACCCGCGGCGTTCCGCACCGCGAACGGCGACGTTCCGGTCTATTTCGAAGCCGCCGCGGTGATCACGACGCTGGTGCTGCTCGGGCAGGTGCTCGAATTGCGCGCGCGTTCGCGCACGTCGCAGGCGCTCAAGGCGCTGTTGAAACTCGCGCCCGAAACTGCGCGGCGCATCAAAGCCGACAAGAGCGAAGAGGACGTCGCACTCGAAAGCATCGTCGTCGGCGATCGGCTGCGCGTGCGCCCGGGTGAGCGCGTTCCGGTCGACGGCGTCCTCATCGACGGTCAGAGCGCGGTCGATGAATCGATGCTGACCGGCGAGCCGATCCCGGTGGAGAAGGCGCCAGGCGCACAAGTATCAGGCGGCACGCTGAACGGGCGCGGCACATTCATCATGCGCGCCGAACGTGTCGGTTCGGACACGCTGCTCGGGCGGATCGTAGAGATGGTGGCGCAGGCGCAGCGTTCGCGCGCGCCGATTCAGCGTCTGGCCGATCAAGTGTCGGCCTGGTTCGTGCCGGCGGTGATCGCCGTGGCGTTGCTCGCGGGACTGATTTGGACCGCCATCGGGCCGGAGCCGCGTCTGTCTTATGCGCTGTTGACCGCGGTTTCGGTGCTGATCATCGCGTGTCCATGCGCGCTCGGGCTCGCAACGCCGATGTCGATCATGGTCGGCGTTGGCCGTGCGGCGCAAACTGGTGTGCTGATCCGCGACGCGGCCGCGCTCGAAATGCTGGAGA
>DASZSK010000195.1:0-7178 GCA_035548735.1 Caulobacterales bacterium | reverse complement strand
ACCTGCACAGAACCAGCAGAGCGGACGGCCGCCCCGACGCGCTGGGCGTTGGCGGCGTCGGAAAAGGCGCCGACCTGGACGAAATAGCCGCTCGCAGCAGCAACTTGGTAGGCGACCGGCGTCACGTTCGCTTCGCTGGGTTGGATGGGCGCGAATTCGCTCGGCGCATTGTCGTCGGCGACAGGTTGCGTTGGGGGAAGTAACGAACGGGGTCCATCGGTGGCGACGGAGGCAGAGACGGGTTGCACAGCTGACAGGGTCGCGGGCGGCCGCGCGCCCTGCGCCATGACGCCGTCAGTAACGTGACGCGGCGCGGGCCCCAGATACCGCACGTTTACCCGGGCATGACCCTGCTGGTCAAAGCCCAGCACTTCCGCCGCTTTATGCGAGACGTCGAGCACGCGATCGCCGACGAACGGCCCGCGATCATTGACGCGCAGGATCACCTCGCGGCCGTTTTCGAGGTTCGTCACCTGCACCAGGCTCGGGATCGGCAGCGTCGGGTGCGCGGCGGTGAGGGCTTCTTGATCGAATGGCTCGCCGCTCGCGGTGGCTTGGCCGTGGAAGGTCGGCCCATACCACGAGGCCGTTCCAACCATCTCGTAGCCGGGTTCGGCGGCGGGGACATACCAGCGGCCGTTCACCTGATAGGGCGCACCCACGCGCTCTTGCTCAAGCCAAGCCGGTCTCCCCTGCTCGGCTGCGGACGCGGCTTGCTGAGAAGGGGCCGGTGCGACGGCGGGGGCGGAGGAAGCGGTCGAGCGGCGCAGATCAATCGGCGCAGCGGCGGTGCGACGCGCGACGCCGTAGCCATAGGAGGCGTCGGTGCCGCCGGCGAGATTGTTATCGAGAGAGGCGAAGGTCTGCGCGCCGCCCTGCCCGGCATATGTGATCGGCGCCGGGGCGCGTTCCGCCTGGGCAGGGCTCAGAGCGACCCAGAGAACCGCCTGCGCGCCGAGAAGAACCGAGACCGCGCGCCGCATCATCGAGGACATCGAAACAACCACCCGCATGTAAGTGCAGGGGTCACTCATAGCGATGCTGTATTGAGGTGAAGTAAGCTTTCACGGTTTATTCAGTTTAATGAATAACCAGAGCTTACCGCGCAGGCGTTGCCGTTCGCCCCGCGCGCTGATAGCGAGGCGCGCTCCGGATGGGTGCGTGAGCGGTTGAAACGACCGGTCTTGAAAACCGGAGTAGGCGCAAGTCTACCGTGGGTTCGAATCCCACCCCATCCGCCACTTGCCTGCTCACTGCGTCAGGCGCGGGTACATGCGCGTGGCGATGACGATGAAAACGACCGTCACGGCGAAGAGCACGCCATAATCACGGACGAGGCCGAAGGCGCTCTCCCCGTTGCTCAGCATCAGCGCCCGCAGGCCATCGACCTCATAGCTCAGCGGGTTGGCGACCGAGATCGCCTTCAGCCAGTCCGGCATGATCGTGATCGGGTAGATGGCGTTGCTGGCGAAGAAAATCGGCATGGTCAGGAATTGCCCGATGCCCATGAAGCGCTCGCGCGTCTTCACGATGCAAGCGATGATCAGAGAGAAGGTGGAAAACAGCGCCGAGGCGGCGACGATGAGGCCCACAACGCCAAGAATATGGATCGGATCGAGGCTGAGGCGCACGCCAAGCAGCGCCGCGCACAGATACACCACCAGCGATTGGCTGACGCCGCGAATGCTCGATGCGACGGCCTTGCCGATCACCAGCGCACTACGCGGCGCGGGACTCACCATATAGCGGTGCAAGACCCCAAGGTCGCGCTCCCAAATCGCCGACAGACCGTAAAAGATCGCCACGAACAGCACGCTTTGCGCCAACACGCCGGGCGCCAGGAATTCGAGATACGAGTGGTCGGAGAGTTGAAGCCCGCGCACATGCGCCATCACTTGCCCGAACAGCACGAGCCACAGCACCGGCTGCACCGCGCGGCTGAGGAGATCCATCGGATCGTGACGGAGTTTGACGGCTTCCGCATCGGCGACAGCCACGATCTGGGTGAGATATGCTTCGATCGCGGAGACGTCGCGCGCGATCTTGAGTGAAGGAGCACTCATCGCGTTTTGCCCCCTGCGCCGATGCGCACGCCCGTCAGCGCCGTGAACACGTCGTCGAGCGTTGCGCCATCGCCTTGGCCCGCCTTCAATTCCGCCGGCGTCCCGAGCGCGGCTAGACGTCCTCCTTGAATCATGGCGATGCGGTCCGCCACCTCCTCCGCCTCATCCATGTAGTGCGTCGAGAATACGATGGCCGAGCCGATTTCCTTGCGGAGCGTCTCGACGTGCGCCCACACGGTTCGACGGCCCACCGGATCGAGCCCGACCGTGGGTTCGTCCATGAACAGCACCGCCGGGCGATGCAGCGTGCTCTGTGCGATCTCAAGCCTGCGCGCCATGCCGCCCGAATAGGTGCGTACGAGGCGATGCTTCGCTTCGGTCAGGCCCATCATTTCCAGCGCAGCGGCGATTCTCTGCGCGCGCTGCTCGGGTGGAATGAGATAAAGGCGCGCCGAAAGCAGGGTGTTCTCATAGCCCGTCAGATCGCCGTCGGCAGAGAGCACCTGCGGGACGTAGCCGATATGGGCGCGCACGGCTTGCGGCTGGCGGACGATGTCGAACCCAGCGATGCTGGCGCTGCCCGCTGTCGGCGGCAGCAGCGTCGTCAACATTTTCATCAGCGTGCTCTTGCCGGCGCCGTTTGGGCCGATCAGCGCGACGATCTCGCCGGGCGAAATTGTCAGCGACAGGCGATCGACGGCCACCACGGCGCCGAACACGCGCGTCAAGTCGCGAACCTCGACAATGGGCGCTGCGGTCATCGGCGCTTACCGCATTTTGGATTTGAGTTTCAGCAGGCGCCCGTCCACGACGAATGCGCCATAACCGCGATGATGCAGGGTTTTCGGCGCGATGTCTTGCGGCTTGAGCCAGGCGCGCGTCACCTCAAGCAGGAAAAGGCAATAATCTTTCACCAGACGCCGATCCCTAACCTTGCACTCAAGGTTCGCGAAGCATTCTGCGATCAGAGGCGCGGCGACAGTCTTGGCGGCCAGCGCCTCGAGTCCGAACGCGGCGAACTTGTCGATGTCCCGTCCGGAACAATTGCCAATGTCCACCACAGTACGCGCCAACCTTGCATCCGGGATAGCGATGACACATTCGCCGGTGGCATTGAGCGCGCTGAAACTGAAATCGCCATTGGACACAACGCAGGCGATGATCGGCGGCTCGAACTCGACCATCATGTGCCAAGACATCGTCATCACATTGGCGCGACCCTTTTGAGACGTCGTCAGCAACACGACGGGGCCAGGCTCGATCAAGCCGTAGACCATGGCCAGCGGCAACGCCGCAAACGGGAGGGTCGTCTTCCGAGACGCCGCACGGGGCTTCTTTGCGCGTTTTGCCGAAGACGCCGTCATGCCGCGCCGCCCTGGACGGGCCATACCCACTTCATGGGGAACCTCGATGTTCAGCGTGCTTAGCAGCGACGCGCATCGATGGTTTTGCGCTGCCTCAAGCAGCGCAGACCCCAAAATCTGGGCTCAGCGCGGGATGAACAGCGAGGCCGGCTGTTCCAGCACGCCTTTGACAGCCTGGATGAACGCCGCAGCGTCGTACCCGTCGACGACGCGATGATCGAAGGAGGACGAGAGGTTCATCATCTTGCGTACGACGATCTGCCCTTCGCTCACCACCGGGCGCTCGAGGATTTTGTTCACGCCGATGATCGCGACTTCCGGGGCATTCAGCACCGGCGTCGAGACCACGCCGCCCATCGCGCCGAGGCTGGTTATGGTGATCGTCGAGCCAGAGAGTTCCCCGCGCGTCGCCGCGCCCGAGCGCGCCGCCGCCGACAGCCGCTGCACCTCGCTCGCGCAGCTCCAGATGTCGCGCTCCTCGACATTTCGAACGACCGGCACCATGAGACCGGAATCGGTTTGCGTGGCGATGCCAAGATCCACCGCCTGATGGCGATAGATCACGCCTTCGACATCGTCGAAGCGCGCATTGATCTGCGGAAAATCGCGCAGGCATTTCGACACCGCGAGCATCAAGAACGGCAGCAGCGTGAGCTTCGGCCGATCTTCGCGGCGCGTGACGTTCAGATGGGCGCGCAGGTCCTCAACCGCCGTCACGTCCACCTCTTCGACATAGGTGAAATGCGGGATCGTGTTCGCTTCCTGCATTTTCTCGGCGATCTTGCGCCGCAGTCCGATCACTTTGATCGGCTCGACATCGGCGCGCTGCGCAATCGCCGGGCTGATGCTGCGGCCCGTGCGTGCAAGCAGCGCCGTGTCGAGATCTTCATGCGTGATGCGCCCTTCCGGGCCCGTGCCGCGGAGCGTGGCGAGATCAAGCCCAAGCCGCTCGGCGCGATCGCGCACCGCTGGCGCAGCGAGCACATGCGGACGAGCCGAGAGCACATCCGCTTTTTTCGGCTCGGGCCGCACCAGCGATTGCGACGGCGCGGCTTGTTGCGTGGGCGTAGGTTCGGGCGCCGCTGGCGCAGGCTTCCCTTCGCCAAGCACGGTGCCGGCGGGAACCTTCACACGCGGCTTCGGCGCCGCAGCTGCTGGGATGGCTCCTTCAACCGCCTTCGCCTCGCCATTCAGGCGCTGCGGTTTCTCCTCTGCGCCGCCGTCGATCTGCAAGACGACAAGGGCTGAGCCGACAGCCGCCATGTCGCCCGGGTCGCCATTGAGCTTGATCACGCGGCCGGTGACAGGCGAGGTCATTTCGACAGTCGCCTTGTCCGTCATCACATCGACCAGAGGCTGGTCTTCCTTCACCACGTCGCCGACACGGACATGCCACGCCGCGATCTCCGCCTCCGCCGTGCCTTCGCCGACGTCCGGCAGTTTGAACACAAATTCAGCCACGGACGATCAAGCCTCCATCACGCTGCGCATCGCTTTGGCGATGCGCGCCGGGGTCGGGAAATACTCCCATTCCAGCGAATGTGGATAGGGCGTGTCGTAACCGGTGACCCGGGCAATCGGCGCCTCCAAATGGTAGAAGCAATGCTCCTGCACCATCGCAGCGAGTTCGCCGCCGAAACCACCCGTGCGGGTCGCTTCGTGCACCACGACACAACGCCCCGTCTTCTGGATCGAGGCCATGATCGTCTCCATGTCGAGCGGCACCAGCGTGCGAAGATCGATCACCTCGGCGTCGACGCCGCTCTCTTCCGCGGCGGCGTTCGCCACATGCACCATCGTGCCGTACGCCAGCACGGTGAGGTCGGCGCCCTCTCGCACAATCGCGGCTTTTCCGAGCGGGATTTTGTAATAGCCCGTCGGCGTTTCGCTCGCCGGATGCTTCGCCCACGGCGTGACCGGACGATCGCGGCGACCGTCGAAGGGGCCATTATAGACGCGCTTCGGCTCGAGGAAGATCACCGGGTCATCGTCTTCAATGGCGGCGATCAGGAGACCCTTTGCGTCATAGGGTGTGGACGGCACCACCGTCTTCAATCCGGCGACATGCGTGAACAACGCCTCTGGACTTTGGCTGTGCGTTTGACCGCCGAAAATGCCGCCGCCATAGGGCATGCGCACCGTCATCGGCACGGTGAAGTCGCCGGCCGAGCGATAGCGGATGCGCGCCGCTTCCGACACGAGTTGGTCGAACGCCGGATAGACATAATCGGCGAACTGAATCTCGATCACCGGCCGAAGGCCATACACGGCCATGCCGATCGCGGCGGCGGCCAAGCCGTTTTCGTTGATCGGGCTGTCGAAGCACCGCGTCAGGCCGTACTTCTTCTGCAGCCCTTCGGTCACCCGGAAGACGCCGCCGAAATAGCCGACGTCCTCGCCAAAAACGAGCACCTCGGCATCGCGCTCCATCATCACGTCGAGCGCGGAATTGAGCGCCTGAATCATGGTCATGGCGGGCATGGGTTCAGCTCCCCAGCTCGTCGCGCTGCGCGCGCAGGTGCCATGGCATATCTTTATAGACGTCCTCGAACATGGTTTCGACGCCGGGGTGCGCTTCGTCGCTCAAGACGCCGTACTTTTCCGCTTCCCGCTGGGTATCGCGAACAAGCGTCGCGGCTTCTTCGGTCGCGTCCTGGTGATCGCTTTCCGACCAGCCTCCCACTGCAATGAGATGTTGTTTCAAGCGATCGATCGGATCGCCCAGCGGCCAGGCCTGCGCCTCGTCGCTTGGCCGATAGCGGCTCGGATCGTCGCTCGTGGAGTGAGCGCCGGCGCGATACGTGACGTGTTCGATGAGGGTTGGGCCGCGATTGGATCGCGCTCGCTCAATCGCCCACTTGGTGGCGGCATAGACGGCGAGGAAGTCGTTTCCGTCGACACGCAGGGAGCACATGCCGTACCCGACGCCGCGTGCGGCGAAGGTCGTGCGTTCACCGCCGGCGAAACCCTGGAAAGAGGAGATGGCGTATTGGTTGTTGACGACATTGATGATGACCGGCGCGCGATAGACGCTGGCGAACGTCATGGCCGCGTGGAAGTCGCCTTCGGCGGTCGCGCCCTCCCCGACCCACGTCGAGGCAATGCGGTCATCACCCTTATAGGCTGAAGCCATGGCCCAGCCGACCGCCTGCGGGACTTGCGTGCCGAGATTGCCGGAAATGGAGAAGAAGCTCTTCTCCTTGCTCGAATACATCACCGGCAGCTGGCGCCCTTTGAGCGGGTCGCGGTGGTTCGAGTAGATTTGGCACATCATGGTTTCGAGCGGATAGCCACGGGCGATGAGCACCCCTTGCTGGCGATAGCTCGGGAAACACATGTCGTCGGCATCGAGCGCCAACGCTTGGGCGATCGACACCGCCTCTTCCCCCGTCGATTGCATGTAGAATGACGTCTTGCCCTGCCGCTGCGCCTTGTACATGCGTTCATCGAAAGCGCGCGTCAGGATCATGAGCCGCAGACCGCGCCGCAGCAGATCGGTGTCGAGTTTAGGGCCCCAAACGCCCCGCGGGCGGCCTTCCAAATCGAGCACCCGGATCAGACCGAAGGCGAGCGGGCGGGTCTCCGCCTCGGTGGCCGCGGGATCTGGCCGCATCGCAGCCTCAGGGTCCGGGACATCGATATAACCGAAGGTGGGTCGCTCTCCCGGTCGCGCACGCGGGGTCGGGACGTGAAGCTGCAAAGGCTGCGCGTTTTTCTTCGTCATGGAATGCTTTTACTTTCGCCAGGCGGT
>DASZSK010000194.1:0-1877 GCA_035548735.1 Caulobacterales bacterium | reverse complement strand
CCGCGCGAGAAGATTGACGTGAGAACGTTATGAGTGAAGCCCGTGAACGCAAGTGCGCCATCTGCGGCAAGCCGCAGGATGAGAAATACAAGCCGTTCTGCTCGAAGCGCTGCGCCGACGTCGATCTGAATCGCTGGCTGTCGGGCGGCTATGCGATTCCGGCGGAAGAGGAGGATGCGCCCAAGGAAGAAGGACACGAGAGTTAGTCCCTCTCCCCTTGTGGGAGAAGGATTCTAATCCCGTAGCGTCGCGATCACTGGCACGTGGTCGCTGGCCTTTTCCATCGCCCGCGCATCCTTGTGCACGCGCACGCTGTCGAGCTTGTCGGCGGCCTGCGGCGACAGCATCACGAAATCGATGCGGATGCCGTGGTCCCGCCGCCAGGCGCCGGCCTGATAATCCCAGAAAGTGAATTGCCGCGCGCGTCCGTCGCTTTGCATGAAGGCGTCGGTCAGGCCGATATTCAGCAGAGCGCGGTATTTGCTCTTCGCCTCCGGCGTGAACAGCGCGTCGCCAACCCAGCTTTGCGGCTGATCGGCGTCTTCGTCGCGCGGGATGATGTTGTAATCGCCGGCGATGGCGAAGCGTTCTTCCGTCTTGAGCAGCGCGCGCGCGTGCTCGGTCAGCGCATCCATGAAGGCGAGCTTGTGGGTGAATTTCTCCGTGCCGATCGGATTGCCGTTGGGCGCGTAGAGCGACGCGACACGGATCGGGCCGGACGGCGCTTCGATCACCGCTTCCAGATAGCGCGCATGCTCGTGCGGATAGCTCGGCAGGCCGCGCAGCGGATCAGCGATGCGGTGCTTCGAGAGGATGGCGACGCCATTATAGCTCTTCTGGCCGTGCGTCTCGACATTGTAGCCGAGGTCTTCGATCTCAAGCCGCGGGAAGCGGTGATCCTCGCACTTGATCTCCTGCAGACAGACGACGTCCGGCGAAAGCTCCTTGAGCACGGCGAGCGCCACCGGCAGGCGCGCGAGGATGGAATTGACGTTCCAGCAGGCGATGGTGAGGGCCATGCGGGGAGAGATATCGCCCCGCGCCGCGATCCGCCAGCGTGGCCAGGGCCAGCGCGCCTAAGGAATATGCGTCGCCATCGTCGCCAGCGCGACGATGCCAAAGCCCAGCGCCACCAGCAGCGAGGAATAGATCAGAATGTAACGGACATGGACGCCGGTTTGGCCGGACCGGACTTCTTCTTCATCGATCTCGATATGGCCGTCGACGTCATGGGCGCGCATCCGCGGGTTCCCTTGGCTCGGGCCCCCGCCCATGACGCATATTGTCTCGCAGATTCGATTTTGCGGAAGACGCTTCCAGCAGCGCCTATGCTAAAGGTTCTGACATGATTGTCCTGCTCTGGGCGTTGAGCTTGTTCAATGTCGCCGCCGGCCTTGGCGGGCTGGCGCTCGCGTTCCGGCTGACGACGGCCGAAGAGCGCGCACGGTGGCAGTCGCGCCGGGCGCTCAGGATCGCCGACGCATTCGCTTGGGTGCTGCCGATCCTCGCGGTCGCGGCGACCGCGCTGGCCTGGACCGACTATCGCGCGGGCATGCAGGCCGGTCCGCTCTGGGCGTTCCTGCCGCTCGGTTGGCTGTTGCTGATGGGGATCGTGTTCGCGGTGGTGGACTTCGCCGAAGACGGCATCCTCGGCAACGCGCGACGTTAGAACCCTCTGAACGTCGCGAAGGCGTCCACCTCTTCGCGCTCGCTGCGCATGGCGTTCACGGCCGCGGTTTCGTCGGCGTAGCCCAGCGCCATGCCGCAATAGACCATGAGTTCGGGCGGCAGGTCGAAATGATGCGCTAGCGTTTCGCGCAGGCGGCCCCAGAATTCCTGCATGCAGGTGGAAAGTCCGCGCTCGGTGGCGGCGAGCG
>DASZSK010000193.1:0-21032 GCA_035548735.1 Caulobacterales bacterium | reverse complement strand
CCGCCACGGTGTCGAGGTTGCCGAACACGCCGAGTTCGGCCAGATCGCGCAATTCGACATTGGATTGCCAGAGCACGGCCACCGGCATCGTATTAGTCGAGATGCGGTCGATCAACGCGCGCCGCAGCGCGCCATTGTCCGGCTCCGCCGTATCGACCCAAACGCCGCCGCGTTGCGTATAGGCGTCGCGGATCACGTTCAGCGCCCCTCGCTCGCTGCCGGCGACCCAGAAGTGCATCACCTCCGTATGCACGGGACGCTGCGGCAGCGTCAGCGCTTCCGCCTCATGCGGGGCGAGCGGCGCCTTCGCCATCTGCAGCACGACAAATCCCATCGCCGCCGCGGCGACGATGCACGAGGCCCAAAGCAATCGCCTCTGCGTCCAAGTGCGCGGGCGCATCTAGGCCCCCAGCGCCTTGATGGGGTGACGATTGCGCCGCGAGTCGGCGGCGGCGGCGATGAAGTCGGCCACCACGTCGGCCTGGTCCGCCGCGCTGCGCGGAGTCGAGGGCTTGAGGAACGTCGACGCCTCTTCGAACGGCACGGCGCGCGAGAACAGATATCCCTGTCCAACCGGGCAACCCTCGGCGAGCAGCAAGGCGCGCTGCTCCTCAGTCTCTATGCCCTCCGCGACAACGCTCTTGCCCAGATTGCGCGCAAGACCTGTCAGCGCGCGGATAATCTCCACGCTGCGTGCATCGCGCGTCAGATCGTCGACAAAGCTGCGGTCGATCTTGAGCTCATCGAACGGAAAGCGCTTCAAGTGGCTCAGGGAGGCGTAGCCCGTGCCAAAATCGTCAAAGGCGATCCGCAAGCCCAGCTCGCGCATGGCGCTCAAGCGCGCGCTAATCTGATCGGCGGCGCGGTTGAGAAACACGTCTTCCGTGACCTCGATGCAGATGCGGCCATACGGAACGCTATGCGGCGCGAGGCCGCGATCGAGCATTTGCTGCGCCAAATCCGTGGCGAACATCTCTTCCGGCATGTTGATGCCGATGACGCCGGGGTCGAGACCCTGGTTAAGCCAAGCGCGAATATCGGCGGCGACCTGGGCGATCACCATCGCGGTAATTTCCGGCACGAGCCCAAGGCGTTCGGCCATATGCACAAACTGACCGGCGTTCAGCACGCCCTTGGTCGGATGACGCCAGCGCAGCAACGCTTCGAAGCCGATGCAGCGATTGTCGCGCATGGCGATTTGCGGCTGATAATAGACGCACAACTCGTTCTGCGAGACCGCGCGCTTCAGCTCCAACGTCATCTGCCGCGCTTCGTCGTCGTCGCTGCGCATCGCTTCGTCATAAACGAGGAACGTGGAGCGTTGCTTCTTGGCGACGTAAAGCGCAGCGTCCGCGGAGGCGAACAGGCGCTCCGCATCCTCGCCATGTCCGGGATAGATGGCGGCGCCCAAACTGGCCGCCGGCTGCATCTCCCACTCGCCGAAATAGAGCGGTTCCTCGATCGCCCCAGTGATCCGGCTCAATAGGTCCGGCAGCTGCAACGGGTCGAAATCGGGTGCGGGAAGCACGGCGAACTCATCGCCGCCCAAGCGCGACACAAAGCCCTTCTCACCGACGACGCTCACCGTGCGCTTGGCGACTTCCTGGAGCAGCACGTCGCCAGCCACATGCCCCAGCGTGTCGTTGATCGGCTTGAACCGGTCCAGGTCGAACACGATGAGAGCGACATTTCCACGGCCCGCGCGCGCCTGATCCAGCCGCTTCGCCAACGTTTCGTAGAAGAGTGTTCGATTGGCGAGACCCGTTAACCGGTCTTGCCGGGCCTGCGCTTGCAGCTCACGCAGCAGCGGCGCGAACAGGAAGGCGCCTTCGAGCAGCAGAATAAGCAGGGTCAGCAACGTGATCGCCCGCTCGGCGAATTGCATCATGCCGACACTGCGTTGCGCTGCGCGGTATCCGCCCTTCATCGCCTGATCGAAGCTGTTCTGAATGACGCTGCCGGTGGTCACGGCAATGTCCATCGGAACCCACTGATTGATGCGGAAGGCCAGATGCTCAGGCGTCAGGCTCGCGAGTTCATTGGCGCGCTGGATGTAGCGATCGATCTTCTGCTCGAGGTTATGCGGCGCCTGCCGGTAGTAGGGCGTCATCACCTGAAAGGTGAACACGCCGGCGATCCGCTCGTTATCGAGGCGCAGAAGCTCGTGCATGTTGGCGCGAAGGCGCTCGCCAGCGTCGCGCATCTTGGCGCGAATGGCGTTGATGCTCTCCTCAGGGACGTCGCGATTGAGCGCCGCCCCCATGAGGCTGCGCGAATAGACGCCCATGTCCGAGAAGATGCGCGACTGTTCCGCGGCGAGCGCGCTGATCCGCACTTGGCGCTGCTGGAACGTCAGCGAGACCTGCATGATGCAGAAATTGGCGATGATGCACGCAGCCAGCAACGACAGGCCGAGCACATAGCGCCGCCTGACTTTGTCCGGTGAAAAGTATGCGCGCTCCCCACCGCCAGCGATTTGCTCGCCTGTGTTCATGCGCGAATTGTACGCTAAAGAGGGTTTATCGAGCCTGAAGCCCCGTGTGCTTAATAAAGCATGCAGAAGCGCTCAGAATCGACGCGCCACGTGCTGCTTATGGAAAACGGGTGTTAAGCTCTGTATTCATTGGCAGGCGTCGACCCGCACATTGGCAGTGTCAAACGTCGTCACCAACATCGGCCTTGGATCGGCGCCCGATGGGGTGAACCGCACGCGGATCAGGTCCATCCCGGTCAGGTGACGCGTCCAAAGCCCATAAGCCGGCGAAAGCGGCCCGATCATCCAGGCGTCGGGATAGTCCGCCGGCTTCTCCGCAATACTCGCCTCCTCCGGGATCGGCGCATTGGCCGAACTGACGTGCAGATCGACGTCGATCAGCGCCACATCCTCGATGCGCTTCTCAGGAATGCCGGTGAAGTAGCTGCCGCGCGCGCCGTTATCGTCGCCGGTCACGTGTTCGTAAACGATGCGGCGAAGCACGCCGGGTCCTGGCCGCTGCTGTTCCGGTCGCACGCGGCCGCGATCGCCCAGACGCAGGAAAAGCGGCGTATCCGCGCGCACGATGTGGGCGTTCCGCACCAGGATGTTTTCGACCGTGCAGCCATCGACCACCTCCCAGGAGATGCCGGAATCCGCGCGCTTGCGGCGCGTCGCCGGCAAATCCGCCGGCACGCCGCCGATCTCGACATTGCGCACCAGAACCCGACTGAAATCGCCTTGCGAGTCGGTGCCGAACTTCAGTGCGTTGCAGGTGCTGTAGAGGCGGCAGTTTTCGACCAGCACGTCGCGCATCGGCCGTTGCGAAGCGCCCTTGAAGCAGAGCGCGTCGTCCTCGGCGTTGATAAAGCAATCGCGCACGATCACGCGTCGGCAGCCGTCAATGTCGAGCCCGTCATTGTTGTGGTTGACCTGGTTTTCGACGTTGATGTGCTCGATCAGCACATCGTCGCAATTGAGGTAGTTCTGCATCCAGCACGGAGCGCTGCGCAGATGGATGTCCCTCACGTGCACGCGCGTGCAATCAATAACGCGGATCAGGAACGGCCGGCCCGGCGTCGCTCCCGTCGTCTCCGCCCCCGGGAAATTTTGCATCGTGCCGCGGCCGTCGATGGCGCCTTCGCCGCAGATGCCGATATTCTCGCAACCCTCAGCGAAGATCAGCGACTGGTTCATGCCCATATTGCTGTCCATCACCGTCGGCCTTCGTGCGACACGTTCGGGATAGTCATGCAGGTCTGTGCTGGCGACCAGGCGCGCGCCGCGCGCCACCTCAAGGCGCACATTCGAGCGCAAGTCGATTGTGCCGCTTAGATAGACGCCGGCGCCCAGCCGCACCGTGCCACCGCCAGCTTGCGCGGCGCCGTCGATCGCCGCCTGGATCGCCGCGGTCGCCAAGCCTTGGCCGGCATAGCCATGCTGCTCGGGGAGAAACACGCGGCTTGGGCCGCGCCACGGACGCAGCGTACGCGTGAGTTCAGCGGCCATCGCATCGAGATCGCGCCGCAACGGCCCCACCCAATCCGGTTCGCACGCGGCATACGCCATGCCAGGGATTAAAGCCGCGGAAGCGGCCGAGAGGCAAAGCGTGCGGCGGTCGATCATGCGCTCCTCCCTCGCCCGCTTTGCGCGGGACTAAGTCACGCCAATGTCTCGATTTCCGCGCCGCGCGCAAGTCATGTGAGACGACGTATCAATATATGGGATAAGAAGAGCCTGACCAGCGCGATGGCGCACGCCCCCGACGCGGCGCGTCTTCGCGCGGGAATGCAGGTATTCGCAAGCGGATGGCCGGACTCTCTTTAATAACCCGGCCGCCGGGCCGACATGCCGTCGGGGGCCAGCCAAAGGATGGGGACGTGACGCCGGCAGGACATAGAGCGACGCCGCCAAGCTTGCATTCGAGCCGTGGCTGAAAGCTCGGTCGAGACCACGATCGCGCCCGAACCTACGCTGGGCGTGTGGATCATCGTCGCGCTCGGCGTGCTCACCGCGCTTGGGCCGTTCGCGATTGACCTCTATCTGCCGGCCCTGCCCGCGATCGCGCGCGATCTGCACAGCGACAATGGCGCGGCGCAGCGGACGGTTGCGATCTTCTTTCTCGGCATGGCGCTTGGTCAGCCGGTGCACGGGCCGCTCTCCGACCGCTTTGGCCGTCGGCTGCCGCTGTTCGGCGGACTTGCGGTGTTCACGCTGAGCAGTATTGGCTGCGCGCTCGCGCCGTCGATGGAATTCCTGACGGCGATGCGTTTCCTCCAAGCGCTTGGCGGCTGCGCCGGCGTCGTTGTCGCCCGCGCCATTGTGCGCGACCGCTTCCAACCGCGCGACACGGTGCGCGTCTTCGCTACCCTCACTTTGATTCTCGGCGTCTCACCCATTCTGGCGCCGCTGTTCGGCGGCTACATCCTCCTGGTCTCGGATTGGCGGACAATCTTTCTGCTCCTGGCCGCCTTGGGCGCGGTTATGCTGGCGGCGACGTATTTTCTGCTGATCGAGTCACGCTCGGATGAGACTGCGGCGCTGGCGCGATCCGAGAGCCCGTGGCGCAGCTACAAGGCGCTCATCGCCAATCCGCACGTGATGGGCTTCGTCCTCGTCGGCGCCTTCGCCGGCGCGGCCATGCCGACCTACGTTTCTTGCGCGCCGTCGGTGTTAATCGGCGGCTACCACGTCTCGCCGACGATGTTCGGCTGGTATTTCGGCGTGAACGGCGCGGGCCTCATCGCCGCGACCCAAGTCAACGGCTATCTCTCGCGCTCCTACAGACCGGATCTGATCCTCAAGATCGCCAACCGCATCGCGCTGGGCGTGGCGCTGATCATGCTGCTCAACGCCTTCACCGGCTTTGGCGGCATGTGGGGCGTCGTGGTCCCGCTGTTTCTGATGTGCGTGAGCATGGGCTTCAACCAGTCGAACGCGCTCGCGGGGGCCATGGCGGAGGATCCGTTGCGCGCCGGCGCGACCGCCGCCCTGGTCGGCGCGACGCAATTCGCCGTCGGTGCGGTCTGCTCGACCATAGCCAGCGCTTATCTGGACGGCAGCGCACGCCCCATGGCGCTGATGATCAGCGCTACGATCGCCGTCGCCGTCATTCTCTTTGCGGTGATGCGACCGCACACGACGCACTTCGGCGGACGGCCCTAGACGGCTTTCGCTCTTTCATCGCGCGCCGGCGCGCCGCGCTTCGCTCCAGGCCAGCGCCATGAGTTCAGGCAGAACCCGAACGCGCTCTTCCGCTTGTGCGGACGCGGCTGTACCGCGAAGTACGCGCCCCTTGATGCCGTGAAAGATCGCCGCGAGCCGGAAGAAGTTGAAGGCGATGTAGAAATCATAGCCCGGCATGGCGGCAAGCCCCATGCGGCGGCAATAGGCGGCGAGATAGTCCTGCTCTGACGGAATGTTCAGCGCGGCAAGATCCGCGCCGGCTAAACCCGCAACGATGTAAGGCGGCATGCGATACATCATGGCGTGGTAAGCGAAGTCCGCGAACGGATGGCCAAGCGTCGACAGCTCCCAATCCAACACTGCGAGCACGCGTGGCTCGCTTGGATGGAAGATCAGATTGTCGATGCGGAAATCGCCATGGACGATGGCGCTGCGTTCCTCCTCGACTGGAATGTTGGCCGGCAGCCATTCGATCAAGCGATCCATGTTTGGATCGCGACCGGCGTCCGGATAGGCGAGATATTGATCCGACCAGCGCTTGATCTGCCGCGCGAAATAATTTCCGGGGCGGCCGTAATCGCCGAGGCCGAGCGCCTCGGGATCGAACTTGTGCAGGGCCGCGATGGTGGCGTTCATCGCATCGAAGTAAGCTGGCCGGACTTCGCGGCTCACATCCGGAACGGCAGCGTCCCAGAAGATGCGGCCCTCCACCATGTCCATCACGTAAAACCAGGTGCCGATCACGGCGTCGTCAGTGCACACGCCATGAACATGCGCGACCGGAAAGCCGGCGCCGCCGAGCGCCGACAGCACGCGCGCTTCGCGCTCGACAGCATGCGCGCCCTTCAGCAAGGCGCCCGGCGGCTTACGGCGCAGCACATAGGCGTGAGCCGGCGTGATGAGCTTGTAGGTCGGGTTGGATTGGCCGCCTTTGAACTGCTCCACCCTGAGCGGTCCACGGAAGCCCGCGACATTCGCCGTCATCCAACGCGCCAGCGACGCCTCGTCGAAAGCATAGCCCTCGCGAACCGGCGTCGTGCCGACATTGGCGCTGGCCTGCGCGCTCATGCTTGCAAAGCTCGATGATCGCGCTTGATCTTTTTCGCCAGCGACCATTTGTGCACTTCGGTCGGGCCGTCATAGATGCGGAAGGCGCGCACCTCCCGGAACACTTGTTCGACGATGGTGTCTTGCGTAACACCCGTGCCGCCCATCACCTGTACGCAGCGATCGGCCACGCGCATCAGCGCCTCGCTGACCGCCACCTTCGCCATCGAACTTTCCGCGGTCCCGAGCGATCCGGCGTCGAGCACGCCGGCGCACCAATCGATCATCAGCTCGCACTGCTTGAGATCGATCAGATTGTCCGCCAGCATGAAGCCCACGCCCTCGTGATCGACGAGCCGCTTGCCGAACGCTTCGCGTGTGCAGGCATAGTCGGTCGCGATCTCATTGGCGCGAATGCAGGCGCCCAGCCAGCGCATACAATGCGACAGCCGTGCTGGCGACAAGCGCACCTGCGCGTACTTGAAGCCCTCGCCGCTTTTCCCGAGCATCTGATCCGCGGGCACGCGCAGATTGTCGATGACGACCACCGAGTGGCCGCCGGGCATCGAGCTATCGATGGTGTCCAGCACGCGTTCGATGCGGATCGCCGGGTCGGGCAAGTCGACCAGGAACATGCAGGCGCCGTCTTCCGACTTGGCCATGATGATCCCCACCTTGGCGCCTTGCGCGCCAGTGATGAACGCCTTGCGGCCGTTGATGACCCAATGATTGCCATCGAGCCGGCATTCGGTTTTCATCATCGAAGGATCGGAGCCCGCGCCGCCGTCGGCGGCGGGTTCGGTCATGAAAAACGCCGAACGCGCCTTGCCTTCGACAAGCGGCTTGAGGAAGTGCGCTTTCTGTTCGTCGCTCGCGACATGGCCGAGCAGATACATATTGCCTTCGTCGGGCGCCATCGTGTTGCAGGCGAGCGGCCCAAGCGGCGACAGACCCGATTTGATCAGCACCACCGCTGTCTCACGCTGCGTAAGGTGGCCGCCGTCTGGACGGATGTGCGGCGTCAGCACGCCGGCCGCGCGCGCCTTCTCGCGCAGTTCCGTGACCAGCGAGTCGAGCGGGCCGTGCGCATCGCGCCGCGGATCGCGCTCGTACGGGATGACAACGCTGCGCACGAACGTCTCGACTTTCGCTGCGATATCCGCCGCCCGCTCGTTGTCGCCCATTTTCACGTCCCGCTGCTGTCCGGCCACCAGATAGACTCATGAAGCCGAAAGCGCCAAGCGGGACAGATCGCGGCTTCCTGGTGTTGGCGATCAACGCGCGCAGGGAGCGACAAGATCGGACTCAGTGATCGGCGGCGAACCCGAGTTCATACTGACACGGCATGCGCTACGCATTCGCGTCGCGCCGATAGGCCACCACCTTGGATGCCTGAGCGCCGACGTGCGACCGATTCCGGCGCCCGGCGCACGATCTGAAGTTGGAGGCGCGCGTGGATCCTGCTTAACGAATGCACCTGCGCAAGTGCTTGACGGTGGTGGAGCCAAGCGGGATCGAACCGCTGACCTCCTGCATGCCATGCAGGCGCTCTCCCAGCTGAGCTATGGCCCCTTCGCCTTGCGGCGGGTTTGGGAAGCGCGGAACCTAGGCCCCGCGCCTGATCCTTTCAAGCGAGACTATCGGCCCTCGCCTTCGTCCTCATCCTCGGAGGCGATATCGCCGAGTTCGTCCTCCGGAAACTCCTCCTCGTCCTCCAGGAGCGGAACGTCGTCATCGGCGGCGTCGTCCTCAAGTTCGGCCTCTTCTTCAGAGAAGCCCGGCGGCAGAGCGTCAGGGGAAGCCTCTGCCTCCTCGCCGTCTTCCAGCGTTGTGACGTCTTCGGCGCTTTCCGCGTCGATCTCGGCCGTCTCCTCGGCTTCCTCTTCCTCGTCTTCCGCGGCGACGGCTTCGGCTTCTTCGGCCTCTTCCTCTTCGTCCTCGTATCCGGGCTGGTAGCTCGAGACGCGGGCGCGCCCACGGCGGACCTTCACCCCTTCCTCGGACGGATCGAAGGTGGTCGAGCACTTCGGGCAGACCGCCGGCCTGCGCCGCAGATCGTAAAACTTCGCGCCGCAATTCGGGCAGACTTGTTTCTCGCCCAGTTCCGCCTTGGCCAAATGCGTCTCCCTGCGGTCGAATCGGCGCTTTCGCGGGGCGCTCGCTTGCCACGGGCGGGAGGCGCTGTCAAAAGCTTTGTCGGCCGATTTCAGGTCCCTTCAGATAGAGGCTCGATCATGCGACTCAAGGCCCGCGCCGGCGGACCGCTGCGCGGCCGCGTTCGTCCGCCCGGCGACAAGTCCATCTCGCACCGTGCGCTGATCCTCGGCGCGCTGGCGGAGGGTACCAGCGCGATCGAGGGCCTGCTCGAGGCCGACGACGTGCTGCGCACGGCCGATGCGGTGCGCGCCTTCGGGGCGACGGCCGAGCAATTGGGCGACGGACGCTGGCGCGTCACCGGCGCTGGCGGCTTTCGCCAACCGGCAGGACTGATCGATTGCGGCAATTCCGGCACGGGCGCGCGCCTCTTGATCGGCGCAGCATCGGGCTACCCGATCAGCGCGCGCTTCGATGGCGACGGCTCGCTCCGCAAACGGCCCATGAATCGCATCATCACGCCGCTGTCGCAGATGGGCGCGCGCTTCGACGCCAGCGAGGGAAAGCTGCCCCTCACCGTGCATGGCGGACATCTGAAAGGGATCACGTATCGCTCGCCGGTCGCCTCGGCGCAGATCAAGTCGGCGGTGCTGCTGGCCGGCCTCCAGGCTGAGGGCGAGACCGTGCTGATCGAGCCGGAGCGCTCGCGCGATCACACCGAGCGTATGCTGGCGGCGTTCGGCGCCGACATCGACATCGTGACGATCGACGGCGTCGCGCATCCGCGCGTGCGCGCAAGCCGGCTCCGCGCGTCGCCGGTGGCCGTGCCGGCCGATCCTTCGTCCGCGGCGTTTCCGACGGTCGCCGCTCTGATCGTCGGCGGCTCGGAGGCGCGGGTTGAAGGCGTGCTGATGAATCCGCTGCGGATCGGCCTTATCGACACGCTGCGTGAAATGGGCGCCGCCATCGAGCTAGCGAATGCGCGTGAACTCAATGGCGAACCAATCGCCGATCTTATCGTGCGCGCCTCGCCGCTACGCGGAGCCGCACCGCCAATCGAACGCGCGCCGAGCATGATTGATGAGTATCCGATCCTCGCGGTCGCCGCCGCCTTCGCTGAGGGCGAGACGCGGTTGACGGGCGCAGCCGAGCTGCGCGTGAAGGAAAGCGACCGCATCGCCTTGATGGTGGAGGGCCTGCGCGCCTGCGGCGTCGACGCCGACGAACTCCCCGACGGGCTCATCGTGCGCGGCGCGGGCGCACAGGGCGTCAAGGGCGGCGCGACCATCCGCACCGCCGGAGACCATCGCATCGCCATGTCGTTCCTGGTGCTGGGGCTCGCGGCGAAAGCGCCCGTCATCGTCGACGAGGCCGAGATGATCGCCACCAGCTTCCCGAATTTCGCACCGCTGATGCAGAGCTTGGGCGCCGGTATCGGCGAGGTTTAGTCGGCGCGTTCCCTGCGATTGAGCATCGTTGTTACGGCGAGATCGCCCGTGACATTGCCCAGCGTGCGGAAAATGTCCGGCAGCACTTCGACCGCCAGCAACACGCCCAAGAGATCGAGCGGCACGCCCATGGCGAGGCAGATCGGCGCGATGCTGGTGATGAACGACACCTGCCCCGGCAAACCGACCGCGGCGATGCTGGCGGCGAAGGAAACGACGACGCCCGCCAGATATTGTTGCGGCCCAAGCGTGATGCCGAAAATGTGCGCGCAGAATAGCACGACGACGAGGTTGGTGACGGGGCTGGTGAAGCGGAAGATCGCCACCGCGAGCGGCAAGATGAGATCCGTGACGCGCTCGGCGACGCCCATGCGACGCGATGCTTCGAGCATCGCCGGCGTCGAGGCGAGCGAGGATTGCGTGCTGAAGGCGATAGCCCATACCGGCGTCGCCGCCGCGGTGAAGCGCGGGATGCTCACGCGCCCGAACGTGACGGCGAGGACGAACGCGATCAGCGTGATGCCGAAGGTTACGATCACGGCGATGGCGATGTAGTGCGCCAGCGTTCCCGCTGCGGCGAGCCCGGCGCGGGCGCCCACGCCGAGCGCCAGCGCGAACACGCCAACCGGGCCCGCCAGCAGCACCCAATGCACGACGACGATCATCGCCTCGCCGACGGCGCGAAAGAACCCGACGATCGTATCGCGCATCGGCGGCGCCAGCCGCGTCGCGCCGAACGCAAAGAAGAGCGCGAATACGGTGAGCGGAAGGATGGCATCGGACGCCGCAGCCTGAAACGGATTGGACGGCGCAAGCGCTTGGATCCAAGCGCCGAAGTCCGGCGGCGGCGCAGTGACGACGCCGGTCTGTCCCGCCTCGCGGATCTTGGCGGCCGCGGCCGCGTCCACCGGCCACCAATGCAAAAGGGCCGACGTGAACGTGAGGCTGTAGAGGGCCGCGAACACCAAGAGGATCGAGAACAGGCCGAGCGCACGCGCCGTCAATTTTCCGGCCGACGCCGCGTCGGCGACGGAAGCCACGCCGGTCACCAGCAGCGAAAACACCAGCGGCACGACCGTCATGCGCAGCGCATTGAGCCAGAGGCCGCCGACGGCGCCCAAGCCCTCCGCCGCCTGCCGCATCCAGACCGAGCCCTCGGCTTCGATCAGCGCCCCGCCCGCAAGGCCGAACACGAGCGCCAGCAACACGTAGAAGCTCAAGGATCGAAACATGCCGTGTGCGTTCCCGAGGATGGTGAAGAAGCAGTTTACGCTTCTGCTTTTGCACGGTTCCTTAAAACATCGAAGTCATAAACACGATCAAATAGAAACCGCCTCGACTCTCGACTTCGGTGGGGCATATGCGTTTGCTTGGGTCATCCGGCGGAGCGGCGATTGCGCTGTTCGCCTGTGTCGTCTTCGCCGTTGGCCCAGCCAACGCGCAACAGAACTCGACTTGGGTTTCCCAGGCTGAAGCGCTCGCGCGCCGCATCGAAGCGCAAAGCCTCGTCGTCACCAATCGCGTGCGCCAGGATCACGAACGCGAAGCATTCCGCGCGCAAGGTCGGCAGCGCCTGCAAATGCTGTTCGATACGGCCGCCGAGGATTATGTGGCCTCGAGCGCCGATCGCGTCGCCCATTCCCGTCCGCTGCTGGAGCGCGAAGCCGCCGCACAGCATGACGCGCGCTACCAGCAAATGGCGCAGGTGCTCATCGCCTACGCGCCCGCGCTCGACGGCGACTATGTCGCTGCGCGGCGCAATCTCGAGACGCTGCTGCTGAACGCACACGATCCCTACGTGATCGCCGCGGCGGAGCGCTTCCGCTCCTACGCGCTGACCGATCTGGGGCTCGTGGGCAATGCGCTGGAGGCGGCGCGGTCCGGCCTGGCCGGCCTGCCTGACGAACCGCTGGCCGCCACCCTGCGCTCGGGCCTGCAGGACGCGCTCGCCTACGTCTCCATGCGCATCGGCGATTTCGAGTCCGGCTTCGAGCACATGCAGCGCAGCGTCGAGATGGACGCCGAGGCGGGCAAGCCGATCGATGGGCTGACCGTCGTCTACAACATCGCCAGCATGCTGGCTGACAATCAGCAGACCGACATGGCGCTGCGCATCGCCGCTATCGAAGACGAATTATCGACCCGCTCGGACGATCCCGATGCGCGGTTCTACGCGCGGCTGCTGTGCGCCAAGGTGCGCTTGGCCGCATCCGATTATGCGGGCTCCGCGCGTTGCGCCGACGAAGGCCGCGCCATGCCCGGCGCGCCGCCCGAATACGTCACCCGCATGCTGGTGATCCGCGCCCGCGCACTGGCGCGCCTGGGCGAAGGCCATGCCGCTCGCCGCGCCATCGACGAATTGAAACAGATCGCCGCTTCGCGCGGCGACCCCGCCCTGCAGGATCGCATCCGCTCGATCGAACCGGAAGTACTGCAGGCCGAGGGACGCATTCGCGAGGCCTATGCGGCGCTGATCAGCTTTCATGAGGAATCCGAGCGCAACGTGCTGCGGCGCTTCAACGCCGGCGTAAAAGAATTGCGCGCGACGATGGAGAACGAAATCACCCGCGCCGACGAGCGGGCGCAGCAACAGGCCATCCGCTCCGAGCTGCAGCAGCGGGCGATGCAAGGCATGGCGCTTGCGGTGATCCTTGCGGTAGCCTGCCTGATCGCCGCAATCGCCATCGCCGTGCTGATCTATCGCAGCCGCCGCGCCATGCTGGTGGCCGTGGGGCGCGCCGAGGAAATCCTCGCCCGCCGCGGGGCCAAGGTGGACGCCGTCGCCGACGCCATGCCGACCAAGCGCCTGCGCAACATTCTCGACGAGATCGAACGTCGCGACGACGAGCTGAAGCAAGCTTTCGAGGCGCTGGACGCCGCCCGTCTGGCAGCGGAAAGCGCCAACATCGCCAAGTCGCAATTCCTCGCGACGATGAGCCACGAACTCAGGACGCCGCTCAACGCCATCATCGGCTACAGCGAACTGGTGATGGAAGAAGCCGAAGACGCCGGCGTCGGCCATCTGAACACCGACCTCACGCGCATCCGCGGCGCGGGCCAACGTTTGCTGTTGCTGATCAATGATCTGCTCGACCTCGCCAAGATCGAAGCCGGGCGCATGGTCGCCGAGCCGCAGCCGTTCGAAGTCGGCGCCGTCGTCGACGACATGATGAAGATCACCGCGCCGATGGCGGAAGCCAACGGCAACCGGCTCGTGCTCGATCAGCCCAAGCCGCTTGGCGAGGCGCGCACCGACGATCTGAAGCTCAGCCAGTGCCTGCTCAATCTCCTGTCGAACGCCAGCAAGTTCACCAAGAACGGCCAGATTTCGCTCCGCGCCCGGCGTGAAGCCGTCGACGGCGCCGACTGGCTGGTGTTCGAAGTGGCCGACACCGGCATCGGCATCGCCAAGGAAGCGCAGGAGCGCTTGTTCAAGCCGTTCGTGCAGGCCGACGCGTCCACCACGCGCGCCTTCGGCGGCACCGGCCTTGGCCTCGCCATCACCCGCCGGCTGGCGCAGCTCCTGGGCGGCGACGTAACGCTCGACAGCGAAGTCGGCCGCGGCTCGACTTTCACCGTCCGCGTGCCGGCGATCCTCCCCGGCGATGCGACCGCGCCGGCCAATGACGATGATCCGGTGCTGGTCGTGGCGGCTTGAGCCGTCTAAACCGCGCCGGATGATCATCGCGATCGATGGACCGACAGCTTCGGGCAAAGGGACGGTGGCGGAAGGCGTCGCGCGTCGTCTCAAGCTCAAGCGGCTGGATACCGGCGCGATCTACCGCGCCGTCGCGCTGGCGGTGATCGACGCCGGCGGCGATCCCAGCGATCCCGCCACTGCCGAACGCGCGGCGAAAGCGCTCAACCTCGCCAAGATCGACTATGACCGCATCCGCTCAGGGGCGGTCGGCGCCGCGTCATCCAAGGTGGCGGCGATCCCGGCCGTACGGGCCGCCCTGCTCCAAGCGCAGCGCGACTTCGCCGCCGACCCGGCCGGCGCCGTCTTGGACGGGCGCGATATCGGCACGGTGATCTGCCCCAACGCCGACGTGAAGCTGTTCGTCACCGCCAGCCTCCCGGTGCGCACCGAGCGACGGCTCAAGGAGTTGCGGGGGCGCGGCGAGAGCACCACATTCGAAGAGCTCCAGCGCCAAATCGCGGAACGGGACGAACGGGACATGAACCGCCCGGACGCGCCGCTGCGCCAGGCGGCGGATGCGCACTTGCTCGACACCACCGCCCTTTCTATAGAGGGGTCCGTCGAAGCCGCCTGCCGCATCATCGACGCGGCAAGGCGCTAGCTCCTTTTCTTCTGCGCTTGCGGGGGAATGTTCCGGCGAAGCCGGGACGAAGGGGGCCAGCCACCGCTCTATCCCAAGAAGCGACGGCCGGAGCAAAAAGCATTGAAACGGCCGCATGGTGCGGCCGAGACCGCCGGAGCCAACCGGTCGGCCTGTACCCATTGGAGAAGCATCGAGTATGGCAGTCACCGCCCTAAACCCCTCGCGCGATGATTTCGCGGCTCTTCTGGATGAGAGCCTCGCCTCGCGCGGCATGATCGAAGGCCGCGTCGTTCCGGCCACCGTCGTGGCCGTCGAGCACGATTTCGTCGTCGTCGATATCGGCCTCAAGACCGAGGGACGCATCCCTCTCCGTGAATTCCTGCTCGATAGCGAGCACGGCCAGCCGAAGGCCGGCGACATCGTCGAGGTCTATCTCGACCGCATCGAAAACGCGCTCGGCGACGCCGTCGTCAGCCGTGAGAAGGCGCGCCGCGAAGAAGCCTGGACGCGCCTCGAAAAGAGCTTCGCCGCGCAAGAAGGCGTGCAAGGCGCGATCGTCGGCCGCGTGAAGGGCGGCTTCACCGTCGATCTCGGCGGCGCCAATGCGTTCCTGCCCGGCAGCCAGGTCGACATCCGCCCGGTGCGCGACGTCGGCCCGCTGATGAACATCGTGCAGCCGTTCGCGATCCTGAAAATGGACCGTGCGCGCGGCAACATCGTTGTCTCGCGCCGCGCCGTGCTTGAGGAAAGCCGCGCTTCCGAACGCGCCGAAATCGTCGGCCAGCTCAAGGAAGGCGAAGTCCGCGAAGGCGTCGTGAAGAACATCACGGACTACGGGGCGTTCGTCGATCTGGGCGGCATCGACGGCCTGCTGCACGTCACCGACATGAGCTGGAAACGCGTTTCGCACCCGAGCCAAGTGCTCAATGTCGGCGACACGGTGAAAGTCCAGATCGTCAAGATCAATCCGGACACCCAGCGCATCTCGCTCGGCATGAAGCAGCTGATGACCGATCCGTGGGATGGCGTCGAAGCCAAGTATCCCGTGGAAGGCAAGTTCCGCGGCCGCGTGACGAACATCACCGACTACGGCGCATTCGTTGAACTCGAGCCGGGCGTGGAAGGCCTGGTGCACGTCAGCGAGATGAGCTGGACCAAGAAGAACGTGCACCCGTCGAAAATCCTGAGCACGTCTCAGGAGGTCGATGTGGTGGTGCTCGACGTGGATGGCGACAAGCGCCGCATCTCGCTCGGCATCAAGCAAGCGCAATCCAATCCGTGGGAAGCGTTCCTCGCCGAGCACCCCGTGGGCTCGTCGGTCGAAGGCGAAGTCAAGAACATCACCGAGTTCGGTCTGTTCGTGGGTCTCACGCCGGAAATCGACGGCATGGTGCACCTCTCCGACATCGCTTGGGATGCGCAGGGCGAAGAAGCCCTCTCGCGTTACAACAAGGGCGACGTGGTGAAGGCGCGTGTCCTGGACGTGGACGTCGAGAAGGAGCGCATCTCGCTCGGCATCAAGCAAGCGACCGCCGATCCGATCGCCGGCGCCGAATTCCGCAAGGGCCAGATCCTCACGGTCGAAGTGGTGGAAGTGGCGAGCGGCGGCATCGACGTCGCGTTCGGCGAAGGCAACGCGCTCCGCAGCTTCATCCGCAAGAGCGACCTCAGCCGTGACCGCTCGGAGCAGCGCCCGGAGCGCTTCGCCGTGGGCGACCGCATCGACGCCATGGTCACAGCCTTCGACAAGGCGAGCCGTCGCGTCTCGCTGTCGATCAAGGCCATGGAATTGGCCGACGAGAAGGAGGCCATCGCCCAGTTCGGCTCGTCCGACTCGGGCGCCTCGCTTGGGGATATCCTGGGTGCGGCCTTGAAGGAAAAGAACAAGCCCTGATCGTTTTCGCCCCAAAGGCGAGCAGAAGCCCGGCGCGGACACCTCCGCGTCGGGCTTTTTTCTTGTTTGAGACGAAGCACTTATTGACGCCGCCCCTGCGGCGCGCCTTGATCAGGGCGGAACTTGAGGAGCGGTTGGAATGCTGAGGTCAGAGCTCGTCGCGCGCCTCCAGGAGGAATTCCAGCCGATGCGCGCGGCCGACGTGGAGCGGGCCATAGACATCGTGCTCGAAGAGATCGCCCAAGCCCTGTCATCAGGCGGGCGGGTCGAGCTTCGCGGTTTCGGCGCGTTCTCGGTGCGCATGCGCGAGGCGCGCACCGGGCGCAATCCCCGCACCGGCGCGGCGGTGAAGGTCTCGGCCAAGCGCGTGCCGTTTTTCAAACCCGGCAAGGAATTGCGCCTCAAAGTGAATGGCGGCGTCGAGCCGTAGGCGCGGCCACGTTTTTCCGACCCAGAACGGGCTCATTGATTCTTCCAGTTCGTCCGGAGCTTTCATGTCTGTTCTCAAAGAATTTCGCGAATTTGCGCTCAAAGGCAGCGTGGTCGATCTCGCCGTCGGCGTGATCATCGGCGCGGCGTTTGGCTCGATCGTTTCTTCGCTGGTGGACGACGTCATCATGCCGCCGATCGGCATGCTGCTCGCGGGCATCGATTTCAGCGCCCTCAAATGGGTTCTGAAGGAGGCCGTCCCCGCCGTGGGGGCGACACCGGCGCATCCGGAAGTCGCCATCAATTACGGCAAATTCCTCAACGCCGTGATCAAGTTCACGATCGTCGCGTGGGTGCTCTTCCTCATCATCCGCGGCATGAACCGGCTGCGCGACCGCGTGGAGAAGAAGCCCGAAGCAGCGCCGGCGGAAACGCCCGCCGACATCAAGCTGCTCGCCGAGATCCGCGATCTGCTGAAGGCGAAGTAGCGCCGGCTGCGCGCGCATTCTACGTAACGCCGATGGCTGAGGTGAAAATCTGTGGGCTGAAGGATGCCGCGAGCCTCGACGCGGCGCTGGCTGGCGGGGCGCGCTATGTCGGCTTCGTCCTTCACGCCAAGAGCCCCCGTCTGATCAAGCTTGAGGCCGCGCAACCGCTGTTCGAACGGGCGCGCGGCCGCGCCGAGACGGTGGCGGTGGTGTCCGACGCGCCCTTCGATCGGCTGCGGCTGGTGTGCGACGCGCTGAAGCCGGACTGGATCCAGGCCCATGGAAGCGAGATCCCTGCCCAGCTTGCCGAATTCCGGCCGCTGGCCCGTAAGGGCGTCATCAAGGCGCTGGGTGTCTCCCGAAGCGAGGATTTGGCGGCAGTCGCGGCGTTCTCCCCCGTCGCCGACATGCTCCTGTTCGACGCCAAGCCCCCGACCGGGGCGGAGCGGGCCGGCGGGCACGGGGTTGCCTTCGATTGGAACATCTTGAAAGGGCGGGTTTTTCCCAAGCCCTGGTTCCTTTCCGGGGGGCTCAAACCCGAAAACGTGGCCGGGGCGATCGTTCTCTCCGGCGCCGACCGTGTGGATGTCTCCTCTGGCGTCGAAAGCGCCCCGGGGATAAAGGACCCGACGCGGATCGCCGCTTTCCTGGCCGCCGCCAAGGCGGCCCAATCATAAGATTTCCAGCCCCCTGGCCGGCCCAAAACTGAGCTTCTGATGGACGCGCGACGCAACTGGCAGGACCTCCCCGACGCCCAAGGCCGCTTTGGGCGCTATGGCGGGCGGTTCGTGGCCGAGACCCTGATGCCGCTGATCCTCGATCTGGAGCGTGCGTACCGCGAAGCCCAGGCCGATCCGGCGTTCCACGCCAAGATGCACGAGTTCCAGCGCGACTATATCGGCCGCCCCAGCCCGATCTATTTCGCCGAGCGCCTGAGCGAGCATCACGGCGGCGCGAAAATCTGGTTCAAGCGCGACGAGCTCAACCACACCGGCGCGCACAAGATCAACAATTGCCTCGGGCAAATCCTGCTCGCGCTCCGGATGGGCAAGACGCGCATCATCGCCGAGACCGGCGCCGGGCAGCATGGCGTCGCGACGGCGACCGTCGCCGCGCGCTTCGGCCTGCCTTGTGTCGTCTTCATGGGTGCGACGGACATCGAACGGCAGAAGCCCAACGTCTTCCGCATGCGTCTGCTCGGCGCCGAAGTCAGGCCCGTGACGAGTGGCGCCGCGACGCTGAAGGACGCGATGAACGAAGCGCTGCGCGATTGGGTTACCAACGTCGAAGACACCTTCTATTGCATCGGCACAGCGGCGGGTCCGCACCCTTATCCGGAGATGGTGCGCGAGTTTCAGAGCGTGATCGGCCGCGAAGCGCGCGCGCAAATCCTGGAGCGCGAAGGCCGTTTGCCGGACGCGGCGGTGGCTTGCGTCGGCGGCGGCTCCAACGCCATCGGGCTCTTCCATCCCTTCATCAGTGACGAGGACGTGCAGCTGATCGGCGTCGAAGCCGCGGGGCTTGGACTGCATACGAAGGATAAGCACGCAGCCGCGATCAATGGCGGGCGGCCCGGCGTGTTGCACGGCAACCGCACCTATCTTTTGCAGGACGAAGACGGCCAGATCATCGAAGGTCACTCGATCAGCGCGGGGCTGGATTATCCGGGCGTTGGTCCGGAGCATTCCTATCTGGCCGATATCGGTCGCGCGAAATATCTGACGGCGACGGATGAAGAAGCGCTGGACGCGTTTCAGCTCTGCGCGCGGCTCGAGGGCATTCTGCCCGCGCTGGAGCCGTCGCATGCGCTGGCGCGCGTGGGGGATGTGGCGAAGGAGCTGGGCAAGGACGGGCTCATCGTCATGAACCTTTGCGGGCGCGGCGACAAAGACGTGTTCACCATCGCCGATGCGCTTGGGGCTAAGCTGAAATGAGCACGCGTCTCGACAAGCGCTTCGCTGACCTCAAGCGCGAAGGGCGTGCGGGGCTGGTCGCGTACATCATGGCGAGCGACCCCGACTTCGAAACGTCGTTCGAGATTCTGCGGCAATTGCCGAGCGCGGGCGTCGATGTGATCGAACTGGGCTTCCCCTTCTCCGATCCGATGGCGGACGGCCCGGCGATTCAAAAAGCCGCGCAGCGCGCGCTGAAGGCCGGCGGCTCGCTCAAGCACACGCTCAATCTGGTCGCGCGCTTTCGCGAACACGATCAAGCGACGCCGCTCATCCTGATGGGCTACGCCAATCCGGTCGAACAATTCGGCCACGACAAGTTCGCGGAAGAAGCGGCGAAGGCCGGCGTCGATGGCGCGATCATTGTCGATCTGCCGCCGGAAGAAGATGCGGAGCTGCGCGCCGCGCTAGCGCCGAAGCACATCTCGGTCATTCGTCTCGCCACGCCGACGACGGACGACAAACGTCTGCCGACGGTGCTCGATGGCGTGTCCGGCTTTCTTTATTATGTCTCCGTCGCCGGCGTGACCGGCGCCAAATCTGCCGTCACAGACCACGTGAAAGCGGCCGTCGCCCGCCTGAAGCACGCGACATCGCTGCCCGTCGCGGTCGGTTTTGGCGTGCGCGAGCCCGAAGCGGCGCGTGCGATTGCACAAGCCGCCGACGCCGTGGTCGTTGGTTCAGCCTTTGTCGATGAAATCGCGGGCGGTCCCGTTAAGGAAGCGCCAGGACGCGTCTTGCGTAAAGTGAGACAATTGAGCGAAGCTGTCCGCCAAGCGCGGGCCTTAGAGGGAATAGCGTAATGAATTGGCTGTCGAACCTCGCGCGGCCGGGCCTGCAAAAGAAGAAGGCCGAAGACGAGAAGCGCGAAACGCCAGACAATCTCTGGGTCAAAGATCCGGGCACCGGCGAACTGATCTTCCGCGCCGAGCTTGAAGCCGCCGATTGGGTGACGCCCTCCGGCTTCCACATGCGCATCGGCCCCGAGCCGCGCTTCAAGCAGCTCTTTGATGACGTGGCGTGGCAGAAAGTGCCGCTGCCGAAGGCGATCAACGATCCTCTGAAGTTCAAGGACGACAAGAAGTATGCCGATCGCCTCAAGGCGGCGCGCGCGAAGGTGGGCCGCGACGATACGATGGCCGCCGCGTACGGACAGATCGGCGGCGTGCGCGCCGTGATCCTCGTACAGGATTTCGACTTCATGGGCGGCTCGCTCGGCGCCGCCGCCGGCGAAGCCTTCATCTGCGCGGCGGAGACCGCGGTGAAGCGCAAGGCCGCGCTCGTTGTCATCACCGCCTCCGGCGGCGCGCGCATGCAGGAAGGCATCCTCTCGCTGATGCAGATGCCGCGCACGACGCTGGCGATCCAAAGCTTGAAGCAAGCGGGATTGCCTTACGTGGTCGTGCTCTCCGATCCGACCACGGGCGGCGTCACCGCATCCTATGCGATGCTGGGCGACATCCATATCGCCGAACCCGGCGCGCTGATCGGCTTCGCCGGCCCGCGCGTCATCGAGCAAACTATCCGTCAGAAATTGCCCGAAGGCTTCCAGCGTTCGGAATATCTCTTGGACAAAGGCATGGTCGACATGGTGGTCGACCGTCGTCACCTCAAAGAGACGCTGGCGAATGTGTTGGGCATCCTCATGCACAAGCGCGTGCAAGCCGTGAAGGAGGATGACGGCGCGCTCGAACTGGCGACTATCGCCGCCGACACGGCCGCGGAAACGCGGACGCCG
>DASZSK010000192.1:0-4086 GCA_035548735.1 Caulobacterales bacterium | reverse complement strand
TCGAGCCCGGCCTGACCGGTGCTCAGCGTCAGACGCAGCGCCAGCGGCACGTCGTCGGCGGCGAGCGCCGCGCGGGCAAACAGCGAAGCCGCGGCCGGATCGGGCGCCGTCGTCAGCGCGGCGATGTCGGCCTTGAACAGGACGGAGGCGGCGGTGAAATCCGCCGGCGCGGTGGCCTGGCGAAGCACGCCAGCGATCGCGGTCGCGGCGTCCAGCGAGCCCGGCGAGGCTTCGACTTGACGCACAGCCGTCGCGATCGGCGGCAGGCCGGTCGTCGTTTCCGGCGGCGTGGCGCGCAGGATCGCGCGCGTTTCGTCGACGGTGAGCAGCCCTCGCCGGAACGCCAGCGAAGCGGCTTGCGCGCGATAGGGCTGCGGCGTGTGATCGTTGCGCGCCAGCGCCACAAGCGCGAGCGACGACGCGCTCGCCAGCGGCGTCGCGCCCGGCCGCAAATTGCCGGCGATGGAAAGTTGAACATTCAGGCTGTTGTCATAGCGCGCGGCCGGCAGCGTGCGGCCCGGCGCGCCGCCCGCGGCGGCCACCGCCGCTGAATACCAGGCATTGTCCGCCGCCACGCCGCCGGCGTTGAGCTGCAGCGCGAGATCAGCCGCGGTGCGATCGCCCGTCACCGCCGCGCAATAGGCCCGAAGCCGCAGCATGAAAGCCGCCGGCTGATCCATATTGGCGTTGCGCCCGCGCTCGCAGGCGCCGGCGCGATTGCCGCGCGCGAGTTCGGCTTGCGCCGCATATTGCGCGATCAGCGGATCAGTCAGCGAAGCGCCGGCGCCGCCGGCCATGGTCGCCAATTCGTCCGCGTAACCGACGCGGCCGATCGCTTCGAAGCGCTTGCGCGCGGCCTGTGCAGCGTCGCCGGGCGGCGCGGTCGCGCCGGAGAGCAGCACGCGGCGCACCAGCCGTTGCTGCGAAGGGGACTCGAATGAAGCGGGGACCTTGTCGAACAGCGCGGCGACGAAGTCCGGGTCGCTGTGCGACCACATATCGTTCGGCAGTGCGCCGCCATTGCGCGGCAGCGCGCCTACGGTCCAGGCGTCGAGCTGCTGCAATTCCTGCGTCTCGATCGGCGCCGGCAGCGCGCTTTGCGCCATGGCCGCGTCCGGCAGCGCCGCAAGCGCGAGCGGCAGCGCCCAGTAACGGAAAGACATGAGCATTCCCCTTGCGCCTTATCCCTTGAAGGCGTCCGGCAATTCAATGCGGATTTCGTGCGGCTGGGGGGCCAGCACGTCGGCTTGGTGCATCAAGTAAACGAAAGCGCTCACCACGGCGACCGCGGCGACCCCGATCAGGATGTAGCGCCGCTCCGGATGGCTCTTGGTAAAGGCGCTGCGCCGGCGTCTGCGTCTCACTTGGACCTCGTCCCCGAATTTGGCCCCGGATTTTGGAGCGATTCCCCGCGTTGCGAGCGGCGGAGAATGCCCGCAAAATGTGGCGAGTTTCCAGTTGGCCCCGATTTACCATGACGGGCCGTCACGAGGTCCCTTTGAGCCGCCCGGAAAGCCATGAGATCGGTGAGGACGCCGCCGCCGAACTGCGCCGCCTCGCCGGCGGGCTGAAGCTCGACCGCACCGTGGCGCTGGTCGGGTTGATGGGGGCGGGCAAGACGACCGTGGGTCGTAGGCTCGCGGCCGCGCTCAGGCTCCCGTTCAAGGACGCCGACCACGAGATCGAGCGCGCGGCGGGTCTTTCGGTGAAGGACATCTTCGCCCGCTATGGCGAACCTGAGTTCCGCCGCGGCGAACGCGAAGTGATCTGCCGTCTCCTGCGCGATCCGCCGATGGTGCTCGCCACCGGCGGCGGCGCCTTCATGGATGCCGGCACACGCGCGAAGATGAAGGAGAGCGCCATCACGGTGTGGCTCAAGGCGCCGCTGGACGTGCTGATGCGCCGTGTCGAGCGCCGCGACGATCGCCCGCTGTTGAAGAGCGACGATCCGCAGGCGGTGATGCAGCGCTTGCTGGCGGAGCGCAATCCGATCTACGCCGAAGCCGACATCACGGTGGAATCCACCAACAGCCCGCACAACGCCGCCGTCGTCGCCATCCTCGACGCGCTGCGCGCTTACGTCGCCAAGGCGCCGGCCTGATGGGTGAGCGCGCCACCGCCAATCTGGCCTCGGCCTTCGGTCTCAGCCGCCTTCTCCCGCAAGTGGAGAAGGAAGGGTTCTGCATCAATCCATGACTCAAACCGAAACCGTACGCGTCGAACTGGGCGCGCGATCCTATGACGTGCTGATCGGCGCTGGCCTGCTCGCGCGGGCCGGTGAATTGATCGCGCCGTTCGCGCCGTCCAAGCGCGTCTTCGTGGTGGCGGATAAGACCGTCGCCGGTCTGCACGGCGATGCGCTGTCGCAGAGCCTGGAAGCGGCGGGCCTCGCCGTGCACGGCTTCATGCTGCCGCCGGGCGAAGAACAAAAAAGCTTCGCCGGGCTGATGAGCGTGACCACCTCGCTCTTGCAGGCCAACATCGCCCGCAACGATCTCGTCATCGCTTTCGGCGGCGGCGTGATTGGCGATCTCGCCGGCTTCGCGGCGGGGATTGTCAAGCGCGGCGTCGATTTCGTGCAAATCCCGACGACGCTCTTGGCGCAGGTGGATTCGAGCGTCGGCGGCAAGACGGCGATCGATACGCCCGAAGGCAAGAACCTCGTCGGCGTCTTCCATCAGCCCCGGCTCGTGCTGGCCGATCTCGACGTGCTGGCGACGCTGCCGCAGCGCGAGCTGCGCGCCGGTTACGCCGAAGTGGTGAAGTACGGTCTCATTGACGATTTCGCCTTCTTCGAATGGTGCGAGGAGAACGCGCAGCACATTCTGGGCACGGCGCCCATTCCATTCGATCCGGGCGGCCATCATGACGGCGTCGTCGCGGTCAATGAGATGATGCAGCAGAAGCGGCGCGAGGCGCTCACGTATGCGGTGAAGACGAGCGTCGCCGCCAAGGCGCGCATCGTCGGCGAGGACGAGCACGAGCGCTCCGGCGGTCCACGCGCGCTGCTCAATCTCGGCCACACCTTCGCGCACGCGCTGGAGACCAAGGTCGGCTATTCGGGCGCGCTTCTGCACGGCGAAGCGGTGGGCACGGGCATGGCGCTGGCGTTCGCGTTCTCAGCCGCGCTGGGGCTCTGCCCGCGCCAGGACGCCGAGCGCGTGCGCGCGCATCTCGAAGCGACCGGTTTCGTCACCGACGTGCGTAAGCTGCCGCAGCGCCCCGACAGCGCCGAGGAATTCCTCGCCCTCATGGCGCATGACAAAAAGGCCGAAGCCGGCAAGCTCACGCTCATCCTCGCGCACGGCGTCGGCGAAGCCTTCGTGCAGAAGGGCGCCGACGCCGCAGCGCTCAAAGCCTTCCTGACGGAGGCGCTCGCATGAGCGGGCCGCTCTTCAGTCTGCTGTTGGCGTTCGCGCTTCTGGCGCTCAACGCCTTTTACGTCGCCAGCGAATTCGCGTTGGTGAAGGCGCGCAATTTCCGCGTCGAAGCGCTGGCCGACGAGAAGCGCTTCGGCGCGGCGCTTTCGCTCAAGATGCTGCAGAACATCGAGGCTTATCTCGCCTGCTGCCAGCTCGGCATCACCATGGCCTCGCTCGGCCTGGGCTGGGTCGGCGAGCCGACGGTGAGCGCGCTGATCGAGCCGCTGATGGCGCCGCTCGGTTTGCCGCACGCGACCATCGAATTCATCGCCTTCATCCTCGGCTTCCTCATCTTCTCCTCGCTGCACATCGTCTTGGGCGAGCAGGTGCCCAAGACCTTCGCCATCCGCAATCCCGAGCCCGTCTCGTTCTGGATCGCGTACCCGCTCTACGCCTCCTACATCGTGCTCTGGCCGCTCAACTGGCTCTTGAACAACGCCGCGCGCGGCGTGCTCCGCCTGTTCGGCGTCAAGGAAGCGCCGCACGTCGACATCCTCACCGACGTCGAACTCGAAGGGCTCGTCGAAGTCTCCGCCGAGCATGGCGAGATCGAGGAGGCGCAAGCCAAGCAGATACGCTCGCTGTTCCGCCTGGGCGAACTCACCGTCGCCGACGTGATGATCCACCGCAAGGCGATGAAGACGATCGATATCGATCTGCCCAT
>DASZSK010000191.1:0-8956 GCA_035548735.1 Caulobacterales bacterium | reverse complement strand
CACCATGTCGGCGAGCACGACGGCTTGCAGCCGCCCCGCAGTCAGCTGCGCAAGGTCGTACGAGCCTTTCGCCTCGGCGCCCCAGAAATTGGCGTCGCGCTGTGTGTAGTTGAGCTGTTTGAGTTCGCCGCCCGGCGGATTACTGCAATCGCCGCTGTCGTCGCAAAGATCGCCGGTCAGCGCGCCATAAATGTAGTTCGAGAAGCGCGCGTCCCACAGCGACCCTTCGAAGTGAACGCGGTCCTGATGAAAGCGCAGCGTCGCTTCGATCGAATTCGCGCGCTCGATCTTGAGCGTGGGGTCGCCGGTCTCGAATGTCCCTGGCCCGTCATGGGGACCGTGTGCGAACAGCTCCACTTGCCCGGGCGCGCGCGCGGCGCTGGAGAGCGTGAAGCCGAGCTTGGTCGCGCTGTTCAGGTCGAACAGCAGCCCCACCGAGCCGCTGACCGGCGTGAAATCGATGTTAGTCGGCGTGCCGGACGCGGGGGTCCCATCGATCCGGATGTGCTCGACACGCGCGGCGCCCTGCAAGTGCGTGCTGGCGCCGAGCTGTGCTTCGGTGAAGCCGAACACGGCGGCGCTCTGTGTATGCGTGGGCGAGAGATAGTCGCCCGCATCACCGCCCGCCGAGAAGTGGCGATCCGTATAGTCGACGCCGAGCGCCGAATTGGAGAGCGGCCCGATGGCGCCGATCAAGCCTTCGGCGCGGCCGTTCCATTCGCGATTCTTGAACGTCGCCTCGATGTCGCCGGTGGCAGGATCGATCTCGTCGTGAATGTAGTTGCCGTAGCCGAGATTGACGTTGAGCGTTTGCAGGACGCCGTCGCCCAGGTGGAAGGAATTATTCGAGAGCACTTTATCCTGACGCATATTGATGAAGGTCGTGTCCGACGGAATGCCGTAGCGCGCGTCGTAATGAATGTAGCCAAGCCCCGCACGGCTTTGGTTGTCGGCGCCAAAAAAATATGAGCCGCCGGCGGAATAGCCATCCCCCATGAAAAACGAATTGGCCTGCGTTCCGTCGGGCGTGTCGTAGTCGCTGGCGCGGCGCGCGAAGCCATCGGCGTGGAACGCAAACTGACCGGCGCGCGCGTCAAGCAGAAGCGAGCCTTGGCCTGTCGCGCCATTGGAATCGTAGCTCGCGTTGGCTTCGCCGGAAAGTGGTGCGTCCGGCAGCGACAGCGGCACCCGATTGTTGATGGCGTTGACGACGCCGCCAATCGCCTGACTGCCCCACCGCAGCGTCGCCGCGCCGCGCACCACTTCGATATCGCGCGCCGAGAGCGGATCGATCGGCACGCCATGGTCGGGGCCGACTTCCGAGACGTCGCCCGCGTTGATGCCGTCTTCCAGCACCTTGACGCGGAAGGCGTCCATACCGCGGATCACCGGCCGGCTTGCGCCGGCGGCGAAGCTGGTATTGGCGACGCCCGGCACGTCCTTCAGCGCGTCGGCGAGATTGGCGCCGCCCGACTGGACGATATCGTCGCGGCTGATCTGCGTGACGATGGTGGCGAAACGATCGGAGGCGCCCGCGACCGGCGATGCGGTGACGATGACCGTCTCCGACTGATCATTGTCGGCGGTTTGCGTGGCGCTCTGCGCCAGGGCGGCGCCCGGCAACAGGATGCACGCCGCCAGCAGAAGCGGCGCGCGCGAAACGGAAAGAGAAAGAAGAGCGGCGGGCGCGCACGCGCGCGCGTCATGGGTGGTCGACATGAAGGAGATTCCTGAAATGTGTGAGCGGACGGCGCAGCGTCGAAGACGCGTGCGCATGGCGTTGACGCTGCGCGCACGCGCGCACGCGCGTTCGCCTCAGAGCGTCAGGGACTCACACGTGGCGCGGCGGCGCCCGGCTCTGCCAGGGATGCGCATCGATCCGCGGCGGCGACGCGACGATGCGCGCGGGCGCAAACGGGATCGGCCCATGGGTCGCTGCGACCGCGACGGCGCTGACGAGTACGGCCGAACCCGCCGCGGCCATGGTCTCGCAGAGCACACACTCGCCTTGCGCCGGTTTCGGCATGGCGACGTGAGGACTCTTTTGGTCGGTATCGCCGAGGCTCTGGCCTGCGAACGCCAGCGGTGCGCCCGCCTCGCCCGGACGGTGGACGTGGGTCTGGACCAGCAGGGCTTGCAGCAGGATCGCGAAGATCGCCGCGAAGGTCGCCAGGTCGCGCGACGAGCCGAGGCGCGGGCTGATGGCCGCCCCCGATGTCCACGTCCGGCGATGGCTCCCCTTGCGCATTCCGCCTCGCATCCGCCGCTTCGGCCAATGTTACATTATATCATTGAGGCGGGATTGCAAAGCGCAGACCGTCGCGCCCTGAGGTCGGCTGTCAGGCGGCCGCCGATCCAGACCGCCCCCCGTTCGGCGAAGCCGACCGGATCGCGACACGCGCCTCGCCTTGTGCCCCCCGCTCCGGCAGAATAGTATGTGTTACATACAAATAGCCGAAACATCGGCAATGGGGAGGACGACATGACTGATGCGGCGCGCCCGATCAGCGTTCCAGCTCAAAGCAATTTCATTAGCGTCGCCTTGTGCTTCGCGGTCTCGATGTTGGAAGGCTTCGACATTCAGGCGATCGGCGTCGCCGCGCCAAAACTAGCGCCGGAGCTTCACCTCGCCGCCAGCCAGATGGGCTGGGTGTTCTTCGCCTCCAATCTCGCGTTGGTCTTTGGCGCGAGCTGCGGGGGATGGCTCGCCGACAAAATCGGACGCAAGCCGATCTTCGTGCTGTCCGTTGCGGCGTTCGGCGCGGCGACTTTCGCGACCGCCTATGCAGGAACCTACTACCCGCTGATGGCGGCGCGCGCGCTCGCCGGTTTCGGCTTCGGCGCGGCCTTGCCGAACATGATGGCGGTGGCCGCCGACATCAGTCGCCCGGAACGGCGCGCCTCGACCGCGACAATGATGTTTTGCGGCATGCCGCTCGGCGGCGGCCTGTGCGCGGCGCTCACGCAGACGCTTCCGGCCGGCTATGATTGGCGCATCTTGTTTTTCGTCGGCGGGATTCTGCCGGTGGTGCTGGCGCCGGCGCTCTTGCTCTTCATGCGGGAAACGGCGGCGCGTGCGCAAACCGGCGCCGAGCGTGTGGATGTGTTGCGTGCGCTATTTGGCGAACGTCGTGCGCCGCCGACGCTGCTGCTGTGGCTCGCCTTCTTCCCGACGCTCCTCATCCTGTATCTCATTCTCTATTGGCTGCCGACGCTCGTGGTCGACAAGGGCTTGCCGCGCGCGCTCGCGCCGCAGGCCTCGATGGCGTTCAACTTCGCCAGCGTTGTTGGCGCGCTTATTCTGGGGTGGATCGTCGATCGCGTCGGGCCGCGCTGGCCGCTCACGCTTGCTTACGCCGCCTTGATCGGCGCGCTCATCTATCTCGCGCGCGCCAACGGCCTGCCCTTGATCGTGGCGCTAAGCGCCGCCGCCGGTTTCACCTTAATGGGCGCGAACTACGCCCTTTACGGCGTCGCCGCCGCCTATTATCCGCGCGCGTTGCGGGGCACTGGATCCGGCGCCTCAATCGCGATTGGGCGCGTCGGCGCCATCATCGGACCGCTGCTTCCCGGGCTGTTGCTGACAACGGGCGCGAGCGCCGATGAGATCATCAAGCTCATGGCGCCGGCGGCCGGAACGGCGGCGGTCGCCGTCTTCCTGCTGGGCTCCTTCAAGCCCCACACGCAAGACTGATTTGTGGAACGCCGAACACGACAAAAGAGCGGCGCCAGGGGACGCCGCTCTTAGTTTTGGAGGTTCGCTAGCAAGAGGAAACGACCCCCGCGGCTCAACACCGCGGGCGCCCGCGGTTAGAAGTTGAAGCCGAGCGTCACCCAGAAATTCCGGGGCCGCGCATAGATGATTTCCGAATAGCCCGACGACGTGGTGATCGAGGACGTGCCCGCCACCGGATAGAGTTCGTCGGTTAAATTGTTGCCGCTGAGCGTCAGGCGCCAGGGTCCGTTCTGCGGCTCAAGCGTGATAGCGCCGTTGACCAGCGTCACCGCATCGTTCTGCGCGATGTCCGCGGAGTTGCCGGCGTCGAAGAATTGCTTCGACGTGTAGGTGACGTCGACACGCGGCGTGAGCAAGAGATCGCCCGTCGGGTGGAATGAGTAGGACGCTCCGATATGGCCCTGCCATTCCGGCGCGAACGGCAATTTGCTGTTGATCGTCGCAACCGAAGTCGGCGTGACGGAGCCAAAAGGCGGCGGGTTGATGATGCTGTCGAAGCCCGTGTCGAGATAAGAGAGGCTGCCGTCGAGCGCGAAATCGGCGGTCGGCGCGTAGTTCAACTCCAGCTCGGCGCCGCTAATGGTCGCCGCACCGGCATTGAAGAGCAGCGGCACAACGCCCAGACGATACGTCATCTGGATGTTGTCGTATTTCGTGGTGAAGATCGCCGCGTTCAGACGCACGTCGCGCGCCGGATTGGCTTTCACACCGAATTCATAGGTCTCGGCGGTTTCGGCGTCGAAGGAGATCGGCGCGTTGCCGGGAGGCGCGTTGTTGTAGCGCTGGTTAAAGCCGCCGCTCTTGAAGCCTTGCGACCAGCTCAAATAGGTCATCAGGGCGGGGTTCCAGCGATATTGGACGCTGGCCGAGCCGATCGTCGACGTGAAGCCGCGCTCGAAACGATTGCGCGTCAAGAACAAGCAACCTGTCTGCGTCGGCGGCGCGCCGCCGAACGGACACAAGCTGCTGGGCGGCGGCGGCTCCGCCGCGCTTGCCGGCGAGACGTTGAACATCGTCGCCTGCAGGCTCTTGGTTTCGTCGGTATAGCGCAGGCCCGCCGAAACGCTGAGCGCGTCGCTGACGTGCAGATTCCACTCAGTGAACGCGGCCCAGGAATCCGACTCCATCGAGACGCGCTGCGTATCGTACGACGTGCCGGGGTTGCCGAGCGGCACAAGCAAGCGATCGAACGAATCTTCGTTGAAATAGAAATAGCCGACCACGCCATCGAGACGTTGCGTGGTGATGAGCGCCTGCAATTCCTGGCTCACCTGATCGCTCTTGCTGTCGTAGTTCGTGTGCAAGATGAGCAGCGGCGTGTTGTCGGCGTCCCGCGAGCCGGTCCATTGCAGATGGCGATCAGCGGTGACGGACTTGAACGACAGCACGTCGTTCACCCGCCATTCGGCCACCAGCGACACGCCGCCATTTTCAAGCGTGCTCAGCGCGGGGTATGTGCCGCCGTTCCGGAACGGGCCCAACGCCTGCGCGTCGTTGGCGCAACGCGGATCAGCCGTCGCCGGGACGAAGGGCGGCGGGAAGGTCGCGCCCGGGCAACCGGCGGCCTTGCTCGCCGCAGCCGGGAAGGTTTGCGTTTCGTTGATGCCGTTGAAGACGAAGGGCGAGCCGTGCTCGTCCGAATTCGTGTAGTCGCCGCGCAATGTCACCGTCACGGCGTCGCTGGGCCGCCAACGCATCGCGCCTTGCAGCGTGTAGGTGTTTTCATTGCCGAGATCGACGCCGTCATAAACCCGCGTCACATAGCCGTCGCGCTTGCGAAAGCCGGCCGAGACGCGCGCCGCGAGCCGTTCGCCGTCGAGCGGCATATCGATCGCGCCGTACACTTCCTGCAAATTGTCGTCGCCCAGGCTGGCGTGGATTTGGTTTCCAGCCCCATCGCCGGGAGCGTTGGTCGTCAACAGAACGGCGCCGCCGATCGTGTTGCGGCCAAACAGCGTGCCCTGCGGACCGCGCAAAATCTGCACGTTGGCGATATCGCGGAATTCCATGACGCCGCCAACGGATCTGCCCATATAGACGTCGTCAATGTACATGCCGACGCCCGGATCGACGGCCGGCGTCGCGTCGGTTTGGCCGATACCGCGGATGAAGACCTGCGCGGCGGAATTGTTGCCGGTCAACGTGCCGTAGGAGTGAAACTGTAAGCTGGGCGCGACGTTTGTGAGTTGCGTCGTGCTGGTGACTTGCTGGCGCTCAAGCGAAGCCGCCGACAGCACCGTCACTGCGATTGGCGTATCCTGAAGGCTCTCTTCCCGGCGACGCGCCGTGACGATGACCGTCTCATCGCCGGCGGTGGCGGCGGGCTGGCTATCCTGGGCCCAGGCAGTCCCGATCGAGATCGGCGCGGCCGTCGCGAGCAACGCCTGCGCGCCAAACACGGCTGCACGGCGCAAATATCCGTTCCTAATCTGTGACATGCCATTTCCTCCCCTTATGGATATATTCGTTTGTGCTACATACTATTCGTGTTGCCCTCTATTTTGCAAGGAGATATCGTTAGTCTGAGAACGATCCTCGCGCTTTGGGCGGGCCGCGGCTGACCGCTGCTGCTGCAAATCCGAGCGTATTTGGCGAGAGGCGGAGCATCCGCGCTCCTCAATGGGCGCAGGTGTAGACAGCAGCCACGGATTCGCGCCATTCGGGGACGGAAGGACAAAGCTGGCAAGACTTCCGCGCCTCAGGCGCCCGGCTTGTCAAAGAAGGACATCAACGGAAATGCCGGAATCCGCAAGCGCCGTCGCCCGTAAAACCGGAACAGAGGCCGAAGAACTTGAATTCGAGGGGCTCAGCGGCCTGTTGGGCTATTGCGTGCGCCGCGCTCAAGGCGCGATGCATCGCGATTTCGTAGCCTCCCTCTCAAGCCTCGATCTGACGCAGAAACAGGCCGCAACCCTCTGGCTGATCGGCGCGAACCCAGGCGTTTCCCAAGTCACCGTCGCGGGCTCGCTCGGCATGGACCGCGCCACCATGATGTCGCTGATTGACCGGCTGGAGCAGCGCGGCTTCGTGCTGCGAAAACGCTCCACGTCCGACCGGCGCCGCCAAGAACTTCACCTCACGCCGGCTGGGCAGACGACGTTGCGGAAGGCGAAAACCAAAATCGCCGAACACGAACGCCGCTTCACCGCGCGCTTCAAGCAAAGCGAGCTCGCCGCTCTGCTTTCCGCGCTACGCAAGGTCGCGGAGGAATAAACCGCCCCGCGCGGCATATCGTTCGTCTCGCATACATTCTGTATTGCAAACTATTTCCGCAAACCACATCATGGCTCGCGACCGAGCGCGCCTAAGCCGCCCGTGTGTTTGAGGAAACGAATGAGCGTCTCGTTTGAAGTCATGGATGGGGTCGCGCTCGCGGCGATTGACCGGCCGCCCGTGAACGCCATCGACGCTTCCATACGCGCCGGCGTGCGCGACGCGGTGAAAAAGGCCGCCGCCGATCCTCACGTCAAAGCGCTGGTGATCGCCTGCCGCGGCCGCACGTTTCTGTCGGGCGCGGACTTGTCCGAACTTGGCGCCGAAATCCAGCCTCCTGGCTATCGGGAGACGCTCGACGCCATCGAGACCTCGCCAAAGCTCGTCATCGCCGCGCTGCATGGCACCGCGCTCGGCGGCGGCCTAGAACTGGCGATGGCGTGTCACTATCGTTGCGCGACACCGTCCGCGCGCATGGGCATGCCGGAGATCACGCTGGGCATTTTGCCGGGCGCGGGCGGAACGCAGAGGCTGCCGCGCTTGATCGGCGCGCGCGCCGCGCTGGAGATGATGGTGAGCGGCGCGCCGATCACTGCTGATCGCGCTCTTGAATTGCGGCTCATCGACGAAGTGGTCGGCGACGATCCGATCGCCGGCGGCTTGGCGTACGCGCGCAGGCTGATCGCCGCTGGCGCCACGCCCCGGCGAACGCGCGACGTTGCAGTGTCGGCTGAATTGTCCGAGGCGGAAATAGCCGGCGTGCTCGAAGCCGCCGCACGCGCCCTCAAGGGACGCACGACGCAGCACGATCTTGTGAAGCTCGTCCGCGCCGCCGTGCAGACGCCGTTCGATCGCGGCCTCGATCTCGAGGCCGATCTCTCCGCGGCGTCGCTTAAGACCAACGAATCGCTCGCGCTGCGACACGTCTTTTTCGCCGAGCGCGAATGCGCGCGCATCCCGGGCGTGGCCGAGCCGCCATCGGCCTTGCCGATCAGGCGCGCGGCGGTGATCGGGGCGGGCACGATGGGCGGCGGCATCGCCATCGCTCTGGCGGATGCGGGCGTCAGCGTCACGCTGGTGGAAGTCGGCAAGGAAGCCCTGGACAAAGGATTGGCGGGCATACGCGCGACCTACGATGGCTCGCTCAAACGCGGCCGGATCACGAAGGATGCGCTGGACGAACGTATGGGTCTCATTCGCGGCGCCGTGGGCCTTGAAGCGGCGGCGGACGTCGATCTGGTGATTGAGGCCGTGTTCGAAGACATGGCGCTGAAGCAATCGATCCTGAAGAAGCTGGACGCGATCACGCCCAAGCACGCCGTGCTGGCGAGCAACACGTCCTCGCTATCGGTGACGGAGTTGGGCGCGGCGACCGCGCGACCCGAGCAGGTGATCGGGCTGCACTTCTTCAGCCCGGCCAACGTCATGCGCCTGCTCGAAATCGTTCGCGGAGAGCGGACGTCGCTGCAAACAATCGCCACCGGGCTCGCGCTCGGCAAAGCGCTGCGCAAGGTCGGCGTCGTGGTGGGCGACGGATTCGGCTTCGTCGGCAACCGCATGATGCTTGACGGCTATTTTCGCGAAGCCGAGCTTATGCTGCTGCAAGGCGTGGCGCCCGAGCGCATCGATGACGTAATGGAGAATTTCGGCTTCGCGATGGGACCCAACCGGGTGAACGACATGGCGGGCGTCGATGTCGGCACAAAGGTTCGCATCGAACTCGCTAAGCGAGAGCGCCGCGCGCCTCCCTACCATGTCGTCTCCGACGCGCTGACGCCGCTTGGGCGACTCGGACAGAAGGTCGGCAAGGGCGTGTATCGCTACGAGCCCGGGGACCGCACGGCGCGACATGACCCTGAAGTCGACGCGCTCATAGCGAAGCTCGCCAAAGAATACGGCGTGGCGCAACGCGCCGTCAGCGACGCCGAAATCGAGGAGCGCTGCGTGCTCTCGCTCGTCAATGTCGGCGCTGACATTCTGAATGAGGGGCTCGCCTACCGCGCCAGC
>DASZSK010000190.1:0-10736 GCA_035548735.1 Caulobacterales bacterium | reverse complement strand
GCTGCGCCTCGATTGGATCAAGCCCTACACCAAGGTGAAGGATGTCTCCTTCAACGAAGCCGATTTCGGCATTCGCTGGTTTTATGACGGCGTCTTGAACGTCACGCACAATTGCATCGACCGCCATCTCGAAAAGCGCGGCGACCAGGTCGCGATCATCTGGGAAGGCGACGATCCGGCGCGCGCGCTCAAAATCACCTACAAGCAATTGCACGCCGAAGTCTGCCGCTTCGCCAATGTGCTGAAAGCGCAGGGCGTCCAGAAGGGCGACGTCGTCACCATCTACATGCCGATGGTTCCGGCCGCGGCCTATGCGATGCTGGCCTGCGCGCGGATCGGCGCCATCCATTCCGTGGTGTTCGGCGGCTTCTCACCGGACAGCCTCGCCAACCGCATCCAGGATTGCGACTCGAAAGTCGTCGTCACCACCGACGAAGGCGTGCGCGGCGGAAAGGTCGTCCCGCTCAAGGCCAATGTCGATGAAGCCACCTTGAAGGCGCCGAGCGTCGAGAAGGTCGTGGTCGTCACCCACACCGGCGCGGGCGTGCCGATGAAGCCGGGTCGCGACGTGCTCTATGAGGACGAAGCCGCGAAAGTCCCCGCCGAATGCCCGTGCGAGCCGATGGGCGCGGAAGATCCGCTCTTCATCCTCTACACGTCAGGCTCGACCGGCAAACCCAAAGGCGTGCTGCACACCACCGGCGGCTATCTCGTCTATGCGTCGATGACGCATCAATACGTGTTCGATTATCACGACGGCGACATCTATTGGTGCACCGCCGATGTCGGCTGGGTGACGGGCCACACGTACATCGTTTACGGCCCGCTCGCGAATGGCGCGACCACGCTCATGTTCGAAGGCGTGCCCAATTATCCCTCCACGTCGCGCTTCTGGGAAGTGATCGACAAGCACCAGGTCAACATCTTCTACACCGCGCCGACTGCGATCCGCGCGCTGATGCGCGAAGGCGAAGGCCCGGTGAAGAAAGCCTCGCGCGCCAGCTTGCGTCTGCTTGGCAGCGTCGGCGAGCCGATCAATCCGGAGGCGTGGCTCTGGTATCACCGCGTGGTCGGCGACGGCCGCTGCCCGATCGTCGACACCTGGTGGCAAACCGAAACCGGCGGCGCGCTGATCACGCCGCTGCCCGGCGCCATCGACATGAAGCCTGGCTCGGCGACGTTGCCCTTCTTCGGCGTGAAACCGGCGCTGGTCGACGGCGAGGGCAATATTCTCGAAGGCGCGGTGAGCGGGAATCTCGTGCTGCTGGATTCCTGGCCCGGCCAGGCGCGCACCGTCTACAACGATCACGAGCGCTTCTTCCAAACCTATTTCTCGACCTATCCCGGCAAATATTTCACTGGCGACGGCTGTCGCCGCGATGAGGACGGCTATTACTGGATCACCGGCCGCGTCGACGACGTCCTGAACGTCTCCGGCCATCGCCTCGGCACCGCCGAGATCGAAAGCGCCCAGGTTGCGCATCCGAAAATCGCCGAAGCCGCAGTCGTCGGCTTCCCGCACGACATCAAGGGCACCGGCATCTATGCGTATGTGACGCTCAATCTGCACGACGCGCCCAGCGAAGAACTCCGCCGCGACATCGTCCAATGGGTGCGCCACGAGATCAGTCCGATCGCCGCGCCCGACGTGGTGCAGTTCGCGCCGGGCCTGCCGAAGACACGCTCCGGCAAGATCATGCGCCGCATCTTGCGCAAGATCGCCGAGAACGACCTCTCCAATCTCGGCGACACCTCAACCCTCGCCGATCCAAGCGTGGTGGACGATCTGGTCGCGAACCGCGCGGGCGCTTAAGCTACGCCGCCGCCTTCAGCCACGCGCGCTCATGCGCGAGGTCAAGCGTCACCACGTAATGCGATAGAAACGGCATGCCGAGATTGCCGTCGAGAATGAGGTCGGGTGTGAACGCGCGATCGGTCGACAGATGCACGCCCGGCGCAATATCGAGTTCGAGATGCTGCGGGCCTTGCGCCGCGGGATCGAGATGAAATGCGCTCGCCAGATGCTTCGACACGAGCACCGTGCCGCCATTGCCTGAGTCCAGCTCGAACCAGACGAGGCCGTCGGGTCCCGGCACGCCGACATTCGCCGAAAGCGAAGCGCCCTGGCTCTCGCGCGAAAGCCGCATCGGGACTTCAACCGCGCCGACGATGCGCGCCGCGAAGCTCTCCGGCGTCTCGACGATCAACGCATTGTGCGCGACATCGAGCGTGACCACGCGGCCTTCGAACGCGTCGAGCGCGAGATTGCCGTCCGGCGCGGTTTGGCCCGGCGCGAGATAAGGCGAGAGATCGAGCACGCCGATCTGGCGCGGCGTCCAATGCTGGCCGGCGATATCGAGACTGAGGCCCTGGCAGAGCGGCGTGTCGAGCCGCTCACCGTTCATGCGAAAGCCGACGCCGCGTCCCGCTGGCGTGCAGCCGGCGCGGCGCGCGACATCGGGCGAGATCATGGTGACGCCGCCCGCGCTGTCGAACAGAAACGTGCCGGTCGCGCCATTGACGCCGACTTCGACGGTGCGCAGCCGCTCGCGTAGCGGCGTCAGCGCAATGGTGACGGGCCCCTGCGTTGGCGTTGGCGCTGTGGTCGTCGCGCAGGCGGCGAGCAACAACGCCAGCGCGAGTGATTGCAGCCTGACGCGGCAAGTGTCGATGGAATGCATGCCGTTAAGTGCGCGGCGACGAACGCCTGGTCAAGGCCGCAGCAGCGCTGTCGCTCGCCGCGTCACCACATCTTTGAATGCATCTGCGATGGCGGCGCGGTTTCTTGTACAGGTCCGCTTCGTCGCGCAGCCACGATAACTGAATCAACTTTGATCTCGCAAAGGCGCCGCGATTGCGCTGCGCTCTCCAAGCCTTCTTTCGCGCCAGCATGGACTTTCAGGCGCAATGCGCCTATATGTACGTCATCGATCCTCGTCGCGCACGCCTCAATCCCCCGCTGTTGCGCCGGATTTTGCTGTTTTCCTCGATAATCGTCGCCTGACGTGGAAGGTCCACGCGGGCAATTCAACGTTAGGAGACGGCTCATGGCTGTCGGCACCGTAAAATTCTTCAACACCACAAAAGGCTTCGGCTTCATCTCGCCTGAGCAAGGCGGAAAAGACGTGTTCGTGCACATCTCCGCCGTCGAACGCGCCGGCCTTCGGGGCCTCGCCGACGGGCAAAAGGTGACATTCGACCTCGAGCGCGATCGTCAGGGCCGCGATTCCGCGACCAATCTGCGCAGCGAATAGTCGCTATCGTCTGACTGAGCAGCGAGTCCCGGACTTGTCCGGTCGACGCGTCCACCGCGTTGCCGGTCGACGTACAAAGAAAGAGATCACATGAACGCGATCCACGAAGCTCTCAGCGGCGCTGGGTTCAACGCTTTCACCCGTATGCTCAAGGCAAGCCCGTTCGGCGCGCAGTTGGAAAATGGCGGCCCATTTACGATTTTCGCGCCGACGGATGAGGCGTTCGACAAATTTCCGGTCGCCTCGCTGGATCGTTTGATCGACGGAAAGCCCGACCTCCTGACAGCCGTCGCCGGCTATCATTTCGCCGTCGGCAAAGTGCTCTCCAAGCGCTTCGCTGGCGCACGCATCCGCGCCGTGACCTATGGCGGTCAATCGCTGATCATCGATGGCAAGTCCGGCCTCCGGGTGAACACAGCCAACCTGGTGCGGCCGGACATCATCGCCGGCGCATGCGTCATTCACGGAATCGACTCGGTGCTGTGGCCGCGCGAGCCAGCGGTGGCTCGATGAAGGGCGCCGTGAAATCCTACGATCCCCGCCGAGGGATGGGCGAGCTCAGCCGCGACGACGGCGGCGCTGACGTGCACGTATTTGTCAGCGAGGTCGAGCGCGCCGGCTTCTCAACGCTCACGATCGGACAGCGCTTGAGCTTTAACGTCCAAACAGACCCGATGCGCAAACGCAGCTTCGCGGTGGCGTTGCGGCCGCTCTAGCATCAAGCGCATCGCAGGCGTGCTTCGCGCCGCGTCAGGCGCGTCGTTGCGTCGGACGTCAAATCCGCTTGAGGCGCTGCAGAACGCCCGAGCCGTCGAGAGCGCGGGCGGCGAAATCCAGCAAGAGAATGAGTCCCGCCACGAAATAGACCGCCGCCAGCCGCCGGATAAGCCCGCTCGGCCGCGCCAGTGAAAACACCATGATCGGCGACACGAGCACGATGCAAAAAGCGACGATCACCATCGTATCGCTCGACGCATGGCTGCCTTCGACCAGATCGCGCGAGAGCCGTCCAAACGCCTTTGACAAGGTGGCGGCGAGAATGGGCACGTAGAGCACGATCGCGATCAGGCGATCGCGCGAGACATTGTCCGACTCGGCGCCCGCGCCGCGTAGCGAACTCACCGTCAGCCCGAGGTGAAAGACGAACAAGGTCAGCGCAAAGCCAAGCAGGGCGGGAATGTGCACGTGGATCAGGCTGAACAAATACACCCACACGAACGAGGTCATGTCGATCCAGTGTTCGACGAGATAGCGCGCGAACTCCGCCAGCGTGAGCAGCGGCCCCAGCGAACCGATCAGGTTCAGAGCGAGCCCGACAATGCTCAGGACCGCCAGCCCCTCGGTACGAAAGATGACCGCCAGCGATTGGCGCCGCGTCGGCGTGGCGTCGCGCATCCGATGACCCCCCGCGCAAATCTAGCTTGTCGGCTCGGCGTTCGCCACTCATTGTTCAACCTGCGCGACGCCGGATTTTGGGGGGCGCCGATGGAGCAAGTTCTCGCCGTCGCCTTCGTGGTCTGGCTCGCCTATTTTCTCGTGCGGTTTTTCGTCTTCGAATTTCTCACCATAACACTGAGGCGCGTTGGCCCGGTGCGGCGCTGGCTGCAAGATCTTCGTGCGCGCGGGCTCTTCAGGAAGACGCGCCGGGCCAAGGCCACCTTTGTCGAGTGGCTCTCCTTCGTCGGGCGGTGCTTGCGCTGGCCCGTCTCCCATGGATGGCTGCGCGCGCTGACCTTCGTCTTTGTCGCCGCCACTCTGAGCTTTCTCAGCTCGCTGCCCCTGCAACAATTGCGCGACGCTCACGATCAGTATGAAGCGGCGCTGCGTTCGCTCGCCAGCCCTCAAGTGCGCGATCAGGGACCTACGACACTATGCGCGATTGAGAATTATCTGGCCGCGTTCGAAGCCGAGACCGGTCATCCGTTTCTCAATGACGTCGCGCACTTCCAGCCCTATCCGTTGGATCAGAATACCGGCCGACGCGTGGCGGCCGTGTTTCCGCAATCGTGGCCTGCGCTCAGCAATGACGCACTGGGACAGGAGATCGTCGGCTATTGTCAGGGTCAAATCGCGGCGCCGACATTGTTTCATCCGCTGCGCACTCTGGCGGACTATCGCATTCTGTTCGAAGCCGCGCGCGTGCGCGTCGAACGCGTGCTCGCCAATCCGCGGGTCCGACACACGTACGATTTCTTCGCTGAGCAGCTTGCGCAGACGCAGCTGCTGCTGTCGCTGATCAACGGCGTGCTCTTCGGCGCATGGCTGGGCGTCGCCTTGAACCTGGCGGGCGCGATCCTCACGCGCCTGTCGCCAAAGATCTGGATGACGGCCAATGCGATCTGGTCTGTGGGCGCCTCGCTCGCCGCGGCGATCATCATTTCCGCCGGACTCAATCTGACGGCGTCATTGGCGAACAATGTCGGCCCGGTCGGCATCGGCTACGTGGTCTCGCTCGCGCAATCCGAGGCGCTCGAAACGCGTTACCGGAACGAGATGAATTACGTCATCGGCGAATTCGCCGATGCGGAGGGCGATGTCTGTGCAGAGTTGGGCGCCGCCTCGCCGCTCTCGCAATTCTGCACGTTCACCGCGAAATATCTGTCGCCCTGGGACACGGCGCGGCGCGAATTCAACTACGACGCCGCCATGCCGGACGCTATCCGGCGCCTGCCCATGATGCGGCGAGCCTTGTTTTCCACGCTGATGGCTAGCGCCAGCGTGCGCAGCGACGAGCGCACGCATGGCTATGCATTCTGGCAAGGTCTGCAGAAATCGCCGAACCAGGCCGTCATCGCCATCGTATTCCTGATCGCCATGCTCGCGGCTGCGCCCATCTATTTCCTGTCGGAGCTACGATGGACGATCGTCAAGCGCGTTGATCGCATCGTCCGATAGCTAAGGCTGCGTGACGCGCACCCAATCGATCTGGAAATCCGCGGGCAGATTGGCGTTGCTCGGCGTGCCGCCGATGCCGCCGGTCTGCGTCTGGATGATCAGGAACATCGGCGTCGAAGGGATCGTCCAGGCCGGGCTCGCGAAACTGCAGCCGGTGTCGACGCCGTCGACATAGACGCGCACCGCCGTCGCCGTCCAGGTTAGCTTGAAGGTGTGGAAATTGCCGTCCACCGGATAGCCGCAAGTTGGGAATTGATGCCCGCCCGATCCGGCGTTGGCGAAATTGGCGAGCGCGAGCTGACACCAGTTCGCGGTGTCGCACTCGACTGCGTCGATTTCCGCATAATGCGAGGAATTCATCGACGGGCAGGTGTCGTAATCGACGTCCGCGGTGAACACGTTGGTCGCCTGGCAATTGGCGCCGATCAGCCAGATCGCCGGCCAGGTATGGCTCGCCTCGGGTGGAAACTTCGCCCGCACCTCGACCGTGCCGTAGGTGAAGCTGAGGCTTTTCCACTGCACGGCGCCGGTCGCGTAGGGCCAAGATTGCGGCGCGTTGCGCACGCTGCCGTCGAGATTGAAGTCGCCGCACGTGGTCGCCTGCGCCTTCGTGGTGATGGTGAGCATGCCGCCCGACACCGCCACTTGGCCCGCCGTGTTGCACTCGGTCTCGCTTTGGAAATAGGCGCCATGGCGGGAGATGATGCTCCAGTCGCCGCCAAGCGACGCCCCGTTGAAATCGTCGAAGAAGATGACCGTGCCGCCGCCGCTCGACGCGCAGCTCACTTGCACATTGGTCACGTCGGCGGCGCCGACCGTGCCCGAACCGCTGGAGACGGTGCAGGTCTGCCCGCTCGGCTGCGTCAGCACCGTGACGGCGTAGGCCGCGCCTTGCGCCAAATGCGTCGAGAAGCTGAAGCCGCCATTGGCGGTGACGCTCAAATTGTTCGCGCCGTTGTTTTGCAGAACGAGCGTCGCGCCGGAGGCGAGCCCGGAAACCGCGCCGCCGATCGCATAGGTCGTCGCGCCGCCGCCGGAACCGCCGCCGCCGCCGGAGCTTCCGCCGCCGCCCGAGCCGCCGCCTCCGCCGCCGCACGCCATCAGCCCAAAGGCGATCAGCGCGACCGCCATTGCGCGGCGCGCCAGAACGCCTGTTCGACGAATATCGCTCATGAAAAAGTCCGCGTGCGGAGAACGTCCGCCTGATGCTTCACGCGTGCGGCTCTCGCCGTACAGCGCATTCTCCAAACGCAGGGGCTCGCTCAAGCCGCAACGCTTATCGCTGATTGCGGCAGGGCGGCAGAATTTGCCGATGAGGCGAATGGCGCGCCCTGGCGTCTCAGTTCTGAGCCGGGCATCGGCCCAGGGAGAGATTTCATGAGCATAACCCCCATCGCTGCGAACACCCCCGCCCCCGCAACGCAGACGCAGTCGCCGCCGGCCGCGCCCAGCCGCGGCGACCATGACGGCGACGCCGATGACAAGGCCGGCGCGGCGCGCTCTTCGCCGCAAAAGCATGTCGGAGGCTTGGTCGATCGCGACGCCTGATCCGCGCGCGCGCTCATCGTGCCGCACATGCGCCGCCGGAACTCTAGCGGCTGGCGGCCACTTGAGGGCGTCCGCCGGGCGCGCTGAACACGATCGCCGCATCGTGAAACGGCCGGCGATAGCGTTCGAGCGTGGCGAAACTGATGGTCCGGAAACCCATCACCGGCTCCAGCACCACGAACGTCCGGTTCTCATACCCGGCGACGAGCAGGTAATGATTGACCATCGAAAGGCGCGTCATCTCCGAGACGCGACCCGCGCGATTGATCAGGCTGTCGCGCACAAGGCCGATCACCGGCGCGCGCGCGCCGGGCAAGGTATATTGCTGCACATAGATCGAGGGCATGCGCACCGGCACCAGCACCGGGCGGCCGCTCTCCAATTCGTGGATCAGCGCGGGCTGCGGCATCTCCACGGCGCTCGCCAGCAAGCCGTTGGCGTGCGCCAGCGCCAACAATTCGGTCATCGAATAGCCGGATGGCGAATCGGGCGGCGTCTGGCGGTACAGCGCGCTGCCCGACAGCGCGCCCGGCCCGCGCCAATAATTCACGACGCTCGCCAGCGCATGCGCGCCGCACGAGGGCCCCTCGGTCTGGCGATCCTGCACCACGGGCAACACCAGCGCATTCGGCGGATCGAGCGTGCGGTGCGCGATCTCGAAGCTATGCGCGCTCGTGTTGCGCGCGAACGCGGCCACGTCCGGTGTGGGCGTGACCGCGCACGCGGATGCAGTGACGAGAAGCAAGAGCGCCGCAAGGCGCCCCAGGCTCTTGATCACGAGCCGGCCTTAATCGCTGACGGCGACGGCGATAACGATGACGCCGGCGAGAATGCCCAGCAACAGCCATTGATTGTCGCTGATGCCGGCTTGATAGCGTTGCGCCTCTTCCGGCGTCAGCACCTTCACTTGATAGCCTTGCGCTTGCAGCTGCTCCGCGCGCTGCGCGGTGGCGGCGTCGAGGCCATAGCTTTGCAGGTCTTGCGCGCTGAAGGTTTGCGGCGCGACCGAGCGGAACTGAGCGGTTTCGGCATAGGCCGAGGTGGACGCGAGCGCCAAGGCGAGCATCGCTGCGCCGAACAGACGGGTCTTCATTGGGCATTCCCCTTTGGGATCACGACGGTGGAAGCGACGCCGCTTCATGCGGCGCCCCGACCGCCTAATGCCGATAGCACGCGAACAGTTCCGTCCGAGCTTGGTGGACGACAATTAACCCGCGCGCATTTCGCGCGACGCGCGAAACGCCGGCGGTGGTTCCGCATTCAGACGCGGGTTATGAAACAAGGAGCGGAGGGAACATGCGTCTTATCAATCTGATCGCTGGCTTGTCGGGCGCCTGGGCGCTCATGGCCATGGCCGGCTCCCATCACCTCGTGAGCGACGCCGACGGCGCGCAATGGGTGCTGCTCGGCGGCATCGTGCAACTCAGCGCGGCTTTGGCTGGACTCGTCATCGCTGGCCGCAGCGGCCGGCTCAATCTGGTCGCCGGCATCCTGATCCTCGCCGGCGCCGCCTTGTTCGCGGGCGAAATCGACCTGCACGCCTTCGCCAACATCACCGCCTTCGAGATGCTGGCGCCGGTTGGCGGCGGGCTCGGCATCCTCGGCTGGATCGTCCTCGCCTTCGCAAAACCAAAGGCTTAACCACGAATGTTGGGGATGGCGCGGGAATAAAATCGCGCGCCCGCACGTTCTCCTCTCCGAACCGATCACGGGGAGGAGTTCATGACATCGCGTTCTTCACACAGCCTTATGCTCGCCGCCGCGCTCGCGGCATTCGCCGCGCCGGCGCACGCAGAAGGTTGGTCGTTCTCCACCGGCGCCGACTACACCAGCGGCGATTATGGCGAAGCCGTCGACACCAACATCTGGATTGTTCCCTTCACCGCCGGCTATTCGACCGATCGCTGGCGCATCGGCGTCACCGTGCCGTATGTGCGCCTTGAGGGCTCGGGAAACATCATTCCGGGAACAGGCGCGGGAACGACCGGCGCCAGCAGCGGCGCAAATGCAAGCACGCCCCTCGGGCTCGGCGGCAGCGGCGGCCTTCTGAACACAGGATTGTTCGGATCGTCCGCGCCCAGCGCTTCACCGCCGCCGACGCCAGTGCGCATCGCAGAGGAAGGCTTGGGCGACGTCACGCTTTCGCTCGGCGTCACCCCCTATGTCGGCGACGCGGGCGACCGTTTCACACTCGGCCTCGACCTGCGCACGCCGACCGGCGACGAAGATCGTTCGCTCGGCGCGGGCCAAAGCATCGGCGCGCTGTCCGCGGAATACGCACATCCCCTGGGCGACCGCGCCGCGATCTACGCGGCGCTCGGCTATCAGCGGGCGTTCGATACGGAAGACGAGTCGACGACGGCGACGATCGGCGCCGAAAGCTATCTCTCCGATCGGTTCCTCCTGGGCGCGAGCGCTTCCTGGGCGGAGGCCAGTCTCGACAATCAGCCGAACGAAACCGAAGCCACGCTCTATGCGAGCTTCGCCGCCACTGATCACGTTCGTCTCGTTGGTTACGCGCTCGCGGGGCTCAGCGACACTGCGCCCAATTCCGGCGCGGGGTTCCGTATCGTCCTGCACTAGCGACGCACCGCGCAACGATAGCGCTCGATCGCGGCGGCGTGCTGACGCCTATTCCGCAGCGCGCTGCGCCAGCCGCGCCAGACCTTCGAGCGTTTTCACATAGGCCGCGAACGCTTTGCGTCCCGCGCGCGTCAACGAAAGCCATGTGCGCTGGCGCCCATCCGAGGCGGCCTTGCGCGCGAGCACATAACCGGCCTCCTGCAATTGCGCGAGATGTTTGGACAAAACCGAGTCGCTGACCTCGGCCGCCTCGCGCAACACCGCGAACTCCGCTTCGCTCACGCCGGCGAGAAACGCCACGATCTGCAACCGCGCCGGCGCATGAATGACCGGATCGAGCGCGGGCGGACTCATCCCTGCAGCTCGCGCCGATAGACGCCTTCCCAGAATTTGCTGAGCGCCAGGCTCGTCACGAACACGAAGACGGCCACTGTGAAAGACGGCCACATCAGATGC
>DASZSK010000189.1:0-12734 GCA_035548735.1 Caulobacterales bacterium | reverse complement strand
AGGCGCTGCGAGGCGATGGCGTTCATCTCACGGGTGATGAGCGCGCCGCAACGCGCCTTCACCTCACGCTGCACATAGGAGAATTCTTGCTCGGTCAGCACAGGCCCGCCTCGGCGAATTTGGATTGCAGGATGTCGCCGTCAAACGGCTTCATCATGTATTCGTCGGCGCCCGCCTTGATCGCTTCGGAGATCTTCTCGATGTCGTTCTCGGTCGTGCAGAAGACGACGACGGGGGCGTTGCCGCCAGGTTCTTGCCGCAGCTGCTTCAGGAAATCGATCCCCGTCATCACGGGCATGGCCCAGTCGAGCAGCACGGCGTCGGGCATGCGGCGGCGGCACGATTGCAGCGCTTCGACGCCGTCGCCCGCTTCATCGATCTCGAAGCGCATATCCTCAAGGATGCGCCGCGCGACTTTGCGGATGACGCGGCTGTCGTCGACGATCAAGCAGCGTTTCATGTTTGGCGCACTCCTCCCGATTGCGGGAACTTTGCGCCCCGCAGTCTTAACGAGGATTAAAATTCGCGGGTTAGAGCTTGAAACTGGCCGCGCGGGCGATCAGTTCGACCCGCTCCTCGCTCTCGCGGGCCAACAGCTCGACATTGTTCTGGCGCGCCAACAATCCCGCGAGATAAGGCTGGATCGTGTGGCCGGTGAGGCCGCCTTCGGGGGCTTCGCCCCGCAACGCCGCAGCCGTCGGCGCCCGCAGCGTGGCGCGCGCGCCGGTGGCGATGATCTTCACTTCGCCGCCGTCGGCGGTGGAGGAGGCAGTCACCTCGACCGTCCCGCCGCGCGGCAGGCATTCATTGGCGATCAGCAACAAGCCCATGATTGCGCGCACGGCTTGACGCGGCATGGCGACCGACGGCGCTTGCCAATTCAGTTCCGGCTTCAGCGAGCCGAACAGGCGGTTGGCGACGTCGCGTCCTTCTTCGAGGTGGCTGTCGCCTTCAGCAGCGGAGCCGGCGACCGCGAAGCGGAAGAATTCCAGCTTGGCCCAGGCTTTGGCGACGCCTTGATCCAACAGCGACAGCGCGTCGGGATCGACCTTGCCGTCCTCGCCCTTGATCATCTCGTGACCCTGGATGATCGCGCCGATCGGTTCGACAAGATCGTGGCAGAGCCGGGAGGCGACCAAAGCCGCGAGCTGCGTGTTCTCGATCATGCCGCTCTCCAAATCGGGCAAGCCGCCAGCATAAACGATTCGCGGGCCTGTCTAGCCGCCGCCTTGCACGCGGCGCGCGTTCTCGGCGTCGAGGCTCTCGGTATCCCACGCATCGTCGGCGGTGCGGTGCACGTGCTGCGCGAGATCGCGCTTCAGCGCGTCTTCGATCATGGCTTGACGGGCGACGGTGGCGAGGCGGTACGCATCGGTGTTGTCCGACGACCAATGCGGATACATCTCCGCGAGTTGGCGTTCGTCATGGCGGCGAAACAAGCCCGCGGCGCGCTCGGCCTGATGCGCGCGGAAACCCAAGGCGCGCAGCGTCTTGGCGCCCAAGCGCAAGCCGCCTTCGAACGTCTCGCGCTCCCAGTCGTCAACGGCGCGGTTCATCAATTCGTACACGTGACGGCGATCATAGGCGCGCGCCAGGATTTTCAGGTGCGGGAAGTGCTGGCGCGCGGTCTCGACGATTTCGAGCGCCTTTGCTTGATCATCGATGGCGACGACAAGCACCTTCGCATCTTCCGCGCCGGCGACGCGCAGCAAGTCCATGCGCGAGGCGTCGCCGTAATTGGCTTTGTTGCCGAAGCCGCGAACGAGTTCGACTTGGTCGGCGTTGTAGTCGAGGATCGAGGTGCGAAAGCCATTGATGGCGACGAGGCGCGAGACGATCTGCCCAAACCTTCCATAGCCCGCGATCAGCACGTCGGGCGTTTCAAGCTCGATACGCTCGGGCGTCGCGCGTTCTTCGCTGCGCAGCAGCAGGCCCGGAAGGCGCTCGGCCGCGATCATCAAGAGCGGCGTCACGGCCATCGAAATGGCGACGGCGGCGACCAGAAGCGCGGCCGTCTCACTCGGAATGACGCCACCTTGAGCCGCGAAATTGAACAGCACGAACGCGAACTCGCCGCCTTGAGCCAACGCCAGAGCGATCCGCACGGCGTCGGCCGGCCCTCGGCCAAACAAGCGGGCGACGCCGAAAATGGCGGCCGCCTTGATGACGATCAGCCCCGCGACGATGGCGAAGATCAAAACCGGCTGCGCGAGGATCAGACGGAAGTCGACGCCGGCGCCGACAGAGATGAAGAAAAGCCCGAGCAACAGCGCGCGGAAGGGCTCGATGTCGCTTTCGATCTCATGACGATACTCGCTGTCGGCGAGCACCACGCCCGCGACAAACGCGCCCAGCGCCGGCGACAGCCCCACGCTCTGCATCAGCAGCGCCACGCCGACGACGAGGGCGAGCGCGGTGGCGGTGAACACTTCATGCAGGTTGGTGCGCGCGATGTAGCGAAACAGCGGCCGCACCAGAACGCGGCCCGCGATCACGACGCCGGCGACGGCGGCGAACACGGCGAGCGTCTGCTCCCAAGCCGGCAGCATGGCGACACCGGCCGGATGCGTGCGCGCCGCGACGGGTGCGGTAGCGAGCAGCGGAAACAGCGCCAGCATGGGAATGACGGCGATGTCCTGAAACAGCAACACCGAGAAGGCGCCGCGCCCCGCGTCGGTGGCGGCGAGGCCGCGTTCGCGGAGGCTCTGCATGACGATGGCGGTGGAGGAGAGCGAAAGCGTGAAGCCTGCCGCGACGGCGATGCGCCAATCGAGCCCCGCCGCGACGCCAGCGAGCGCGAGCGCGCCGCCGCAAGCCAGAACTTGCGCGCCGCCCAGGCCGACAATGGCGCTGCGCATGCGCCAGAGCAAAGCGGGATTGAGTTCAAGCCCGATCAGGAAAAGCATGATGACGACGCCGAATTCGGAGGCGTGCATCAAGGCGTCGGGATCGGCGAGGAAGCGAAGGCCGAATGGCCCGATCAGCACGCCCGCCAAGAGGTAGCCGAGCACGGAGCCCAGCCCCAATCGCTTGGCGATCGGCACGGCGATGATGGCGGCGGCGAGAAAGACGAAAGCCTGGAAGAGGAAGGAATCTTGGCGCATGGCTCACTCTTCCCGCATCAATCCAAGCACCAGCGCGCGGTAGCGCCGCGCGGCGTCGGCCAGCGCGTCATCCGTCTGCAAGTGGCTCGCATGCACGACGAAAGGCGGGCGCCAGTGCATGCGGCAGAGATTGGCGGTGGCCTCGAAGGGCCGCGTCAACTCTTCGATGGAAAAGCGATTGTAGCCCGCGTCCTCATAGCTCTCGTGCCGCCCGCCCGCCGTCAGCGCATTCATCCACAGTTTGCCTTCAAGCGCGCGGCCGTGCTGGCCGTAAGCCCAGCCGTGCGTGAGCACGAGGTCCAGCCATTCCTTCATGAGCGCCGGGGCCGAATACCAATAGAAAGGATGCTGCGCGACGATCGCGTCGTGCTGCAGCAATAGATCCTGCTCGTACGCGACATCGATCAGCATGTCAGGATAAACTTCGTAGAGATCATGGAAAGTCACGCCGTCGAGATCGCGCACGGCCTCCGCGAGCGCTCGGTTGGCGCGCGAGCGATGAAACGCGGGGTGCGCGAAGAGGATAAGGACTTTGCGGTTCAAGCGCTCCATCTAAGGGGTTCACTTCCCCGGCGGAAGAGGCTTGCGAAGGATCGCGTCCTGCGGCTCTCTAAGCGCATGAACAAGTTTCTCGCGTCTTTGGCGCTGCTGGCGCTGGCCGCATGTACGCCCGCCGCACGCCATGTCGACCTCAATCCGCTGGCGGAGCGTTATGTCAAATTGGCGCTGCAGATCGGCACGCATGAGGAGGGTTATGTCGACGCCTATTACGGGCCGCCGGAATGGAAGGCCGAGGCCGACGCGCATTCGCAACCCGTTCCGGCGCTGAAGAGCGAGGCGGATGCGCTGATCAGCGCGCTCGAAGCAGCTGAGGCGCAGACAACCGACGTATCCGAGAAGCGGCGCGCCCACTTTCTGCTTGGCTATGCGCGCGCGGCGCGGTTCCGCCTCGACATGATCGAGGGCGTCCGCGTTCCTTTCAGCGACGAGGCGGCGCGGCTGCTGGGATTGCGGCCCGATCTCAAGCCGCTGTCGGCGTACGATCCGGTTCTAGCACGCATCGACGCGCTCGTGCCGGGGCGCGGACCGCTCAGCGAACGCGTCGAAGCGTTCCGCGCGCGTTACATCATCCCGCGCGATAAGCTGGAAGCGGTGATGGCGGCGGCGATCGCGGAATGCCGTCGGCGCACGCTGGCGCATCTGCCGCTGCCGCAGGATGAGCATTTCAGCCTCGAACTCGTAAGTCATCAAAGCTGGAGCGCCTACAATTGGTACAAGGGCCACGACCAAAGCCTCATTCAGGTGAACACCGATCAGCCGACCTTCATCGATCGCGCGATTGGGCTAGGCTGCCATGAGGGCTACCCGGGCCATCACGTGCAAGGCATCTATTCGGAGCAACTTTATCGCCAACGCGGTTGGGTCGAATTCTCGATTGCGCCGCTCTTCTCGCCGCAGGGGCCGATCAATGAAGGCGGCGGCAATTTCGGCGAGGAGCTTGCGTTTCCGGGGGATGAGCGGCTGCGGTTCGAACAAGCGACGCTTTATCCGCTGGCCGGGCTCGATCCGGCGACGGCGCCGGCTTACGAAACGCTGCATCACGCCACCAGCGCGCTCGCGGGAGCGCGGCTCACGATCGCGCAGATGTATCTCGACGGACAGATCAACCGCGAGCAGGCGCTCGACCTGACGCAGCGCTATTCGCTGATGTCGCGTCAGCGCGCGGAACAGAGCCTCGCTTTCACCGAGCACTACCGATCCTACGTGATCAATTATGCGAGCGGCGAAGACCTCATTCGCAATTATGTCACGCGCCAGCGCGATGAAGCTGGGCGCTGGGCCGCGTTCGCGCAGATCTGGCGCGAGCCGACCTTGCCGGAGGACCTGAAATGAATCCGGATTTTCGTTCTATCGCGACCAACGGGATCAAGCTGCGCGCCGTGGTGAAGGGCGAAGGTCCGCTGGTCGTCTTGGTGCATGGCTTTCCCGAAAGCTGGTATTCGTGGCGCCATCAGCTTGAGCCCCTAGCGAAAGCGGGCTTTACTGCGTGCGCCATCGATGTGCGCGGCTATGGCGGTTCGGACAAACCGCATGCGGTCGAAGCCTACGACATGGCCTCGATGACGGCCGATGTCGCGGGGGTGATCGATGCGCTGTCGCCCGAAGCGCCGGCGGTGATCGTCGGCCACGATTGGGGCGCGCCGATCGTCTGGAACACGGCGCTGCTCTATCCGCACAAAGTGCGGGCGGTCGCTGGGTTTTCGGTGCCTTATGTCGGCGTCGGCGCGCGGCCGTTTCTCGAACTGGTCGACGAGCTGTTCACCAAGCGCGGGCTCTTCTTCTACCAGGTCTATTTCCAGAAAGAGGGCGTGGCGGAGGCGGAGCTTGAAGCCGACGTGCGCGCGTTCGTGCGCAAGTGCTTCTACGCGTGGGGCGGGCAGGGAAGCTGGCCGGCGCTGAAGCCGATCGATCAGAAATTGCTCGACGGCTTGCCCGATCCCGATCCGCTGCCCGCTTGGATGAGTGAAGCGGACGTGGATTATTATACGCACGAATTCGAACAATCGGGCCTGCGCGGGCCGCTTAACCGCTATCGCAACAACAAGCGCGACTGGGAGCAGGCGCAGCTGGTGAAGGATCGCAAGATCGAGCAGCCGGCGCTGTTCATCGCCGGCGATCGCGATCCGGTGCTCAAGATGTTTCCGGGGCTCGATCTCGTGCAGCTGATGCAGCCGCATATGAGCGATCTACGCGGTGTTCACCGGCTGCCGGGCGTCGGGCACTGGACCCAGCAGGAGGCGCCGGAGGCGGTGAACCGGCTCTTGCTCGATTGGTTGGCGAGCCTTTGAGGTTCCATCGAGGGCGTCTATGGCGCTCTTGACCACAATCAATACGCGTCGCCTTGTTCGCGTGCGAAAGTGACGCCAAATCTCATCCTGCCCTTCAAGGAGATTGCTCAATGGCCCGCACGCGCAATGACCTTCCTGACAACACGCGCAAGGCGATGATCGCGCTTTTGAACGCCCGGCTCGCCGACGCCATCGATCTGCGTCTGTCGATGAAACAGGCGCATTGGAACGTGAAGGGCGAGGACTTCATCGCGCTGCACGAATTGTTCGATCAAATTCAAGCGCGCGTGGACGGTTTCGTCGACGACATCGCCGAGCGCGCAACGGCGCTAGGCGGCGCCGCCGTCGGCGTGTCGCACAATGTGGCGTCGTCCACCAGCCTTGAGCCGTACCCGATCGACATCACGGCGCAGAAAGACCATCTGGTCGCTGTCGCCGACCGCCTTGCGGCGTTCGGCAAGCTGGTGCGCGAAGCCATCGATCAGGCCGATGAAGCGGATGACAAGGGCACCGCCGATTTGTTCACCGGCGTCTCCCGGTCGATCGACAAGGACCTCTGGTTCGTCGAGAGCCACATCCAGTAAAAGCGCCGCACGGGCAAAAAAAGTTTGAGGTTTGGCTTGGCCGGCGACTTGCGCCGGCCATCGGCGCAGCTTACCTCCCGCTGCGCATGGACGCTGTTATTTCGGTCGCCAATCTATCCAAGATTTATGGCGGGGGCTTTCAGGCGCTGAAGAACGTTTCGCTCGAGATCGAGCGGGGCGAGATTTTTGCGCTGCTGGGCCCGAACGGCGCGGGCAAGACGACGCTCATCAGCACCATTTGCGGGATCGTCAACCCCACGCACGGAACCATCCTCGCCGACGGTCACGACGTCGTGCGCGACTATCGCGCCGCGCGCTCCAAGATCGGGCTCGTTCCGCAAGAGCTGCACACCGACGCTTTCGAAACGGTGTGGGACACCGCCAATTTCAGCCGTGGCCTGTTCGGCAAAGCGCCCAATCCGGCTTTCATAGAAAAGCTGCTGCGCGATCTTTCGCTCTGGGACAAAAAGGACGGGAAGATCATGACGCTTTCGGGCGGCATGAAGCGGCGCGTGATGATCGCCAAGGCGCTCTCTCACGAGCCGGAAATCCTCTTCCTCGATGAACCCACAGCCGGCGTCGATGTCGAACTGCGGCGCGATATGTGGGCGCTGGTGCGTTCGCTCAGGGAGCGCGGCGTCACCATCATTCTCACAACGCACTATATCGACGAGGCCGAAGAGATGGCGGACCGCGTCGGGGTCATCAACAAGGGCGAACTCATCATCGTCGAAGAGAAATCGGCGCTGATGCGCAAGCTCGGCAAGAAGCAGCTTTATCTCTACCTGCAGGCCAAGCTCGATGCGATCCCCGCCGATCTGCAAAGCCCCAATCTCGAATTGGCCAACGACGGAACGGAGATCGTCTACACCTACGATACGCAAGGCGAGCGCACCGGCATCACCACGCTGCTCAAGAGCTTGTCCGACCGAGGCATTATCTTCAGGGACATGGACACCAAGCAGAGCTCGCTCGAAGAGATCTTCGTGAGCCTGGTGAAGGGTGGCGTACAATGAACGGCTACGCCATTCAGGCCATCTATCGGTTTGAAATGAACCGCTGGTTCCGCACGCTGGGGCAGAGCTTGTTCTCGCCGGTGCTGTCGACCTCGCTCTATTTCATCGTCTTCGGTTCGGCGATCGGTTCGCGCATGGTGGCGATCAATGGCGTGAGCTACGGCGCGTTCATCATCCCCGGCCTTGTCATGCTTTCGCTTTTGACCGAGAGCATCTCCAACGCGTCCTTCGGCATCTATTTCCCGAAATTCACCGGCACCATCTACGAAATTCTCTCGGCGCCGATTTCGCCGTTCGAGACCGTGCTTGGCTATGTCGGCGCCGCCGCCAGCAAATCGGTGATCATCGGTTCGGTGATGCTCGCCACGGCGCGCCTGTTCGTCCCGTACACGATCGATCATCCGCTGGTGATGTTCGGCTTCCTGGTGCTGACCTCGCTCACGTTCAGCCTGTTCGGCTTCATCATCGGCGTGTGGGCGGATTCGTTTCAGCGCTTGCAGCTTGTGCCGCTTCTGATCGTCACGCCGCTCGCGTTCCTCGGCGGGAGTTTCTACTCGATCGACATGCTGCCGCCGTTCTGGCGCGCCGTGACTTTGTTCAATCCGGTGGTCTATCTGGTCAGCGGCTTCCGCTGGAGCTTCTACAGCCATTCCGATGTCAATGTCGGATTGAGCTTCGCCGCCACGCTGGGCTTTCTTTCGCTGTGCCTCGCCGTCATCTGGTGGATATTCAAGACCGGATATCGGCTGAAGCAGTAGCGCCTCAGCCGAGCGGCCAGGGCGGCTTGGGCAGGGCGCGGTAGGCGTCGCGCAGCGCTTCCGACCAGCCTTCGCGGATTTGCCGGAAATAGGCGTCGTCGTCGCTGATGCGGCGGCGGGCGGCGACCTCGAGGGCGTCGCGGCGATAGATGAGCAAATCCGCCGGCAGTCCAACCGAGAGATTCGAGCGCAGCGTTGAATCCATCGAAATGCAGGCGAGCTTCACGGCGTCTTCGAGCGGCGTGTCGAAGCGCGCCACGCGATCGAGGATCGGTTTTCCGTACTTGTGCTCGCCGATTTGCAGGAAGGGCGTATCGGGGGTCGACTCGATGAAATTGCCCGCCGAGTAAATTTCAAACAGCCGGAGGCGGCGGCCTTTGATCTGCCCCGCGAGCAGGAAGCTCGCTTCGAACGTATAATTTTGCGCCTTGAGAGACTCGCCGTCGTGCTTGAACGTCTCGCGCACGGCCTCGCCGACAAGGCGCGCGGCGTCGAACATGCTCGGCGCGGTCGCGAGGGTCGCGGGCGGCGTTTCGCCGTCTTCGGCGCCTGCGCCTTCGATCACGCGCGCAACGACGGCCTGAGTCACCGCGAGATTGCCAGCGCACATGAGTGCGATGACGCGCTCGCCGGGTTGCTCGACGACGAAAAGCTTGGAGAAGGTGGCGATGTTGTCGACGCCCGCGTTGGTGCGCGTGTCGGCCAGAAGGACGATGCCCTGTTCGAGCGCAAGGCCAACGCAATAAGTCATGGGTTTTGCTTCAGCTGGACTCTGCACCTTCGGCATTCCGGGTCGCGCTCGGCGCGTCCGGCTGGGTGCTTATCCGGCCCTCCCTATTTCATATAAAACGCATGGATCGCATTGCCCAAGTCGGCGGTGCGGTCAATCAGGTCGGTCAGATGCTCGTGCAGGCCGGATTGGAAGATGTCCTCGATGCGGCCGAAACGAAGTCGCGCCGCCACGGCGCCGGCGACGCGGTGACACTCGCCCCTGGCCCCGCCGTGATCGGCGGCGATGGCGTCGAGGCACGAGACGATGTCGTCGTAGCAGGCGCGCAACGAACGCGGCAGCTCGGGCTTGAGGATCATCAGCTCGGCGACGTTCCAGGGCTTCACCTCGTCGCGATACACCCATTGGTAGGCGCGCACGGCGGAAACGGCGCGAAGGATCGAGGTCCATTGGTAATAGTCGAGCATGCCGCCGACGCCGGAATAAGAGGGAAGCAGCACGTGATATTTGACGTCGAGGATGCGGGCGGTGTTATCGGCGCGCTCGATCGAAGCGCCCAGCTTGACGAAGGCGTAGATCTCGTTGCGCAGCATGGTTGATTGATAGGCGCCGGCGAACCGCGTCGAGATGGTGCGTACCCAGTCGAGCGTATCCGGCAGCACTTCGAGTTTGAAATCGGCGGGACCCATGCGCCGACCTTCGAGCCAGGCGCCGTTCACGGCGTCCCACATGTCGCGCGTCAGCGCCGTGCGCATGGCGCGCGCATTGATGCGCGCTTTCTCAAGGCAGTTGAGAATGGAGGAGGGATTTTCCGGTTCAGCGCCCAGATAGCGCGCGGCGCGCTCGGGCGTGACGTTGTCGTACTTCTGCAGAAACCCCGGTTCGCAGCCCGCCGCGATCAGCGCGGAGCGCCATTCCATGCTTTGATCGGAGAGCCCCGCCATCAATTGCGCGGCTTCCATCAGCCGCGATAGCGCATCGAGCCGCTCCATGTAGCGGGCGAGCCAGAACATGCTCTCTGCGGCGCGCGCTAACATCGGGCGATCACTTCTGGCTCTGTGTTTGGCTCATGCCGCCTTGCGCCTGCTGTTGGCGCGGGCGCAGCACCCAGGTGTCCTTGGTGCCGCCGCCCTGGCTTGAGTTCACCACCAGCGAGCCTTCGCGCAGCGCTACGCGCGTCAGACCGCCCGGGACGATGCGGATCTTGTCGGCGCCGACAAGCACGAAGGGACGCAGATCGATATGCCGCGGCGCAACGCCGCTTTCGACGAAGGTCGGGCAGGTGGAAAGCGCCAGCGTCGGCTGGGCGATGTAGGCGGAAGGGCGAATGCGCAGTTTCTTGGCGAACGCTTCGCGCTCCTTCTTCGAGGCGTGCGGCCCAACCAGCATGCCATAGCCGCCGGAGCCGCGGGTTTCCTTCACCACCAATTCGTCGAGGTGATCCAACACATAGGCGAGCGCGCTTTCGGCCGCGCAATCCCAGGTCGGCACGTTTTTGAGGATCGGCTCTTCGCCCAGATAGAAGCGCACCATTTCGGGTACGTAAGCGTAGATCGCCTTGTCGTCGGAAATGCCCGCGCCCGGCGCGTTGGCGAGCGTGACATTGCCAGCCTTGTACGCCTCCATCAACCCCGGCACGCCCAACACCGAATCCGGATTGAAGGCTTTGGGATCGAGATATTCGTCGTCGATGCGGCGGTAGATGACGTCGACCTTGCGCAAGCCCCGCGTGGTTCGGGTGAAAACTTTGCGGTCCTTCACGACAAGGTCGACGCCTTCCACCAATTCCACGCCCATTTCGTCGGCGAGGAATGAGTGTTCGTAATAAGCGCTGTTGTATTGGCCGGGCGTCAGAACGACGACGGCGGGTTCGCCTTCGCAATTCGCCGGCGCGGCCGACTGCAGCGTGCGCAGCAGAAATTCGGGATAGCGCGACACCGGCTCGACGCCGGCCTGCGCGAACAGATCGGGGAAGAGCCGCATCATCACCGAGCGGTCTTCCAGCATGTAGGAGACGCCCGAGGGCGTGCGGCAATTGTCTTCGAGCACGTAGAATTCGTCCGGTCCGGTGCGGACCAGATCAATGCCGGCGATATGGGTGTAGACGCCGCCCGGGGGCGTGAAGCCCTGCATGATCTGCTGATAGGCCGGGTTGTCCTCGATCATCTGCGCGGGGATTTTTCCTGCGGCGACGATCTCGCGCTTATTGTAGATGTCGGCGAGAAACGCATTGAGCGCGCGCACGCGCTGCTTCAGGCCATTCTCCAGCACCGCCCATTCGTTCGCGTCGATCACACGCGGGATGATGTCGAAGGGGATGAGCCGCTCGGGATCGCCGCCCTCGGTATAAACCGCGAAGGTGATGCCGATGCGACGGAAGAGGCGCTCCGCTTCCAAGCGCTTAGCGGTCAAGACCGCCGGCGGCGTCGCCTTGAGCCACGCCTCGATCGAGGCATAGGGCTGACGCAGAGCGCCAGCCACGCCGTTCATTTCATCGAAGACTTCGCGCATCCATTCGCATTGACGGACGACTTCGCTTGAGCTTGCACGTTCCGTGGGCGCCAGCAGGTGAAGGCGGCCGGCGGCGCCGGCAAAGCGGGCGGCCGGGGACAGTCGGCGCCCAAAGCACAGGCGCCGAACAGCCTAGCGCGGAATGAGCGCGTCGTGGATCGGCGCGTTCCAGCGATCGGCCGCCATGTCCCAGACCACGAAATCGCTGTCGAACTGCCAATAGGCCCAGGCGAAGCCGTGCGCCTCGGCTTCGCGCGCGACGGCAGAGGTGTAGGCCACGCGGCTGTCCATCGGCCCGCGGTCATAGGCGCCGAACTCGCCCAGAAAGATCGGACGGTGATGTGCATCGGCCCAGGCTTTGACGCCGTCGAAATTGGATTTGAGGAACGCGCGGTCTTCAGCACTGCCCCAGGTGACGCCGAGCCGCGTGTTTTCTGGCGTCCACGGCGCGCCCTGGTGGGTGAACTCCATCGGCAGATAATAGTGCACGGTGACGATGATGTGCCGATCATTCTCCGGCAGTTGCAGACGATCCAGCCAGTTGATGTTGTTCCAGAAGGCGGGGCCGATGATGACATTGCGCGTCGGGTTTGTCTGACGCACCACGGCGAGCGCTTCCGCGAGCACGTCATTCCATTGCGCATCCATTTGCCGGCACGGCTCATTCAGCAATTCGAAGATCACTTGCGGCGGCGCGTCTTTGTAATGCTCGCCGACCTGACGCCAGAACGCCATCAGCTTGGGGCGGCATTCGGCGGGATGGTCGCCGCAGAAATTGAAATCGTGCTCGTCGAGGATGACCGTTAGATGCGCGGCGAGCGCTGCGTTGACCATGCGGTCGAGCGTGGCGAACCATTGCGGATCGAGTTTGTTGTCGGCGTCCATGTGCCGGAAGGCGCCCAGCACGATGCGCACGGTCTGGAAGCCGCCGTCATGGATGATGCCCATATGGCGCTCTTGGAAGCGCGCCTGCGCGGGATCGCGCCACAGCGGATCGTAACCCAGCACATTCACGCCGCGGCCCATCTCGCGGACCTGAACTTCCGCGCTCAGCCCGCGATCGACCGTCGGCGCGGCTTCGGGGCTCGCCGTCGCCGATGCGCAGGCCCCCAGCACCGCCGCCGCCAGCGCGCCGGCCATGAATTTGAACATGGACATGCTTCCTCCCCATGCGCGCTTCGA
>DASZSK010000188.1:0-12110 GCA_035548735.1 Caulobacterales bacterium | reverse complement strand
CGCAAGCTGTCGCAGAATCGCAACGCGGAGGATATGGCAGGCGTCGTTTCGGGCTTGTCGGACGCGACCGATCCGTCTGCGCGCGAGGTTGGCGCGCTGATGCGAATGCTGAAATAACGCGTTCGTCATGACCCTTCACATCGTCAAGCTCTGCGTCGGCGCCGACAGCGTCGAGGATCTGGCCGAATGGCAGATCGGTCAGCTAAAGCGCGCGAAGCAAGCGAAGGCCGGCGCCGGGCACAAGCTGCAGAAGAAGCATCCCGTTTGCGGCACGCGCATGTGGCCCAAGCGCATCGACGACGTGCTCGCGGGCGGTTCGCTCTATTGGGTGGTCAAGGGCGTAATCAGCGTGCGCCAGAGCATCGTCGCCATCGATCACGTGATCGACAATCACGGCGAACGCTGCGGGCTTTATCTCGACGCGGAGCTGGTGCGTACGACGCCGCAGCCGCGGCGCGCGTTTCAAGGCTGGCGCTATCTCGAAGCCAAGGACGCGCCCGCGGATTTAGGCGCCGCGGCGGGCGGTGCGGATTTGCCGGAGGAATTGCGGCGTAAGCTCGTCGAGCTGGGCGCCTGGTAACTCACTTCAGTACGGCGGCAGCCTTCTCGCAAAACGCGGCGATATCGTCCGCATCGATATAGAGCCCGAGGCCGATGCGCAGCACGTCGTCGCGCGCGTCGGTGATGATGTCATGCTCCATGAGCTTGGCTTTCCACTGCATGGCGCGCTTGTCGCGCAGCGCGATGAAACGCTGCTGCACGGGCGCGTGCGCGGGAGCGATCAGTTCGGCTTGGGAGAGTACGCCGGCTTCGCCGTCGCGGATGCGCCGCACGAGGCTCGAACGCAGCGCGGCGATGCGCGAGGTGATGTTTGCGGTGGTCAAGCCTTCGCGCCGCAGCATCGCGCGCACGGCGTTGAAGCGGTAGAGCGGCGTTGAGTCGTAGGTGGCGCCGAGCAAGCGGAAGCCGCCGGGTCCGTAATTGATGGCGCCCGGCTTGCCTTCCAGCGCGCCGAACTCGGCGAACCAGCCCGTATTGACCGGGCGCATGGCGAAGCCGGGCGGCGCATGCGCGAAGGCGGCGCCTTCGCCAGCCATGGCGTATTTGTATCCCCCGCCCAGGAAAAAAATGCGGTCGGCGCAGCGCGAGAGATCGACCGACATCGCCATGAACGAATGATAGCCGTCGACCACCACCCAAGGACCCTCCGGGTGTGCGTACGCGGCCAGTTCGTCGATGCGGTCGAAGACGAGCCCCGTCTTGAACATGACCTGGCTGACGAAGGCGATATCGGGATGCTGTTCCGCCATGGCTTCGACGAAACGCGCGGCGAACGTATCCATCGGCGCAAGCGGCACGATGCTCATGATGATGGCGTTGGCTTCGACCCAGCGCCCGGCCTGGCGGCGGAAGGAATGGAATTCGCCGTCGCTGCACAGCACTTTCAAGGGCGAGCGGCCTTTGGCCGAGAAGATGCGCGTCAGCAATTCATGCGTGTTCGGCGCGAATCCGATGGCGCCGGCGTCGGGAAGATTCAGTTCTTGCGCGACGTTGCGCTGCGCTTCGGGGATCACCTCGCCGAAAATCTTGTCCCACTTGCGGTCGGCGAGCAGCGCGGCGTCATTCCACGCGGCGACGTGACCATCGTACGATGCGTCCGGCCACAGGTGATGGCTGTGTGCGGCAAAGTGCAGGCGATCCGGGGCGGCGGCGAATGCGCGCGAGAACAGGCGTTTATAGGAGGCGCCGCTCACAGTTTCGTCCTCAGCGACCAGATTTCGGGGAAGCAGCGGCGCGCCAGCGTCTTTTGCAGATAGCTCACGCCTTCGGTGCCGCCGGTGCCGGGCTTGCCGCCAATGATGCGCTCGACCGTGAGCGCGTGCTTGTGCCGCCAGGTCAGCAGCGCATCGTCGAGATCCAAGAGTTTCTCCGCGAGCTGATACAGAGCCCAATATTTTTCGGGTTCGCGATAGACCGTGAGCCACGCGCGTTCGACCGCATCGTTCGGTTGATAGGGCGTGGCCTGCTCGCGATCGAGAACGGTGGCGGGAATGACGAAGCCGCTTGCCGCCAATTGCTTCACCGCATCGTCATAGAGGCTTGGGGCGTGGAGCGCCGCTTCAAGCATGGCGCGCTCGTCGCTGCCCTCGGGTTGAAAGCGGAGAAAGGACGCATCCTTCAGGCCCAGGCGGTATTCGAGCGCGCGGAATTGCGCGGATTGAAAGCCTGAGCTTGTCCCTAAAAGCGTGCGGAAGCTCAGATAATCCGCCGCCGTCATGGTTGCGAGCACGTCCCAGGCCTGCGTCATGATCGACTGGATGCGCGAGACGCGCGCCAAATATTTGTAGGCCGGCACCAGATCGCCCGCGCGGATCACCGCCTGTGCGGCGACGACTTCGTGAATGATCTGCTTGATCCACAGCTCCATGGTCTGGTGCAGGATCACGAACAGCATCTCGTCGTGGCGGTCGCTCAGCGGCTGCTGGCAGGCCAGCAGCTCGCGCAACCGCAAATAGCCGCCATAGGTCATGGAACTCATGGGCGGTGTCGCCTCCAAGACACGCTTATAGCCTCCAAAATCGCGCCGGGAACCTCGCGGTCGGGGCGAGGGGGTTTGGCGTCTGTGGGGAAACTGCTAAAACCCGCGGCCTGGGGCAGGGGTTGCTGCGGAGGGACATGTCATGGGGGCGATCGGAAGAATTCTGCTGATCATTGTCGCCATTGTGCTGGTGATCGGCGTCGGCGGCTATTTCGTGCTCCCGAGCACGGCGGCGAAAACGCAATCCTTTTCAGTGCCGCGTCCGTCCGCGGCGGTGTTCGCGCGGCTGTCTTCGACGCCGGCGAACACGCAGGTCGCGCCGGGCGTCACCGCAAAGCGCGTTGTTTCGGCGGCGAACAATGTCGTCGTGGAAGAATTGGCGTTCGCCGATGGCGGCAGCGGGCGCGCCACCTACACGGTGCGCCCCGACGGCGATTCAGCGACGCATGTCGATGTGAAGATCGAACGCAATCTGGGCGCCAATCCCGTGGATCGCGTGCAGGGCTTGAGCGGCGCACCGGTCGCGACTGCCGCCGCGGCGTTCTTCCCGGCGGTGACGACCGATCTCAACGCGCTGCCGAACGCCAGCTTCGCCGGACTGCACTATTCGGTGGTGCAGGTCGAAGCGCAGCCCTTCTTCTACATTCAGAATTGCTCGCCGACCGATCCGGAGTCGGTGGAATCGGTGGTGCAGGATGCGCTCGTCGCGGTGCGCGCAGTGATGCAGGTGAAGCATTTGGAAATCGCCGGCCCGCCGATCGCGGTCGAGCCTGCGGTGCAGAACAACCAATATTGCTATCAGATCGGCTATCCCTATCACGGCACGCCGCCGCGCGTGCTCGCGGTCGGCACGGCCGGCACGACGCCCGGGGGCACCGCGTTGCGCGTTGTCTACAAGGGCGGCGAAGAGAATGTGATCCATGACGTCTATGATCCGCTCGACGCGCTGCTCGCGTCGGCGCACCTGGATGATCCGACGACGCGCTCGGACGATTGGCCGACCTATGAAGTCTATCACGACGATCCGACGCAACCGGGCGGTTCGCACGACCGCGAAATCTATTACGTCACGCGCGGCGATATCTCCGCGCTGACGGCGATCGCCCCGCCCACGCCGGATGCGCCGGCGGCTGCAACACCGGCCGCCGCCGCGGCGGCGGCTCCGTCCACCACCGAGCCGGCGGCTGAGACCACGACGGCGACAACGACCGCCGCGCAATAAGAAATTCGCTCTAACGGAATTGATGGGCCGCGGCGAAAGTCGCGGCCCGTTTGTTTCAGCCGCGCGTCAGCAGGATTGTCGGGAAGTCCTTGTAGTGCGTGTTGAGCACGGGCGTGAAACCGAGCTTCCTCGCGACATTGAGTGAAGGCTCATTGTCCGGATCGATCATGCAGACGACGCGCTTCGATCCCCACTGACTTTCGCCCCAGGCGAGCGCGGCGCGGCCGGCTTCGGTGGCGTAGCCGCGCCCATGCGTCTCCGGCGCGAGCACCCAGCCCATCTCCGGAATCCCTTGCACCGAGGGCTCCATCTCGCGCTTGAAATCGGCAAAGCCGATGTCGCCGACATAGCGGCCGCTCGATTTTTCTTCGATGGCCCAGTAGCCGAAGCCAAGCATGGGCCAGAGCGCGATGTTGCGCAGGAAGCGACCCCAGCTCTCTTCTTCGGTGAAGGTTCGCCCGCTGATGTAGCGCACGGTGCGCGGATCGGCCCAGGCCGTGACATAGATGGGAAAGTCCTCGATGCGATACGCACGTAGAAGAAGACGCTCGGTCTCGATCGGCGGCGCTTCGCGAACGGCCATCAGACGGCCATGTTGTCGATGAGCCGCGTCTTGCCGAGCCAGGCCGCGGCGAGAATGCGCGCGGGGCGCTCGAGCGTTTCGATCGGCTCCAGCGTTTCGGCGTCGCGCACGGCGACATAGTCGATGCATTCGAAGCCGGCCTCATGCAATTGCAGCGAACCGGCGCGCTCCACGGCGGCGATCTCGACGCCGTGCTTCAGCGCTTCGATGCAATCCTTGAGAACCACGTTGAGCTTTGCCGCCACGGCGCGTTCGTGCGGTGAGAGGTAGGCGTTGCGCGACGACATGGCGAGCCCGTCCGTTTCCCGCACCGTCGGGCAGCCCACCACTTCCACAGGGATGTCGAGATCGCGCACCAGCCGCTTCACGACTTGCAGCTGCTGATAGTCCTTTTCGCCGAAGAAGGCGGCGTCCGGGAGGCACTGCAGGAAGAGCTTGGTGACCACCGTCGCCACGCCGGCGAAGAAGTGGGGGCGCATTTCGCCCTCGAGCGGCGTCGCGACGCGCGAAACGATGACGCGGCTTGAGAAACCCTCAGGATACATGATGGCCGGCGTTGGCGCGAAGATGAGATCACAGCCCGCTTCCGCCAACTTCGCGGCGTCGCCGGCTTCGTCGCGCGGATAGCGCTCGAAATCCTCGTGCGGCGCGAACTGTTTTGGGTTCACGAAAATGCTCGTTACAGCTTTGTCGAACTGCGCCTTGGCTTGGCGCACGAGCGAGACGTGCCCCGCATGCAGCGCGCCCATGGTCGGCACCAAGCCGATGCTCAAGCCTTGCGCGCGCCATGCACGCGTCGCGGCGCGGAGGGCGGGCACATCGCGTGCGACCGGCAACGGAGAATCGTTCATGGCGTAGCGCATCCGCTGTCGCTGCGCGGCCGTCAAGCCGCTTAAGCGCCCCTTAACCTCGATCGACGAGATATTAAGGTATGATCGGCGTTGCGCGTGCCTCCATGTCAGCGGTCGTCATCCGTACGGATGGCGCGGGCGCATGAGCGCGCAGGCCGCCACCGCCTTCGAGCCGATGACTGCGCCGCGGCGGGCGCATGTCATCGTCGTCGGCAATCAGAAAGGCGGCGCGGGCAAGTCCACTGTCGCGATGCACCTCGTGGTGGCGCTGATGCGCATGGGCAAGCGCACCGGCGCGCTCGACCTCGACGTGCGGCAGCGCTCGCTCACCCGCTATGTGGAGAATCGCGCGCGCTGGATCGCGGCGCGCGGCGCCAAGCTGGCCACGCCGCAAACGCTGGCGCTGAGCGAAAGCCGTCAGCGGCTCCTGGACAATGCCGAAGCGGAGGACGAAGCGGGCTTTCGGGCGGCGTTAAAGCGACTGTCGGAGACCTGCGATTTCATCGTCATCGACAGCCCGGGCGGCGACAGCTTCCTGTCGCGGCTCGCGCATGCGGCGGCCGACACGCTGGTGACGCCGCTCAACGATAGTTTCGTGGACTTCGATCTGCTGGGCGACATCGACGCGAGCAATCCCGACATCGTGCGTCCGTCGATCTATAGCGAGATGGTCTGGGACAGCCGCAAGCGCAAAGCCCAGGCCGAGCGCACGCCGATCGACTGGGTGGTGATGCGCAACCGCACCTCCGCCAGTCGCATCGAGGCGAAAAACAAGCAGCGCGTCGGCGACGCGCTCAAAACGCTGTCGAGCCGCATTGGCTTCCGCTTGGCGCCAGGACTTTCGGAACGCGTGATCTTCCGCGAACTGTTCCCGCAAGGGCTGACATTGCTCGACCTCGACGCCGAAGGCGTGGACGGCGAAATGCGCATGAGCCACCTGGCGGCGCGTCAGGAACTCAGGGACCTGTTCATCACGCTGAAGCTGCCCGGGCTTGAGGGCGAACCGCTTCGCTTCTGACCGCCTCAGGCGCGCGCTTCGCCAACAGGACGTAATCGCTGAGTTCGGCGCCCCATCGTCCAAACGTCAGAGCCTTGCAGGCGGAGATCACGGCGTCATGCGCTGCGCCGGCCATGGGCGAGCGTCGGCGCAGCCGGGCGGCGCGCGTCGACTGGTATTTTTCCATCAAAGCCACTTGCAGCCCGCATTGCGCGAGGCAGGCGCGCATGCGTTCGGCGCGCACATCGAGCCGCATATAGGTTCGGAACGGCATATAGCCGGAACCCTGCGGTGTTTTCATCAGATGCTTATGGAAGAAATCGTGGAATGCGTGCGGCGTGAACTTCACGATCAGTCCGGACAGCGAAAGCGGATTGGGCGATGCGATCACGATCAGCCCGTGGTCTGATAACGAAGCCGCCATGCGGCGCACCACGGCGCCGGGATCGCGCAGGTGTTCCAGCACATCCCAGAAGACGATGACGTCGAAAACGCGCGCGCCGAGATCGACGTCGTGCAGATCCGCTTCGATCTTTTCGTGCGCGTAGGTGTTGCGCGCGAGTTGCTTTGCGCTGACGTCGATCACGGTGATGTGGGTGGCGTCGATGTCGACGCGGGTCTCGGCGCCTCCGCCCGCTTCAAGCATGCGCACGGCGCCATGTTTATGGCGGATGCGTTCCACTTCGGCGGTCGCCATCGCCAGAAGCCGCGCCATGCTCTCCGCACCATTTGACATGCGCATGCTCCGCCGAGGCGCGTTCTGGCGTGAACAGAGCAATTCGCCGTTGGTTCCTGAGGCTTCGCGATTCAGTTGATGCGGATTTACATTTGCACGCACCTAAGAAGTGCGTGCTCAATCTGCGTGCAGCCTGTAAGCGTACAGTTCCAGAAGGGGAACGCGCGTGCTTGTTGCGCTGCTGGTGATTGCGGTGATGTTCGTGGCGCTGTTAGCGCCGGCGCGCTTGTTCGGCGTGCATCGCAACCGCGTGGCGCGTTTGCTCGCGCGCTATGGGCTGCCGTCGGCGCTCGGCGTGGTTGCGCTGCTGCTGGCGCTGCGGGGCATGGAATGGAGCGCGGCGATCATCGCCATCCTCGCGTTCGTGACGTGGCGTTGGCCGCTGCCAAGCCGTCGAGCCGATGCTGCCCCTTCGGTCGATCCTGCCGATATTCAGGCCCAAGCGATCCTGGGCGTCGGCGCCACCGCGACAGACGCCGAAATCCGCGCCGCATTTCGAGCCAAGATGGCCGCCGCCCATCCCGATCGGGGCGGGGGCCATGACGCAGCCGCGCGCTTAGTGAGCGCCCGTGACCGGCTGCTGCGTCGCCGCTGAGTCGTCTTCGTCCGTCGAGTTCGCATCGCCTTGCGCACGGGGCGGAAGCGGACCCAGCGGGCCATGGGCCGTCGAGAGGGTCTGCACCACCACGCCTTGCGGGGCTGCGCCCGGTGCGAACGTCGTGGCCGTCTGCACCTGGCCGTTCGGAGCGATCTGCGCATCGAGCCGGTTGACCGGCAGGCTGGCGAAGGTGGCGCCGCCCGGCAGCTCGCGCTGGGCGAATTGTTCGAATGCGCCGTCGATCAGGTAGGCGACCTGGGCGTCGCGGGCCGAGGCGCTTTCGCCGCCCATGACCACGACGATGACGCGCCGGCCGTTGCGTTCGGCCGAGGAGACCAGATTGAAGCCGGACGCCCGGGTATAGCCCGTCTTGATGCCGTCCACGCCGTCGACACGGCCCAACAGGTGGTTGTGGTTAAGGCCATGCGTTCGCCGCCAGCTGTTGCTGGGGGTCTGGAAGTAGGCGTAGCGGGCCGGAAAGTCGCGCCAGAGATGCTGACCGAGCAAGGCCATGTCCCGGGCGGTGGTGTGCTGCTGCGGGTCAGGCAGGCCGCTGGCGTTCTCGAAATGGGTGTCCGTCAGGCCCATCTCGCGGGCGCGTGCGGTCATCATCGAAGCAAAGCGGGACTCGGAGCCGCCCAGCCGCTCGCCGACCATCACCGCCACGTCGTTGGCCGATTGCACAACCATGGCGCGAATCGCCTGTTCGACAGTGATCGAGTCGCCGCGCCGCAGCCCAAGCCGGGAAGGCGGCATGGAAGCGGCGTGCCGCGAAGCCGTCAGACGCGTGTCGAGGCTCAGATCCCCTCGGTCCAGCGCCTCGAACAGCATGTAAAGCGTCATCATTTTGGTGAGGGAGGCGGGGAACCGCTCCTCATCCGCGGCGTCCTGCTGGAGCACTTCGCCGGTGCGAGCGTCCATGACGATCGCCGAATAGCGCTCGTCCGCCGCCGCTATGGTCGAACTGCCGAGAGTGACCAAAACCGCGCCTGCGCCGAAAACATAACGAAGAGTGGTTTTGCCAGTTCGCGTCATGTGCGTCCGATCTCGCATAAGTGCGGAGTTTTTCAGGCAAATCATGTGCCGTGCAGCTTACAGATTCATTAGATGAGGTTAAGCGACCGTTTCCGCTGAATGCAGCGCACTGCGCCTCGCAGCGGGTGTAGCGGGTCGGAACGCCTCCAAAATGGTCATGTTGCAGTGCAACAAAGACTGTTGACTTCGCAGGTGCAGCATGAAATATGAAGGCTAGTTCGCCGAAGGGATTCGGCGAGCGCCGGACGCAAAAGCACACCAACGGGCCCTCCCCATGCCCACGGAGCTAGAACAAATGGCGACTCCCAAGACCGCGACGGCCCGCAAGACCGCCTCCGAGGCGTTCGAGCAGGTGACGACCGCATCGAGCGAAGCGATGCGTGAAAACATCGACCGGAGCATGGCTGCCCTTTCGGAAGCCAGCGCGTTCGGCAAGGAAAACATGGAAGCCTGGATGGCTTCCGCAGCGGCCGCCCAGAAGGGTATGGAAACGCTGTCGGCTCGCGCCGTGGCCTTCTCCAAGCAGGCCCTCGAGAATCACATGGCGGCCACCAAGTCGCTGATGAGCTCGAAGAGCGTCCAAGAATTCGTCGAGAAGCAGAGCGAGTACGCACGCTCCTCGTTCGACGCCTACGTGCAAGAGCTGACCTCGCTGTCGGACCTGGTTTCGGGCGTCACCAAGGAAGCGATCAAGCCGATCAATGACCGCATGACGGCGGTTGGCCATCTGATGCAAACCGGCGCGGCGCGCTGATTTTGCACTGAATACCGCGCCTGACCGCGCGGTGGGGCAAGACGGGATGGGCCCGGCGGCGACGCCGGGCCCATTGTTTTTGTGCGCTGCGATCCCAAATAGCGCGCTCGCGAGGGGCGCCTCGTGCGCGGGCGGCCCGCGGAGAACTGCGCAACCATCGGCCGCAAGCTCTTCCATAGCGCCCCCGAGTCCATAGATTATCATTCACGTGGGGAACGACGCCTCGCCCGAGAGAGCGCAGGTCGGCCCCGCCCGGAAGGCGCGGACGTCCATGAGCGACGAATGGGATGATGCGGACGGGCAGGATGCGAACGGCGGTCAGTCGACCGGCGTCAGCACGAAAACCCGCACGCGCACCAAAAAGCCTTCCCTCTACCGCGTCCTGCTCCTGAACGACGATTACACTCCGATGGAATTCGTCGTTTACGTGCTGGAACGGTTCTTCAACAAGACGCGCGAGGAAGCGACCACGATCATGCTCCACGTGCATCAGAACGGCGTCGGCGTGTGCGGCGTCTTCACCTACGAGGTGGCCGAGACCAAGGTCGCCCAAGTCCTGGATCTCGCCCGGCGGAATGAACACCCGCTGCAATGCACGATGGAAAAGGAATAAGATGGCGACTTTCTCCCGCACGCTCGAGCAGACGCTGCGCCGCGCGCTGACGCTGGCCAACGAACACCGGCACGAATACGTGACGCTTGAGCATTTGCTGCTTTCGCTGATCGACGATGACGACGCCGCCCAGGTGATGCAGGCGTGCAAGGTCGATCTCGACAAGCTGCGCCTCTCGCTCGACTCCTATCTGGAGGAAGAGCTCGACAGCCTCGTCATCGACAATCGCGAGCACGAGGAGGCGCGCCCCACGGCCGGCTTCCAGCGTGTGCTGCAGCGGGCGATGCTGCATGTCGATTCATCGGGTGGCCGCGAAGTCACCGGCGCGAACGTGCTGGTCGCGCTTTTCTCCGAACGCGAAAGCCATGCCGCCTACTTCCTGCAAGAGCAGGACATGACCCGCTATGACGCGGTCAATTACATCAGCCACGGCCTTGCTAAGCGGCCCGGCCAGTCGCAGCCCAGGCCCGTGCGCGGCTCCGCCGAGGGCGAGGACGGCGAACGCGTGGTGAAGCAGGGCAGCGAAGCGCTCGCGGCCTATTGCGTGAACCTCAACAAAAAAGCGCGCGAAGGAAAGATCGATCCGCTGATCGGCCGCGAAGCCGAAGTGCTGCGCTCGATCCAGATTCTCTGCCGCCGCCAGAAGAACAACCCGCTGCTGGTGGGCGATCCCGGCGTCGGCAAAACCGCCATCGCCGAGGGCCTCGCCCGCAAGATCAACGAGAAGCAGGTGCCTGAAGTGCTTCAGGACGCCACCATCTTCTCGCTCGACATGGGCGCGCTCCTCGCCGGCACCCGCTATCGCGGCGACTTCGAAGAGCGCTTGAAGAGCGTGATGAAGGAGTTGGAGAACCACCCGAAGGCGATCCTCTTCATCGACGAGATCCATACCGTGATCGGCGCCGGGGCCACGTCCGGCGGGGCGATGGATGCGTCCAATCTGTTGAAGCCGGCGCTGCAGAATGGCGGCCTCAGGTGCATGGGCTCGACCACCTACAAGGAATATCGCCAGCACTTCGAGAAGGACCGCGCGCTGGCGCGGCGCTTCCAGAAAATCGACGTCAACGAGCCGTCGATCCCGGACGCCATCAAAATCCTCAACGGCCTCAAGCCGTACTTCGAGGATTATCACAAGGTGAAGTACACCGACGAAGCCATCAAAGCCGCGGTGGAACTTTCGGCGCGCCATATCGGCGATCGCAAGCTCCCGGATAAGGCGATCGACGTGATCGACGAGACGGGCGCTTCGATGATGCTGCTGAAGCCGGAAGAGCGGAAGCAGGTGATCGATGTGACGGACGTGGAAGAGGTGGTGTCGCGCATGGCGCGCATTCCGCCGAAGTCCGTGTCCAAGAACGATGCCGAGATGCTGTCTTCGCTGACGGCCGACCTTAAGCGCGTCGTATTCGGTCAGGACAACGCGATCGACCAACTCGCCGCGGCCATCAAGATGGCGCGCGCCGGTCTGCGCGAACCGCAAAAGCCGATCGGCTGCTATTTGTTCGCCGGTCCGACCGGCGTCGGCAAGACCGAAGTCGCGCGCTCGCTCGCCAACGTGATGGGCATCGAGCTGCTGCGCTTCGACATGTCGGAATACATGGAGCGGCACACGGTCTCGCGTCTCATCGGCGCGCCTCCGGGCTATGTCGGCTTCGATCAGGGCGGCTTGCTCACCGACGGCGTCGATCAACATCCGCATTGCGTGCTGCTGCTTGATGAAATCGAAAAGGCGCACCCGGACCTGTTCAACATCCTGTTGCAGGTGATGGACCATGGCGCGCTCACAGACGCGAACGGCAAGAAGGTCGATTTCAGGAACGTCATCCTGATCATGACCACCAATGCCGGCGCATCGGACGCGTCCAAGCAGGGCATCGGCTTCGGCGCCGGCAAGAAGGATCACGAGAATGAAGAGGCGATCAAACGCCTGTTCACGCCCGAGTTCCGCAACCGGCTCGATGCAGTGATCCAATTCTCTGGCCTGCCGCAATCGATCGTCCGCAATGTCGTGCAGAAGTTCATCATCCAGCTCGAAGCGCAACTTTCGGAGCGCAACGTCCAGATCGAGATCACCGACAGGGCGACCGACTGGATCGCGACCCGCGGCTACGACGAAGCCTTCGGCGCGCGCCCGTTGGCGCGGCTCATTCAAGAGCAGGTGAAGAAGCCGATGGCCGACGAA
>DASZSK010000187.1:0-24175 GCA_035548735.1 Caulobacterales bacterium | reverse complement strand
GTATGACTCTGCAACACCAGCGCCTGTCCATCGATCGACGGTGTCGCGCTGGTACAGATCGCTTAGGAATTCCAGCGGCGGCGCAGACGCCCAGTCTGCCCCATGTATGAAGGCATCTTCGCCGCCATCGTATTCGAATTGGATGTCTAGACCGGCGATCAGATGTCTGATCGCTTTGGCGAGCGACCAGACTTGCGGTGCTCGTCGCCCGGCGACGATTTCGGATTTGCGCCCGAGCACCGACTCTCTAACGAGAATGCTTACCCGCGTCGACATATCAGTCGGAAGGTTTGCTCTTGTACCTTTCATGAGGATTGGCCGAGCATTCAGACTGCTGAACTCTAATACGGAAATTGCAGTCTCCGCTTCGTCGTAGCGTTTGCTGGCGACAAGCACTCGCTCGGCAAGCATGAAGACCGAGAAAAAGCCGATCCCGAACTTGCCTACTGGCGAGATTCCTACGCTGGCCAGGCCAGGATACTCTTGGCGAAGCTGGGCCGAATTCCAAATCGACTTGCCGAAGTCAATCAGCGTCGTGGTGAGGACGATCTGTGACATCCCGATGCCATTGTCGTCGATGTGCAGCCAAACGCTGTGGTCCTTGGCATCGGCCTCCGCAGTTTCAACGGTCAGCTTTATCCGCCCCCAAGTGAGTTCTCGATTTTCGAGTTTGCGTCGAGCCCTCACGGCATCCGCGGCATTTTGAATAAGTTCCCGTAGAACAGGAAAAGCCGTCCCGCCGTATAGGCTGCGACCGCCAAGCGTGCGCGCTAGACCCACCGGATCGGTGACTCGCACCTCAGCGTTTACCGGCTCCCAACCTGCGGTCTTGACGTAACGCGCGAAGAGTCTTGGGTTGTCTGCCCCTTGCACCCCAGACATTGCAAGCGCCTGCACTTGACGCTCCGCGAACAACGCGTTGGTCTGTTGAAGTTCACCTTCGATCATCCTTGCCGTATCGTAGGCCCGCCACCAAGCAGCTACCTCGTCCTTAGAGAAAGGCGGGCCAGAGGTGAAAATGATCCTTCCGTCTTGTTTGCCAGCTTGATTCAGTTTGTTTTGAAAAGACCAATGTTCTTCCGATACGCCCTGTGGTCTGGACAACGCGTATAGGAATGTCGGTGCTCGTCGCTCATCGATATGCGCAGCATCGATGCACCGAAGAAGGCCGGCTACCTTTATGCCATTTACGTTCCATTCGGCGGGTAGTCCAACGGCGGGTGGAAATATAGGCCCAAACTCAGAGCCAATTCGATCAATGTCCCAATGGTGGCTATGCGCGATGGCACCTATCAGTGGTCCGTAGGCCTTTCGTAGGCCGGGGTCCTCTAACAAGAAAACGGTTCCTCCTCCGGGCCCCGGCCAACTCTGCGTTGCCAACCGCTCGGCTACAGACGCGTGAAGATCTCGAAGGGTCGCGAAGAGCGCTTCTTTCTCGATCTTGTTGGGCAAATGCCCCGACGACAGAGTATCTAGTTCGCCGGCAATTCGTTCGCGTCTCGATAGCGCGTACACGTTGTCGCGCCACTCCGTGGTATTTTTCAACTGAGCGAGTCCGCCGGGAAACGCCGCTACGGCCATCCCCGCGTCATGCAGAAGTATCGCGCCGCCCAGAACAAATCCTTCGGCGGGCGTTAGGTTGTAGTTGGGTCCCGCAACAAGATCGGCAATGTCCCAGAGGGCATCCAGGTGCGAAACATCGTGGACAGTCAGGCCTTTACAATCGGCGGCGATTTGGCTCACCAAAAAAGCGGTGTTCTCGCGCATTCGGAGATAGGCGACGCGCAACCGCGCTAGACCTTCTTGCTCACCGGCATCCATATCGCCGTTGCGTCGACGCGCTGAGCCTAGCGTGCGTTTCCAGGTTTGCGTTTTTTCAAATGGTAGACTCATCACCGACTTCCACCCGCAAAACACTGTACGTGCAGAGCACGGGTGTCAGAGAAGGGGTTTTGTGAGAACGCCAACGTCGATCCAGGCAGCACCAGCGCGCGAGAGATTGTCTGTGTGCAATGCGCGCTCGACGATGGCTTGCGGCAACCTGTAGTACTCAGCCAGGGAGCTGATCGAAGCCTTTCCATCCCGAAGGTCTTCGGCATCCTGGATGCGCAACTCGAATGGATAGAGCAATTCGATGCAGACCAAGGTCGCCAATGCTTCGGATTGTAGCGACGCCCGGGGTGCATCGCATTCGTCAGCCCCCTCTGAGTTCACTGCAATGCTAAATTCAACGTGGTGAAGGATGTCGTTGATCGTCTGCGGTACGTCTGTCGACCAGTCTTCGCGCTCGTCGATAATAATGTGCGATAGCTCTTTGATCGCAGCAAACCGTTCGTGATCGAGATTATCGGGGACAAGAAGGATCGCCGCCCTCGGAGGGTCTTCCAGGCGGGCGAGCAAAGACCGAGCGGTCTTGATCTCGGGAATCTCGGGCAACTCAATGATCTCTATGGGAATGTTGTAGTAGTCACTGACGGTCCACAGCAAATTTTCCACAGAAACGGGAATTTGATCCGCCGCTATAAGCATGGCGCGCATGTGCGTTAGGACCTGATGCGCTTTTCGGAAAGCGGTCACTAGACGCGACTTTGGAAGCGGAACAAGTTCGTGCTGTGTCACGTAACCCCCCACCTTAACGAAAGGGCCCTGGCGCAACGCACCAAGGCCCAATCTTCTTTGCGCGATCAGAATCGCCAAAGTTTAGAATGTCACTAAATGGTAACTATCTGGGGTAGTAGGTCAAGCCGCTGAAAGGCGCCCAGAAAAGTCATTGAAGCGGCGGGGCGTGCCCTTGCCGCCCTGCCAGGCTCTCACCATAAGATTCACTTCGGAGCAGACTTGCTCCACTGTGACGTCTTCGTGATTGCGCAGGAACAGCTTCACATCCACAAGGCCCTTTATAGCCTTGAGGGTGTCGGCGAGTTCATACGCCGCGCTTTGAACTTGGTCAGTCATCACTCGCCTCCTTTCCGTCGATCATTAGTTTGAACACAACGAGCGACGGAAGATGTTTCTTCCGTCACAGCGCCATGAACAAATAAGGCCTATCACTGGTTGCCTTAAATATCATTCCACAAGCCATTTTTCAATTGACGGCCACGTTACCTTGGACTAGGGCGCGCCAATGACTCGACTCCCGATCCGCTTATTTAGCGTCGGGTCTTGCCCAAGCTGTTGCGTCAAGTCAATCAAGGGCAATCCCAGCCCTTGACTGCTGTGAAGAAGCTCGTTTTTGCAAATTTCTACCCCTTGACATGCGAAATTCGGTACCTTTGCGCATTAACCAAATGTGCCTTTGGGGTTAATCGGACGTGAATTTGGGGGCTCTAAGGACATTTGTTGCCCCAAAACTCCGGCACGGCAGCAACATACGCCCTAATTAAATTTCAGTAATAATAGGGGGGGCGGGAAACCCGTCGAATCAATCCGCTCTAATCAAGCCACCGCCCAACACCGCCATGGTGCGAACACGTCCCTTGGTGGTGAAAGCTGAAGCTGTAGCTGCCGTCCCGACATTGCGCCGTGGCACCCGAGGGTACTGAACCGTCTGTCGAATATTCCGGCGAACGCACCGTCAGACCGTCGCTATTCGTGTAGTAGCCCGTATCCGAGCCTGTCTCGTCCTCCGAACGATACCGCTCGTTGAACTCTTCATCGCTGATGGCTGTGGGCGGCGTTGGCGCCGATGACGGCGTTGACGCGTAGGGCGGCGGTTGGAATGTCGTCGTGGAGATCGGCGCGGAGGAGGCCGAATAGGTCGATGTTGGTGTTGGTGTTGGGGTCTCCGAACACTTGCCGATGACCCAGAAGGCGCCGACGACGAGCAGCACCCCTCCCAAACAGCCTGAGCCCTTTTCCGCCACAGCCTATTGCACGGTGTACGTCGTGCCCCGGGAATGGCCCTGTCGGGTCACTTGATCCGTCGCCACCAACGACTTGAGAATAGGACGAACATCCTCAAGCGGTCGTTTGATGTCCTTGGCGATCGTCGACATGTTGGCTGGCCCCTTGGCCTTGAGCCGCTGGATGATTTCGTTGGCCAGTGCCATCCCGGCCTTGGGTTGCTTCAAGTTCTGCTCGATAGCTCGACGAACCATGGTGCCGAGATCATGTGACGATGTGTATTCGTAGCGAAGCACGCCTTCGAGATCGGCGGGAATAGGCATCGGCGTCGCGCGCTTTCCCCAGAGCGTCTGCGTCTCTCTCTGGTGAAGCTCCTTGTTCAACAGCAAGAAGCACGGCTTGCCTGACGCATGACCGATTCCGAATTCGATGAGCACGTTCGGGTTCAACCCTGTGATGTCGTAAAATCCGAGGGCCGACTGGTCGATGCAGTCTGAGATGTGATCGAGGATATGGCCCGCTCGGGCTTCCTCGTTTGCAAACACGGCGTAGAAGCCGGCGTCCTTCACGGTGTTCTTGAGGCAGACCCGATACCAAGGGAGAGCGTTGTCGTATTCGTACGCGAACGCGAAAAAGACCTTCTGCATGAGAGACCCCTGCCGCAGCAGGAGTATGGTTAACAGAAGATCAACCATTGCGCGAGCGCCTAAGGCGACGTCTCAACTCGATTATGTCGCCCCGAAGCACCGTCAGCCGACGTACGATGCGGCTCAGTTGCCAGATCGTCGCCTCCACCAGGGCTAGCGCGAAGGGGCCATACGTAACCCACCGAGGAACGACCGCGGGTGACAGGAGATCAAAAACTTGGGTCCACATGGGCAGCGCTCTCGAATTTGATTCGAGTATCGGGCCGTCCTGAGGGATGGGGGGTTGGCGGAGCGGTTTTCGCTCTATTTCCCCGGGAAAATCTAAGAATGCGCTTTGATATCAATGTGAAAGGAAAACATTCCTGGTGGTGTTCAGCGCGGGGTTTTCAACGATCTATCCCTGGCAGCGCGCTTCCAAACGTTCATAAAGCGGACGCAGCTCGTCAACGCTGATGTGAACGCGCGCCACGTGCCCATCTGCCAACGGAAAACTGAGCGTCGCCGCATGAACTGTGTCGGCTCGGACCAACGCCATGTAGTAGCTGAATCGGGCGTCCGAATCGGTCGTGCAAGTCGTCGATGACGGGTCACAACTCCAGCCGTCCATCGCCTTGGTGCCGTGCACAGTCTCCATGGTGAACATGGTCAGTGGCCGGGTTGCGAGCGGCCCCCGTTTCGAGACCACCGTTTCAGCGATGCGATGTTCCGGCACGTCGCCCGGGTCGGTGCACACGAAGGCGAAGGCGATCTCGTCGGTCTGTACGCCCACACCTTCCGGCCTGCCGCGTGCACCTTCGACGTAGTTCCAGCTTACTTTGTTGCCGCCGTTGAAAAGGAGTTCGTGGCCGGCTTGCCAGATTTGACTCAGCGCAGGGATGGAGATCGCGACACAGCAGGCGAAGCTCACGGCGACGAAGCTGACCAGGGCGGTACGATCGAACCATCCCAATGGCCTTGTCGATCGTGCGGCGCGGAAGGTCATCACGACGATGGCCACAACACCGCAGAACACTGGAATTACAAGGAGCGCGGCCATCAGTTCTGATGCGATTATGTAGTCACGGACGCTTCCCCTTAGTCCACTGGGGATGGGGCGTCCAGGGCAAAGATCGACCGTCGCGTCATTACACACCGAGTCCTACAAGCTCTTCGTCAAGATGCTTGCGGCGAAGCGTGAGGCTGCCGGGCTCACACAGCGCGACGTGGCCAAGGCTTTGGGCTGGCGCCAGAGCGTTATTGCGCGGATCGAATTGCACGACCGACGCTTAGATGTCATCGAGCTGGTTCAGTTGGCGTCGGTGATCGGGCTCGATCCGGCCAAACTGATCCGTGAGCTTCGTGCCTTGATGATCAAACGTGGTGACGTCACCGACTAAATAGGTTCATGAGACTACGTGATCTGATCGAAGACCAAATCGGCAAGTCCCCGTATCAAGTCCGGCCCGATCCGTTCTTGGAGCTTCAAGCCCAGGAGGAGGAAGAGGAGCGGCAAAAGGCGGCGGCGGAGCAAGAACGGCTGGCTGGCGCGGGAAATCCAACGACGCTGCCTCCAAATCCAGCCCCGCAACCCGCTACAGTCGCTGCTCAAAGAGGCCCTGCTACCGCAACCTTAATCGCCGCTCCGGGGATCAAAGCCATCGGCGGGGCGAGCGTGACGAGTTATTAGTTCATGGGCTCAGCGATCACATCCACTTCGGTGTGGAAGGGCAGATGACGGAAGACACGGCTGGTGACGCGCCCGCACAGATCGCCGCTGAAGTTGTCGGCCTCCGGATCGAATTGAATGACGTCGCCCACGGAGGGCACGACCTTGGGATCATCCATACGCACTTCAGCTAGGGGTTCGTCACGGGGACCCGTGCAAAACAAGAGATTCATGATCAGGCGCATTGGTTGGGGTCTCCGTCTTCGTGTTCGTCTTTTGTGAGCAGCCAGCGATAGAGCCCGTCGTCGTGCAGATACCGCTCGACTTCGCCCTGGCGCTTCATGGACTGAAGCGACAGGTTCACCTTCTGAATGAAGTGGCGAACGAGCTTCAAATCTTCGGTGGGCAAGCCGCGCTCGCGCATCACGCCCAGGGCGATCTGCCGGTTGGTGGGCGCTTCCTTAGCCGTCCGCAGCACGTCGATTACGATTACGCGTAGCTGACCGCAAAACGCGCGGGCTGGCCGCACCAAGACGGGCAATTTCGCGCCGGGATCAACGCCCCGTATGGCTGCGTCTGGAGCGTCCAACTCGGTGATGGCTTTGCGGAGATCGTACTGTTGGCGGTCGATTTGACGGGCGATGTCCTTACGCTTCATCATCAAACCGCCGACGGCGAGAAGCGTACCAAAGCGTTCGGCGTCATTCATTTTTCAGCACCCACGCCTTGAAGCTGCCTTCGCCAGTTTTGACGCGCCGCTCACCAGCTTCTTTGATGATGCCCTCACGGCGCCATTTGCCGAGCGCGGCGCCAATACGCTTCACCATGGTCCGGCGGAGCACGGCATTGCGCAGGTCGAGGCCACGTTCCTGCATCACACGCTCCGCGATCTCGGCTGAGGTCAGCGGGCTGCCGGCTTCGCGAAGCATATCAAGCGCGATTTCGCTGATTTCGCCTTGGAATGCGCGATGCACCGGCGGAACTGGGCGGACTTTGATAGGCTCCAGGTCGATCTCGGGGTGAATGATGCGTAGCGTTGCATCGATGTGGTCTAGGTCGATCACCAAAGCGCGCAGGCTATCCTGGAGATGGGTGATTTTGCCGACAAGTTCGCCGCGCTTGCGGGAAAGGGCATTTATGGTGTGTTCGCCTTGCATGATCACAAATAGTGATCAGACGAATCTGAGGGTCAACGGAGTCGTGGTGCGTTAGCTGTCAACGAAAAAATTTTAGGGGATTTTTGGAGGGTCCAACTCCTGTCAGTGCGTTAGCTGGCGGATGCCGCTGAATTCCGGCAATTCGTCGAGGAACAGCACGCCGTGATGCGCGAGGCTGATTTCGCCCGGCTTGGCGCGCAAGCCGCCGCCCACCAAAGCGGCCATCGAGGCGGAATGGTGCGGCGCGCGGAATGGACGTGTGCGGGTGAGCTGGCCGCGTTCGAGCAGGCCCGCCACCGAATGCACCATGCTGACTTCCAGCAATTCTTCCGACGAAAGCGGCGGCAGGATCCCGGGCAGACGCTGCGCCAGCATCGACTTGCCGGCGCCGGGCGGACCGACGAACAAAAGATTGTGCGCGCCGGCCGCGGCGATTTCGAGCGCGCGCTTGGCTTGCTCCTGGCCTTTGACATCGCGGAGATCGGGTACGGCGCCGCCGGCGATCAATTCGCCCCGCTCCGGCGGCTTCAACACCGCGCCGCCGCGGAAATGATTGACGAGAGATAGAAGCGACGGCGCGGCCAGCACCTCGCCGCCGGCCCAAGCGGCTTCGGCCCCGCTCGCCTGTGCGCAGACGAACGCGCATTGCATGCCTTGCGCCGCCATCGCCGCCGGCAGTGCGCCCGGCGCGGGCGCGAGCGAGCCGTCGAGACCCAATTCACCGAAGGCGACGACGCCGTCCAAGGCGTCCTTCGGCATCGCGCCGATGGCGGCCATCATGGCGAGCGCGATCGGCAGATCGTAATGCGTCCCCTCTTTCGGCAAATCCGCCGGCGCGAGATTGACGATGATGCGCCCCGGCGGGATGGCGAGGCCGATCGAGGCGAAAGCGGCGCGCACGCGCTCGCGGCTTTCGGTGATGGCCTTATCGCCCAAACCGACGATGACGATGCCGTTCACGCCGCCGGCGATCTGCACCTGCACATCGACCCGGCGCGCCTCGAGCCCGGCGAACGCCACGGTCGTCACGCCAACGGACATGGGCCAGCCCTCGCTTATCCACAGCGACGGACCCCGCTTGTACAGGATAAGAACAAATGCGCAACAAAAATCGAACTGTTACGCGCAAAAGCTGTGGGAAAGCGCGACTATGCCGCTTGCCTGTGGAAATTCAAGCGCAGCTGAAGCGTCAGCGGGAGGCGGTTTCCGTGCCGCCCGAATAGACGGTCTGCTCGCGATTGCGGGTCTGCATGAAGGAGACGACGCGTTGCACGCCGGGCACCAGGCTGGCGATCTGGGCGGCCTCTTCAAGCTCGGCCTGCGAGCGCACAACGCCCATCAGATAGACGTTGCCGCGGAACGTCTCGATGTTCACGTCGACGCCATGCACGTGCGGGCTGGCGATCAGGCGCGAGCGGACCTGCGTCGTGATCCATTCGTCACCGGCATTGCGCCCGAACGAGCGATGCTCGCCGACTTCGATCTCATCATAGATCGCATGAATGCTGCGCACATTGCGCGCAATCGTTTCCGCAGTGGTGCGGTGCTGTTCGGTCGGCGCAGCGCCCGACAGAAGCAGGCTTCCTCCAGCGACTTCGACGTCGACATGGGCGAAGCCTTCGGCGTCGGCGGCCATCAGGCGCGTCTTCACCTCGCTCGACGCGGTCGCGTCATCGAGGGCTTCGCCCAAGGTGCGATCCTGCATGGCGACAACGCCGGCGGTTGCGACCGCGCCAACGGCGGCGGTCACGCAGCCGGAAGACAAGCCGCAGGCGGTCAGAGCCGCGAAGGTCAGAAGCACGCGCATACGCGCGAGGCTGCCAGACAGCGGTTTCGCGGCGATTAATGCTGGCCCAGAATGAGACGTTACAAGCGCGCCAGCCACGCGCCGCGTTCATGTCTTGGCAATAAACTCGCGCCGACCACCACGACATCGAAGCGGATCGGCGCCGCCATCAACCGCCAACGACCCGCCAACACTTCGGCCGCACGGGCGATGCGATCCTGCTGCCAGGGCGTCACCGCCTCCATCGCCAGATCGAAGCGATCGCGGGCCTTCACTTCGATGATGATGAGGGCGCCGGCCTTCCAGGCTGCGAGATCCACTTCGCCGAAGGGCGTGCGCAGGCGCTGACCAAGGATGCGATAGCCCTTGCACATGAGGAAAAGCGCCGCGAGCAATTCGGCGGCGCGCCCGCGTCGTTCGGCGCGGCGGCGCTTCTCGTTCACGCTCGCGCTTTCAGAACCAGCGCGCGCGCATAGGCGACGCGGCGCGGCAGGTCGAGCTTGTGCGCCACTTCGGTTGCGGCCTCCTTCACGCTGAGCCGCGCCAGCGCTTCGATCAAAGCCGAATCGAGGTCAGCTTCGCTCGCTTCCGGCGCAGGCGGCGGCGGACCAACGACGACCACGATCTCCCCTTTCGGCGCGCCAGCCTCGGCATAATGCGCGGCCAGTTCGTCGAGCGGCGCGCGGCGGAATTCCTCGTAGAGTTTGGTGAGTTCGCGTGCGACCGTCGCCGGGCGCGAACCAAGCATCTCGTTCATGTCCGCGAGGCTTTCCGCGAGACGCGGGCCGGTTTCGTAGAAGACGAGCGTCGCGGGAATTTCCGCAAGCTCCACGAGCGCCGTACGCCGCGCGTTGCTCTTCGGCGGGAGGAAACCCGCGAACAGAAACCGATCCGTCGGCAGACCAGCGCCCACCAAAGCCGCGAGCAACGCCGAGGCGCCCGGCAGAGGATAGACGCGATGCCCAGCCTCGACTGCCGCGCGCACCAGCTTGAACCCCGGATCGGAGACGAGCGGCGTGCCCGCATCCGAAACGAGCGCCACGCTCTCGCCGCGTTCGAGCGCGGCGAGGATCTCCGCGCGCGCCGCTTCGGCATTGTATTCGTGATACGCGGAGAGCTTGCCGCTCAGCCCGTACGCATCCAGCAGCTTTCGGGTGACGCGGGTATCCTCGGCATAAATGCGCGTCGCCGATCCCAACACATCGAGCGCCCGCAGCGTGATGTCGCGCAGGTTCCCGATGGGCGTCGCCACCACATAAAGGCCCGGTTCCAGCGGTGGACTGGCTGAGCGGGCGCCGATAGGGTCGCGCCCGGCGTTCGGGGCATCGTCAGAGGGACACATGAGCGTGAAGCGATCATCGTCGGACGCGCGCGGCGCGCCAAGCCTCAGCCGCGCGAAAGCTGCGGCGCTGTTTGGGCTCGCGGCCGCCGGACTGAGCGCCTGCGCCACCACGCCCAGCGCCCCCGTCGCCGGCCCCACCGGCCCCGCCCCGCCGCCGCAGACCGTGGTGCAGACGCGTGAAGGCGTGACGCCGCCCTTTATGGCCGGCAGGCCGATCGTGCGCGTCGGGCTCTTGCTCCCCTTCTCGCTGCGCCCGCAGGATGCCTCCGCGCTCTACAGCGCCGCCGAGCTCGCGCTGTTCGACCATGGCGACCGCAACACGCTGCTGATCCCGCGTGACGCCGGGGCCGACCAGGCCTCGGCTCAGGCTGCCGCGCACGCCCTCATCACGGATGGCGCCGACATCATCATCGGTCCGGTGCTGGCCGATGGCGTTCAAGGCGCGGGACGCGAAGCCCACGCCGCCAACATTCCGGTGATCGGCTTTTCGTCCGATCGCACGGTCGCAGGCCAAGGCGTCTATTTGCTGAGCTTCCAGCTTGAGGACGAAGTCTCCCGCATCGTCAGCTATGCGGCCGCGCACAACATCCGTTCGATCGCGCTGCTCGGTCCAGACAACGAATACGGCCGGCGCGTCGAAAGCTCACTGCGCGAAGCCGCCGCCGCCAATGGCGTCGCCGTGACCGCTTCGCAACTCTACAATCGCACCGATGCGGAGGCTGCCGCCGCCGCGACGCAGCTCGGGCGCAGCTTCGGCCCGACGCCGCCGCAAGCGATCCTGATCGCCGAGAGCGGCAGCGCGCTCCGCGCCATCGGCCCCGCGCTGGTCGCGGGCGGCGTCGACTTGGGCCGCGTGCGGTTGCTTGGCACCAGCGCCTGGGCCGGCGGCGACGCCGAACGCGAGCCGACGCTCGCCGGCGGCTGGTACGTTTCGCCCGACCCGAGCGCGCGCACCGATTTCGAGTCGCGCTATCAAAGCGTGTTTCAGCGGCAGCCGACGCGGCTCGCGAGCTTGGCTTATGACGCGGTCGCGCTGGCCTCCGCCCTCTCGCACGATCGCGGCGCGCAGGGATTTTCGCGCAGCCAGCTCGAAAATCCCGAGGGCTTCCTCGGTTCGGACGGAATCTTCCGCTTCCGCGCCAACGGCACCATCGAGCGCGGCCTCGCCATCATGGAAGTGCGCGCCGGCGCATCGGCGCCGGTCGATCCCGCGCCGCGTCGCTTCCCGCGCTCTGGAACTTAAGCCGCCAATTCCGCGGCAATCTGGTTCGCCAGCAAGCGCCCCGCGGGCGTGAGCGCGATGCGCGCCCCGGTTTGCGTGACCAGCCCTTGCGTCTCGAGCCAGGCGAGCGCTCCGACGTTGAGCGGCCTGCCGCGCAATTTCTCAATGCGTTCGGGCTCGACGCCTTCGCTGATGCGCAAGCCCATGATCAGCGCTTCATCGGCGGTTTCTTCGCGCGTCAACGTAACGTCTTCGATCCAGCCGACGCCATGCTCGCGCACTGCGTCGATATAGTCCGACGGACGCCGCTGCGCTTCGGTGGCGATGCGCACGCCCTCATGCGTGATGCGGCCGTGCGCGCCGGGGCCGACGCCAATCCAATCGCCGCCGCGCCAATAGATCAGATTGTGCCGCGATCGCGCGCCGGGGCCGCGCGCGTGATTTGAGATCTCATAGGCGGGAAAACCGGCCGCTTCGCAGACCTCTTGCGTCGCTTCGTAGAGCGCGGCGGCGGTTTCTGTGTCCGGCGGCGTGATGGCGCCGCGCGCGACTTTGCGCGCGAACGCCGTCTCGGGCTCAATGGTGAGCTGATAGAGCGAGACATGCGCGACGGGCAGCGCCAACGCACGCCGCAATTCCGCACGCCACGCTTCGACGCTCTGCCCTTCCCGCGCATAGATGAGATCGAGCGACACGCGTTTGCCGGTTTGCGCCGCCGCCTCAACCGCACGCAGCGCCGTCGCCGCATCGTGAAAGCGCCCCAGCGCTTTCAACGCCGCGTCGTCCAAAGCCTGCACGCCGATGGAGAAGCGATTGACGCCCGCCGCGGCCTGCTCCGCGAACAGCGACCAGTTCTCCGGATTGGCTTCGAGCGTAATCTCGGCGTCCGGCGCGAGATCGAAGTCGCGCGCCACCGCTTCGATAAGCCCCGCGATCTCGCGCCCGCTCAACAGCGACGGCGTACCGCCGCCGAGAAACAGCGTGTCGGCGCGGCGTCGTCCAAACCGTTCCGCATGCTCGGCGATGTCGGCTTCGATCGCGGCAAGCAAAGGCGCGGTGTCGGCGCCACGGGCGCGATAGACGTTGAAATCGCAATACGGGCAGATCGCCGCGCAATACGGCCAATGCACGTAAACGCCGAAACTCATTCGAGCGCCGCCAGGAATTTTTCGAACGCCCGCGCGCGATGGGTGAGCGGCAACTTCTCCTCGTGCGTCATCTCGCCGAAGGTGCGGTCATAGCCTTCAGGCACGAAGATCGGGTCATAGCCAAAGCCGTGCGCGCCGCGCGGCGGCCAGACGATGTGTCCGCGCGCTTCGCCTTCGAACGTGCGCACCTCGCCATTCGACTCGGCCAAAGCCAGCGCGCAGACGAAGCGCGCGGCGAGATTGTCGCCCCCCTGCTCCTGCAGCTCGCGCCACACCCGCTCCATAGCCATTCCGAAGTCGCGGTCGGGGCCGGCCCAACGCGCCGAATAGACGCCGGGCGCGCCGCCGAGGCCCAGCACTTCGAGGCCGGAATCATCGGCGAGCGCCGGCAGGCCCGAGGCGTCAGCCGCCGCCCGCGCCTTCAGCGCGGCGTTGCCGACGAAGCTGGTCTCGGTCTCCTCCGGTTCGGGCAGGCCGAGTTCGCCGGCCGACACCGCCTCCACGCCCAGGGGGGCCAGGAGCGCGGCGATCTCCCGGACTTTCCCCTTATTGTGGCTGGCGACGACCAGGCGGCCGCTGAGGCGGGTCATGATTTACAACACTTGTTTGACGACGGGACGCGGGGTCTATATCGTTTATCAATAAAGTCCGGGCAAGATGCGCCAGGACCAGGAGAAGCAGCCAGCCATGAAGGCTTTGGGCAAAGGATCAATCGCTTCGTTCATCCGGTGGGGCCTGGGCGCCGCCTGGTGGTTCATGTGGTTTGTGGCCTTCTGCATTTCCGTCGGGGCGGTGATCTGCATCGGCTTCTTCACCTTGCTGGCCGCGCACGTGATCAAGATTGAGGTGCATGAGACCTCGGTGCTGGCCTATGCGCCGTTCGTTGCGATCGGCTTCACCATCGGCGCGATTGTCATCGGCGGCACGCTGGCCATCATCTGGCGGCTGCGGCGCCTGTTTTCCAGTTTCAGCTCCGGGGACCCATTTCACAAATCCAATGCGGACCATCTGCGTTGGATCTGGATCCTGCTGCTGTTGATGGAGGTCTCTCGCTACCTGCTGATGGCATTGACCGGCGCCCTGCTCGCGGTCTCGCATCTGCCTGACGGCGCCGAAGCGCATTTTGAGTGGACCGAGCACGGACCCGATCTCTCGACTTGGTTCGTCATCCTCATTCTCATCGTCCTCGCCGAAGTGTTCCGCGAAGGCGCGCGGCTCCGCGAAGAGCAGGAGCTGACCATCTGATGGCGATCCGCGTCACCCTCGACCGCATTCTGCTGGAGCGGCGCATGTCGCTGACGGAACTCTCCGAGCGCGTCGGCGTCACGCTCGCCAATTTGTCGATCCTGAAGACCGGCAAAGCGAAAGCGATCCGCTTTTCCACGCTGAACGCGCTCTGCCGCGTGCTGGAATGCCAGCCCGGCGAACTTCTGTCGTATGAACCCGCCGACGATGACGCCGCGCTGGAAAAGGAAGCGGCGGAGTGACTACGTCAGCTTCGAGGCGATGTAAGCGTCGATCGCCTTCTCCAGCACCGTGAGCGGAATGCCGCCAGTCTGCACGACGATGTCGTCGAAGTCGCGCACGTCGAAGCCCGCGCCCAGCGCGTTGAACGCCTTTTCGCGCAGCCGCACGATTTCCGTGTGGCCCACCTTGTAACCGCAGGCTTGGCCCGGCGTTGAGATGTAGCGATCGATTTCGCTCGTCGCCGCCGCTTGCGCGCGCCCGGTTTGATCGATCAGCGATTGGATCGCCTGTTCGCGCGTCCAGCGCTTCGCGTGCAGGCCCGTATCGACGACGAGACGCGCGGCGCGAAAACGCAGCGCCTGCAGATAGCCAAGGCGGCCGAACGGATCGTCGTCATAGAAGCCAAGTTCATCCACCAGCTGCTCGGCGTAGAGCGCCCAGCCTTCGACGAAGGCGTTGAAGCCCATCAGCGACGACATCAGCGGCACTTCGTCATGATGCTCGGCGAGATACGCGCCCTGCCAGGCATGACCGGGAATCGTCTCGTGCGCGGTGAGCGTCGGCAGCGTCCAGAGCGGCCAATTCCCGGTGTCTTTGAGGTTGATGTAATAGATCGCCGGGCGCGAGCCATCGAGCGCGCCAAAATTCATATAGCCGAGGGCTGCGCCATCCTGAATGTCGACCGGCACGCGGTGCACTTCGACCGGCGCGCGCAGCGCCATATGCGAGACGCGCGGCAACAGCGCCCGGATCGCGGCGATGCGTCCTTCGCAATAGGCCACCACTTCGGCGCGGCCGGCATCGGTGTTGGGCTTTACGAAACGCGGATCGTGCGTGAGCGCCGTGACGCGCGCGCCGACCGAGCCTTCGGTCATGCCCTGCTTCCTGAGGATTGCATCCATGCGCGCATCGATCGCGCGCCCCTGCTCCAGCCCCATATTATGGATGTCGTCGGCCGACAGCGTCGTTGAGGTGCCGACGCGCAATTGCCAAGCGTAATAATCTTCGCCGCGCGGCAGGCGCCACACGCCGGCGTCATGCCCGGCGCGCGCACGCGCGGCGCGGATCGCGGCGATCTGCCGGTCGAGTGCGGGATAAATCTCGCGCTCGACGATGCGCGTCGCGCGCGCGGCGTAATCGCCGGCGATGTGCGCGGCTTGCGCGCGATGCGTCAGCGAACGCACCAAACCGGTTTCGCCCGCCGCTTGCCCACGCATGGCCGTGAGCTGACCAAGCGCGTTGTCGAGAATGAAATCCGGTGCGACCACGCCGGCGGCGACATCGTGATTGGTCCGCGCCGTCTCCTGATCGAGCTGACGCGCAAACGCGTGCATGCGCGCGAGATAGGCGTCGCAATCCGCGGCGGTTTCGATCTTGTGCTGCGAGTTCAGAAACTCAGGGATGGTGGCGTAGGCGCCGCCTTGCTGGCTGACGAGGTAGGGCGTTGCGTATTCGCCCATCGCCGCGCCGAAGCTGTTGTCGCCGTAGCCGAACGCGCCGCCGTCGGCGCCCAGCTGAAAAGCGTATTGCACGGCGTCGTAGCGGATGGCGTCGACGCCGCTCAGCGAATTGCGGTCGAACGCGGCGAGCCGACGCAGACGTGATTGGCAGGCCGCGCGATCCGCCGCCGCCGCCGCCAGCGAGTGGTCCGAGAGGCGGCTCTTCAGCCGCGCCCGCGCCCCCTTGTCGAGGCCGAGACCGGTCGCGCTTTCGGGCGCGCTTTGCAGAATCTCGTCCGCAAAGGAATCGAGCAGTGCGGCGAAGCCGGCATGGCCGCTCGGCTGCGCCATGGCGTTCTGCGGCAGCGCCAGAAGCGCGCCAACGGATGCGGCGCCCGCCAGGATATCGCGACGTGAAGTGTGCATTGAAAATCCCCCAGATTAAGGGGAGCTATAGGCGCCGCTGCGCGTCAAGGCCAGCAAGCCGCGCAGTCGCTTGTCGCAAATCACGCGTCAGCCGACGGCTTTTTTCTGCGCTTCGAACAATTGACCGCAACCCAGTTTCGCCAACCGCACCAGTTCGTGGAATTCTTCTTCCGCGAACGGCCGCTGCTCGCCGGTCGCCTGCACCTCGATCATCCTTCCATCGCCGGAAAGCACGAAATTGGCGTCGACTTCGGCGCTTGAATCCTCGGCATAGTCGAGATCGAGCACGGGGAGCTTTTCGAACACGCCGCAGGAGATCGCCGCGACTTGGCCGATCACCGGATTGGATTTGAGCTCCTTCTCCGCCACGAGATACGCGCAGGCTTTCGCCAGCGCGACCCACGCGCCGGTGATCGCCGCCGTCCGCGTGCCGCCGTCAGCTTGGATCACGTCGCAATCGAGCGTGACCGTGCGATCGCCCAACGCCTTGAGATCGACGACGGAGCGGAGGCTGCGCCCGATCAGGCGCTGGATTTCCTGCGTGCGGCCCGATTGCTTGCCCTGCGCCGCTTCGCGCCGCCCGCGCGTATGGGTGGCGCGCGGCAGCATGCCGTATTCGCCCGTCACCCAACCGCGTCCCTGGCCCTTCAGCCAACCGGGCACGCCCTGTTCCACCGTCGCCGTGCAGAGCACATGGGTTGCGCCGAACTTGGCGAGGCAGGAGCCTTCCGCGTAGCGCGAGGCGTTCGTCTCGAGAACGATGTCGCGAAGCTGATCGGACGCGCGGCCGGAAGGGCGCATGGAAACTCCTGGTGCTTGTGAGGACGATCCGCCGCCAAGGCCCCGCCCAACGAGCGTCCATGACGGAATCGGGCCGCGAGGTCGAGGCGCTGAAGCTGTGTACGCCAAATTTACCGAGATTTATGGTAAATAATGGTAAATTTCCTATCGTTCGGCCTACAGGGAGGACGCCGCTGATCCCTCTGGCGGAAAGCGCCGAATAGCCTCATGACCGAATTTATCAGGATTTACCGGCGATGCCCGTAAATCTTCCTAACTTGCCTATAGAGGGTCCGTGAAGTCCGCCCATAATCCCTACAATCCCGGCGCCGGCTCACCTCCCCCGGAACTGGCGGGCCGCGACCCGCTGATCGCCCAGGCCCGTCTCGCGATCGAGCGCATGCGCGCCGGCCGGCCGGCTAAAAGCTTTGTCATGCTCGGTCTCCGCGGCGTCGGCAAAACCGTGCTCCTCAACGAATTCGAGCAGATCGCGGAATCGCTTCAGTGCCACACGGCGATGCTGGAGACCGATCCGGAGAAGCCTTTGGCGGCGCAGCTTGCACCGCAGCTGCACCGCATCCTTCTGCGCCTCGACCGGGTGAAGAAGGCCGGCGCCGACCTGCACGCCGCGTTCGGCGCGCTCCGCGCCTTCGCCAGCGCGTTTCGCGTACAGCTTGGCGACATGGAGCTCGGGCTCGCCACGCAAACCGCCACCGGCGACCTCACCATCGACTTGACCGATCTTTTCCTCGCCATTGGCCAGGCCGCAGAAAAGCGCGACGCCGCCGTCGTGCTGCTGATCGACGAAATCCAATATCTCTCGAAAACCGATCTCTCGGCGCTGATCATGGCGCTGCATAAGATTAGCCAGCGGCAATTGCCGATCCTGTTGTTCGGCGGTGGCCTTCCACAGCTCGCCAAGCTCGCGGGCGACGCCAAGTCCTACGCCGAGCGCTTGTTCGATTATCCCCCGATCGGTCCGCTCGATGACGCGAGCGCGCGCCAGGCGCTGCAAGCGCCGGCGCAGCGGGAAGATGTCGCCTACAACCAGGATGCGCTCGACTATGTGGTGGCTCAGACCGGCGGCTATCCGTTTTTCCTGCAAGTGTGGGGCTCGCATTGTTGGGAGGCCGCGCCCGCCTCCCCCATCACGCTTGCGCATGCGCAAGACGCGAATGCGCGCGCCATCGCGGCGATGGACGAAAGCATTTTCAAGGTGCGCTTGGCGCGTCTGACCGATCGCGAGAAGGCGTATGCGCGCGCCATGGCCGAACTCGGCCCGGCGCCCGCGAATTCCACCGCCATCGCCACGCTGATGGGGCTTTCGGCGACACAATCGGCGCCGATCCGCGACCACTTAATCAAGAAGGGCATGGCCTATTCGCCCGAGCGCGGCCTAGTCGGCTTCACCGTGCCGAAGTTCGACGAATTCATGCGCCGCGTGATGCCGCCGCCGAAGCTCGCAAAAGCCAAGACGTGACGGGAGGAAAAAAATGGCGCGCCAGAAACCAACCGGACCAATCATCTATCTCGCCGCCATGGCGGCGCTGCTGATCGGCTTGACCGGCGTGGTGCTTGGCGACGGCGGACGCGACGGCGTCGCTGCGGCCACGGCATTCACCGCACGCTGGTCTGTCCTGTGGTTCGCCGCGGCGTGGAGCGCGTCGGCGCTGGCGAAACTCTGGCCCGGCGGCTGGCGGACATGGCTGCTGTTCAACCGCCGCGGCGTCGGTCTCGGCTTCGCCTTCGCGCACTTCGTCCACGCCGTCTTTTTCGCAACCGCCATCCTCGTCTACGGCCACGCCGCCAGCATGGTCACGATCATTGGCGGCGGGGCCGGCTACGTGTTCGTCGCGCTGATGGCGCTGACTTCGAACGATTGGTCCGTTCGCACGCTTGGCGCGAATTGGAAGCGGCTGCACAGCGTGGGCGGCATTGTGATCGCCGGCATCTTCGCCTTCACCTATTACGGGCGGATCACGCACCAGCAGCCGCTGGTCGGGAGCTATGGCCTGGCTCTGGTGGGCGGCGCCGCCGCGCTGCGCATCGCGGCGCTGGTTCGGAGCGCGGCGCGACAACCGAAGCCAGCGTGACGCCTTTTCCCGCGGCGCGCGTCTCGCTACCTATGCGCCGTCATGGCGCAACCCACGGCTCCTGATCTTTCCTCGCTCGACGAACGCGCACGCGCGATCTTCCGCGAAATCGTCGAGACTTACCTGACGACCGGCGAACCGGTCGGCTCGCGCACGCTGTCGCGCATCGGCGGCGCCGGGCTTTCCCCGGCCTCGATCCGCAACACCATGGCCGATCTCGCCGCCATGGGCCTGCTCGACGCCCCGCACGCCATGGCCGGCCGCCGTCCAACCCAGGTCGGCCTGCGTTTCTTCGTCGACAGCCTGCTGCAGCTTGGCGAAGCGCCCGAGCAGGAGAAGCGCGCCATCGACGAGCGCATCGGCAGCGCCGGCGCCAATCCGCAGGACGTGCTGAGCGCGGCTTCGGAATTGCTGTCCGGCCTGGCCGGCGGCGCCGGGCTCGTCGTCACGCCGGAGCACGACGCCGCCGTGCGGCACGCCGAGATCGTCTCGATCGGGCCGGGCCAGGCGCTGCTCATCCTTGTGTTCGAGGACAACCAGGTCGAAAACCGCGTGCTTTCGACGCCGCCAGGGCTCCCCTCCTCGGCGCTGACCGAGGCGACCAACTTCCTCAACGCGCGCTTCAAGGGCAAAACCCTGGCCGAGGCGCGCGCGGAGGCCGCCGAAGCGCTGGCGCGGGATCGCGCCGCGCTCGATCAGGCCGCCGCCAAGCTGATCGAAGGCGGGCTGGTGGATTGGTCCGGCGAGGACGCCGCGGGCGGACGCTCGCTGATCGTGCGCGGCCGCGCCAACCTGCTGCAAGACCCCAGCGCCCTGGCCGATCTCGAACTGGCCCGGCGGCTGTTCGACGACCTCGAAAAGACCCGCGAACTGATCCAGGTGCTGGATCTCGCCCGGGCCGGCGAGAGCGTGAAAATCTATATCGGTTCGGAAAACCCGCTTTTTTCGCTGTCAGGGTCGAGCTTGATCGTCGCACCCTATATGAACGCGGAACGGCGAGTCGTCGGGGCCCTCGGCGTGATCGGCCCGACGCGCCTGAACTACGCCCGGGTGATCCCGGTGGTCGACTACACGGCGCGCGTCGTCGGGCGGGTGCTCGATGGGCGCAGCAGCCCGGAACGGTGAGGAAGAAGAGGCATGAGCAACGAGAGCCAAGCGCAGCAAACGCCCGAGGCGCCGGAGCAAGAGCCTGTCGCCCAGGATAATTCCGCGTTCGAGGCGGAGCTGGCCAAGACCCGCGATGAATTGCTGCGGGCGCTGGCGGAAGTCGAAAACACGCGCCGTCGCGGCGAACGCCAGGCGCAGGACGCGCGCGTGTTCGCGATCGACAAATTCGCGCGCGATCTTTTGCCGGTCGCCGACACGCTCGGGCGCGCACTGGAATCGCTGTCCCCCGAAGCGCGTGAGGCCGCCGACCAAGCTACGCGCACGCTGATCGCCGGCATCGAGATGACGGAGAAAGCGCTGGTGGACGTGTTCGCGCGCCACGGCGTGAAGCGCATCGGCGCCAAGGGCGAAGCGTTCGACCCGAACCTGCACCAGGCCGTCGCGCAGGCGCCCTCGGATCAGCCGGCCGGCAAGATCGCCGAGGTCATGCAGCCGGGCTACATGCTGGGTGATCGCACGCTGCGCGCAGCGATGGTGCTGGTCTCTTCCGGCCAAGCTTCAGCTCCGCCCGCGGCCTCGGAAGGGGCCGGCGGCGGCGTGGACATCAAGGTCTGAAATATCTTGTGTCCTCGGCGGCGCCCTTCCGCCGTTTTTCCGCTTTACCGCCAACATGAACGATCGTTAACCATGGCCCTCAAGCCCGAACATGCTCAATAGCGACGCTGGTTCCCGGGTTTGAGGAGTACGGTCATGCGGGGGAAATGGTTGTTTGGCGCGGCGGTCGTCGCGTTGTCGGCGTTCGGCCTTGGCGGCTCGGCTTTGGCGCAGTCCGCTGCGAACGATCCCGCCGGCGACGCTTCCACAACGGCGCGACTGACGCCCGGAACGCCGGTCAATGGCGCGCTTTCGCCGGCTGGCGACACCGACTGGTATCGCCTCACGGTCGCGCCCGGCCAATTGTATCGCATCGCGCTGAACGGCGCAGGCGCCGAGAACGAAGCGCTGGGCGACCCCCTGCTCATCCTGCATAGCGCCGATGGCGCCGAGATCGCGCGCAACGATGACGGCCCGGAAGGGCTGAACTCGCTGCTGCGCTACGTGCCGACGCAAGGCGGCGACGTGTTCGTCGAAGCGCGCGGCTTTGGCGACGACGCCACCGGCGCCTATACGCTGAGCGTCCAGGCGAGCGCCGTGCCGCCCGACAACGCCGGCAACGATCAAACGACGCGTGCGCGCATCGCGCCGGGGCAAACGGTTGCCGGCGCCCTCGAATATGGCGGCGACACCGATTGGTTCCGGCTGACCACGCGCACCGGGCAGATGTATCATATCTATTTGGATGGCGCGGGCGAAGGCGACGCGAAGCTGTCGGATCCGCTGCTCATCCTGCACAGCGCCAATGGCGAAGAGATTTCCCGCAACGACGACGCGCCGACCACGGGCGACGAACAAGGCACGCTCAATTCGAAGCTCGATTATGTGCCGAGCGCCAATGGCGACGTGTTCATCGAAGCGCGCGGCTTCGGCGACGACGCCGAGGGCGGCTATTCACTGCGCGTCGAGGCGGCGCCCCTGCCGCATGACGACTTCGCCAACAACCGCAACACGCGCGGGCGCATTGGCGTCGGCCAAACCGTGCGCGGCAACATCGAATACGGCAGCGACGCCGACTGGCTGCGCGTTTCGCTCGCCGCGGGCCAGACTTATCGCTTCCAGGCGCGCAGCGCCTCCGGCGATGGCGCGCTCGCCGATCCGGTGATCCGCCTGCTCGACGCCAGCGGAACCGAGCTTGCGTCCGACGACGACAGCGGCGATGGGTTCAATTCCTACCTCGAATTCACCGCGCCGCACGCCGGCAATTATTTCATCGAAACGCACTCGTTCGATTCGAACGCGACAGGCGCCTATGACGTCTCGGTCGCCGCTGGCGACATTCCCGCCGACGCGACCACGGACGCGGTCTTGAGCGCCGACGGCGACAGCCGCGAAGGCGTCATCGCGCCGGCCGGCGATCACGATTGGTATCGGATGGACATGAAGGCCGGCCAATCGGTGCGCATCGGCCTCGATAGCTCGGGCGACAACGGCATCGGCGATCCGATGCTCGTCGTCCATGGTCCGGACGGCGCCGAACTCGCCAGCGACGACGACGGCGGCGACGGGCTCAATTCATGGCTCGAATTCACCGCGCCGAGCGCTGGGACTTATTACGTCGAAGCCAAAGCGTTCAGCGAAGACGCCACCGGCGGCTACACCGTCAACGTGACCGCCGGCGAAATCCCGGCGCAAGCGGATGGCGCTGAACAACTCACCGCCAACGGCGAAGGCCGCACCAGCGTCATTTCGCCGAACGACGACTCGGACTGGTTCTCGGTCGATCTCGTGGAGGGCCGTCCCTATCGCTTCTCGGTCAACGCGACCGACGAAAACGGGCTCGCTGATCCGATGCTCACGCTCTACGATTCGGACGGTCACGAAGTGGCGTCGGACGATGACGGCGGCACGGGCATGAATTCGTACCTCTACTTCGCCTCGCCGACCGGCGGCACGTACTACGCGGCGGTCTCCTCGGCCAACCACTCAGGTTCGGGCCATTATTCGATCAACGTCTCGGACACCGATGTGCCGGGTAATACGGGCACTGACGAAACCTTGAAGGCCGATCCGTCGGACGATCGCCTCAGCCGCATCGAAATCGGCGGCGACCTTGATGATTATCGCGTCGATCTGGTCGCCAATGTGCATTATGAGATCACGGTCAGCGGCAATGGCGACAGCCCATTGACGGATCCGTTCCTCACGGTGCTCAATTCCAACGGCGAACAAGTCGCGACGGATGATGACAGCGGCCCGGGCCTCGATGCTCGGCTGGTGTTCACGCCCACGACGACGGACACCTATTACATCCAGGCGAGCGGCCTCAGCGGCTCGACCGGCGGATACAAGATCGCGATCGTGCGTCGGTAACGGGGGACGCGCGGGCGGCGGCGTGGAGAGGACAAGCCTCCACGCCGCCGCTTTTTTTATGAGACCGCGCCGCGTCGGTCCGCGCCCTGACGATCCAGCATCCAGCCCGGATATTCGGGCTTCAGCGCCGACACGCCATTGAGCTTGGCCAATTCATCGGCCGTAAGCTTGACCTCGGTCGCGGCGATATTGTCATCGAGCTGGGCTTGCGTCTTCGCGCCGATGATGACGCTGGTGACTTGCGGCTGATGCAGCAGCCATGCGAGCGCCACCTGCGCGACTGACGCGCTTTTGGCTTTGCCGATCTCGGCCATCACATCGATGATGTCGTAGGCCTTTTCCTTGTCGACCGGCGGAAAGTCGAACGCCACGCGGCGCGAACCGGCTTCCGGCGCGCTGCTGCGGGTATATTTGCCGGAGAGGAAGCCGCCCGCGAGCGGGCTCCAGGGCAGGATCGAAAGCCCCTCCTCCTTGCAGAGCGGCACGACTTCGCGTTCGAGATCGCGTCCGGCGATCGAATAATACATCTGCGCTGACTGGAAGCGCGAAAGACCATTGGCGTCGGAGATCCCAAGCGCCTTGGCGATCTGCCACGCGGCGTTGTTGCAAAGCCCTATGTAGCGCGCGCGGCCGGAGCGCACGACTTCGTCCAACGCCTCCAGCGTCTCTTCGATCGGCGTTAGCGGGTCGAAGGCGTGCGTCTGGTAGAGATCGACATAGTCGAGGCCAAGGCGCTCGAGGCTCGCATCGATGCCGTCGAGAATATGCTTGCGCGAGAGACCCCAGAGATTGGCGTTCTTCGAGCGCCGCGCTTCTTCCGCGGTTCCAGCCTGCGTGTAAGCGCCGTAGCGCCCAAACACCTTGGTGGCGATCACGAGCTCATCGCGCGGCAAACCCAGCTCGCGGATAGCGCCGCCGAGCAATTGCTCCGAGAGGCCGTTGGAATAGACATCCGCCGTGTCGATGAAGGTGACGCCCTTGTCGAACGCGCCTTTGATGAGATTTGAGACCTCTTGTTGGTCCTGCCCGCCGATGACTTTCCAGAAGCCGTCGCCGCCGAACGTCATGGCGCCAAGGCAAATTTCCGAAACGACGAGGCCGCTGCG